>JAYFQJ010000034.1:0-23586 GCA_034927165.1 Oscillospiraceae bacterium
TGAGATATCTGATTCCATGTTTTCAAGTTTCTTATTGATGGGTTTAAGTCCTTCTTGCAATTCTTCCTTCATCAATGCTCTGATCTGTTGTAAGTCCTGCTCGTTCATAGTGATAACCTCCAATGTGAGTTAATTATAATCAATAGGGAATTGTCCGTCAAGCCGGTAGCGCAGCTTAATTTTAGAAACTATAGATTTGATCAGCTATTTCATCTATTGCTGTTTTTGCTTCTTCGAAGTAGTTAAATTGTGGTGATGATACTTTATATTGATCTCTTTCAATCAATAGAAAGTTACAAATGATATCGATTGCTGATAGTATTTCTTCTTTTGTAAATGCATTTTCTTTGATCATTTCCATTGTAACATCTTTTCTTAGTGCCATTTTTTTACCTCTTTCAAAAATAAATTAACGGCAGAATCGCCGCGACGAAAGAGGACCGACAAAGACCATAAAAAACAAGGGCGCGTGAGTCGGTTTCACATTCCCTTGTTTTTTATGGGCTGTCGGTATAATGGGAAGACGCGAATGACCATCTAAAGGGATCGTCAGCGCGTCTTATTTAAATCCGTGCGGAGCACAGACTATTAACACGCGACTTCAAAAAATCTTCTTGACAAGGGAACGAGGGCATGGTATATTATGGTTGCTGATTGTAATTTCGCTAAATGAAAGTTTAGCGAAATTAAGGGGAGAAAAGGCCGCACTACTAATAAGCGGTTACGGCTATTACTTATTCTCTGCGCCGCGCCAGATTTTCTCATGGCTGAAGATTTTACTGTTTTCTATTTGAAATTATTGCGAGGTGCTTTTTATGTCTGATTATTCGGATTGTCCTCCTGTGCTTTCACAGTTTTTGTTTTATCTTGAGACCATTCGCAATGTTTCCCCGCGCACCGTCAACGGATATTACATCGATCTTCGATTGTTCTTCCGCTATTTGATGCTCAGCCGCGGGCACTGCGACAGAGCAACGCCGATCGACGAAGTCAGAATCGACGGCGTGACGATCAAGGACATCCGCGCCGTGACGACGATGGAGGTATACGAATATCTTCATTTCGTGATGGATGAGCGCGAAAACAATCCCAATACCCGTGCGCGCAAGGTTTCAAGCTTGCGCTCTTATTTTAAATATCTAACTATAAAAACGCATCAGCTGGAGGTCGATCCGGTCAAGGATATCGAAGTGCCGTCGTTGCGCAAAAGTTTGCCGAAGTTTTTATCGCTGGAGGAAAGCCTTGCGCTGTTGGACAGCGTGGACGGAGAGTTTGAAGCGCGGGATTACTGCATTTTGACGCTTTTTCTGAATTGCGGAATGCGGCTGTCGGAGCTCGTAGGTATCAATTTGTCCGATATACGCGAAGATACGATCCGGATCGTCGGCAAGGGAAATAAGGAGCGAATCGTCTATTTAAACGACGCCTGCCGCGCCGCGCTAAAGAATTGCATTACGGCGCGCAATGCTCGGAGCTATAAAAACAAGGATGAAAACGCGTTGCTTTTGTCCCGCACCGGCAGCAGACTTACAGGTCGGCGCGTAGAACAGATTGTGGATGAATATCTGGAAAAAGCGGGCCTTGCCGGGCGCGGTTATTCAGCGCATAAGTTGCGGCATACGGCCGCAACGCTGATGTATCGCCACGGAAATGTGGATATACTTGCCATAAAAGAAATACTCGGCCATGAACATGTGTCCACGACCGAAATATATACTCATATCAGCGATGATAAGCTGCGGGACGCGGCGTCTGCTTCCCCGCTTTCCGAGGTGCGCAGAAGGGGTGTGAAGCCAAAAGGCTTGTCAGCTGATGTGCCCTCCGAAAAAGCAGAAACAGACGGCGCGCAGCAGAGCGGCGGCGGCGGCAAGCAGAATTGAGCGAATGGCCTTCCCCGAGAGGAGCTGCGACGCCTGTATAAAGTTAAACGACTGATTCTTCAGCAGTATCCCATATACCTCCGCAGCGCAGCGCAAGCCGGCAGCGCCGATCAGGATAAAGGCAAAGGCCAGCAGCAGATCGGAAGGCAGGATGAGCAAATTCACCAGCGCGCCCTTCAATCCAAAGGCAGTATAGACGCACCCGCAGGTCAGACCGACGCCGGCGCCGCACGACAGCAGCAGAGCAAACAGCAGCGGAACACCGAAGGCAGACAGGGAAAAAATATAATAGAGCCCGATCAGTCCTCCCGCGCCGGCAAAGGATGAAAGGAATGTAACGAAAAATGTCCCGTCCGCGCTGCCGTAGACTGAGGTCTTTACGAGGTAGCCGATGTATTCGAGCAACAGCGTGTTTTTTGCGAAGCCGGCTGTGAGCGCACCGGCGGCGACACCGATAACGAACAGAGCGCAGCAGAGGACGAGAGTCCTGTCGCGGCGCTCTGTTTTTTGGATCAGCACCCGGTTCTGCGAGCCGCTGAAGCGGGGGATAGATAACATATTTCTTGTCCGCATGACTGCCCTGCCTGTACTTTTTCTTTACTAAATAAGTACGCAGGTGGACGAAAAAATATCCCGTTTTATTTCCCGAGCTCATATGCGCGGCGAACGCAGGCGTCTATCCCCTGCTCTACCGACTTCGCAAACCCGTTTTCATTCATAGCGTCAAGCATGGCGAGCGTAGTGCCGCCCTTTGAGCACACCATTTGAATAAGCGTGTCTATATCTTTGCCGCTGTCCATGATCATGGCGGCGCTTCCGATGAGCGTCTGTGCGAACGCGCGCAGCGCAAGGTCGAAATCAATGCCGGACGCAGCAGCCTTTTGAGCAAAAAGCTTTGCAAAATAATAGATGGCAGCCGGGCTGCTGCCGTTGACGGGGATGATCTCGTTGATGAGGTCCTCCTTTGTTTCGAACGCATAGCCGGACGCCGAAAAAGCGCGCATGACGAAGGCGAAATCCTCGTCGCAGATGTCATCCGGACGCGCGAGCGCGCTGCAGCCCTTGCCGAGCATGAGCGGCGTGTTGGGCATGACGCGGACGATGGGCCGCTGCGTTTGCAGCTCTTTGCGAAGGCGATCGACCGTAACGCCGGCAAGGATCGAAATTAGAACGACATCCTCGCGCAGAGCTTCGCGGAAAGCGGGCGCAGCGTCGCTGAGCTGCTGCGGTTTTACGCACAAAAACAAATATCGTGCCTGCCGTGCGGCATCCGCGGCGCTCGCCGCCGCAGTGACGCCCTGCCCGAACGATTCGATCTTTTCCCGGTGGGGATTGTATGCAACGATATCGCGGCCGGATGCGACCCCGCCGCTTATGAGGCCGCCCGCGATCGCCGAGGCCATATTTCCGAATCCAATGAATCCGATTTTCATATCCTGTTCCCTCTTCTTCGCTTGCCCTTTAGATTTTCAGCGCATTATTTTTAGTTTTGCGCGCGCTTGCGAGCGAGCCGATTCCGCCGGCGCTGACGAGCGCGAGCAGCTTGACGAGCGCCTGATAGGTGACCTCGCTGTCGCCGAAAATAAGCGACGCCGCAAACAGCACCGTAAAAACAAGAAAGCCGCAGATCGCGCCGAAGGAGACGCCTGTCGACTTTCCGGACGCGCCGGCGACATACGTCGACAGCAGCGTCGCAAGCGCTGAGATGACCGTTGTGATCGGTTCGTGCAGCGAGTGCGAGACGTCCGCTTTCATGAGCAGCACAGCCGCCGCGCACAAAAGCGCCGCGCACAGGGCGATCGCCGTGCCGCTGGTGGCCGCGCAGTTCTCAGCAAAACGGCGCGCCATCGATTTTTCTTTTGCTTTTAATGTGACAGCTGTCTTTTTCAATAAAAAACCTCCCCTGCTTTCCTACTAAAAAATATTCACAGGGGAGTTTTTCTATTCTGTTTTTATTCGTCGAGTTTCAGCTTTTCTACGTCCTGAACCGCCCATTTGTAAAAGCGAAGCTTGGTGCGGTCGGAGCCTGTCTCCACGAGCACCGTATCATCCTTCACGCTGACGACACGACCGACGATCCCGCCGATGGTCGTCACCCCGTCGCCCACATCGATAGAGTTTCGAAGCTCCTGCAGCTGCTTCTCTTTCTTTTTCTGCGGACGGATGAGAATAAAATACATGACCGCGAGCATGGCGACCATCAGAATAATTGTGCCATAGCCGCCTGTGGAGCTGCTCGTCTCAAGAAGATACAAATTCATTCTTAAAATTACCTTTCAGATAATAGTATATAAGCTATTATACATCAAGATATCTTAAATTAGCAAGGATTATATACGCGTGTCGAGCATATTTGTATAAGCCCGGCGAAATTTCTCGAATGTTCCCGCGTCTAGCTCGGCGCGGATGCGGCTCAGAAGCGCATTGTAAAAGTACAGATTATGTGCCACGCTCAAGCGCAGCGCGAGCATCTCGTTTGCTTTAAAAAGATGATGCAGATAAGCGCGTGAGTAGCGCCGGCAGACGGGGCAATCGCATTCCTCGTCGATGGGCAGCGTATCCAGCGCATATTTTGCGTTGTTCAGGTTGCGCACGCCCTGCCAGGTGAACAGATGCCCGTGCCGCCCGTTGCGCGCGGGCATCACGCAGTCGAACAGGTCGACCCCGCGCGCTACCGCTTCGATGATGTTGGACGGCGTTCCTACGCCCATGAGATAACGGATCTTATTTTCAGGCATATGCGGCTCGACCGCTTCGATGATGTCGTACATCACGTTTGTCGGCTCCCCCACCGCGAGACCTCCGATCGCGTAGCCGTCGAGGACGAGCGCGGCGATCGACTGCATATTCTCTATGCGGATGTCGCTGTACGTACCACCCTGGTTGATGCCGAACAGCAGCTGGGCCGGATTGATTGTCCCGGGCTGCGCGTTCAGCCGCGCCATCTCCGTTTTGCAGCGCGCGAGCCATCGCACCGTGCGCGCGCAGGAGCGCTCCACGTAATCGCGCGGCGACGGATTTTCTATACACTCGTCGAGCGCCATGGCGATGGTGCTGCCGAGATTCGACTGGATCTGCATACTCTGCTCGGGGCCCATAAATATCTTGCGGCCGTCGATGTGCGACGCGAAATAAGCGCCTTCCTCCTCGATCCGGCGCAGCTTCGCAAGAGAAAACACCTGAAATCCCCCGCTGTCGGTGAGCACCGGACCGGTCCATGTCGTGAATTGGCGGATACCGCCCAGCGCACGCACCGTCTCGTCGCCCGGGCGCAGGTGCAGATGATAGGTGTTGGACAGCATCACCTGGCAGCCAAGATTTTCAAGGTCCTTTGCGGAGAGGCCGCCTTTGATCGCGGCGACCGTCGCGACATTCATAAAAGCGGGCGTATCGAAATCCCCGTGGACTGTAATAAAACGGCCCCGCCGCGCGGCGCCCTCGGTTTTGATCAATTCGTACATAGAGCCTTTTCCTGTCTTGTCGAGCGCAATATATCCCGTATGGCGCTCAGGCGTTTGTGCGATGATTGGCGGATTTTTGCGCGCAGTGTCAGCAAATGAACATGGCGTCGCCAAAGCTGAAAAATCGATATTTCTGCTCTACCGCATAGCGATACGCCCGCATCGTATTCTCATACCCGGCGAATGCGCTCACGAGCATGATAAGGGTGCTCTCGGGCAGATGAAAATTGGTGATCAGCCCGTCCAGCGCTTTGAATCGATAGCCGGGATAGATGAAAATATCGGTGTTCTCCGCGCAGGCGACCATATCGCCGTGCTTTTGATAGACGGATTCAAGCGTTCTGCAGGAGGTCGTCCCCACGGCAATGACGCGGCGCCCTTCGGCCTTTGCGGCGCGGACGGCGGCGGCGGTCTGTTCAGTGACCGAGTAGTGCTCGCTGTGCATAAGATGCTTGGTGATGTCGTTTTCCTTGACGGGACGGAAGGTTCCGAGCCCGACGTGCAGCGTAACGCGGACGATCTCAACGCCCTTGTCCGCGAGGCGGTCGAGCAGCGCCTGCGTAAAATGCAAGCCTGCCGTCGGTGCGGCGGCCGAACCGTTTTCGTCGGCGTAAACGGTTTGATAGTCGTCGTTGTTTTCCAGCTTTTTCGTGATGTAATGCGGCAGCGGCATCTCGCCGACCTCGTCCAATATCTCAAATATGGTTTTGGACTTATCGTATTCCAGCCGCGCGAGACGGTTTCCGTCCTCGATCTCCTCGAGGATATGCGCGCGCAGCTTGTCGCCAAAGCGAACCGACGCGCCCGCCTTCAGACGCTTTCCGGGCTTCGCGAGGCATTCCCAGACGTCGTTCCCACGATCATTGAGCAGCAGCAGCTCGACTCGAGCGCCTGTGCCCTCCTTCTCTCCGAGCAAACGTGCGGGCAGAACGCGGCTGTCGTTGATGACGAGCACGTCTCCGGCGCGCAGCTGCTGTTCTATATCGCGAAAGATATGATCGCTGAGCGCACCGGTCTCGCGGTCTAGACAAAGCAGGCGCGCGCTGTCGCGGGGAGACGCCGGCTGCTGTGCGATGAGCGCCTGCGGCAGGTCAAAACTGAATAAAGAACGGTCCATTTTACTCCGATGATTGGCGTTTTTCGTGAATTGACATATAATATTAACAATGATAAGATTGAAATAATTTTAATGTCCCAAAACGCGCAGTCTCTATTATAGGGGATATGCTGCGGTATTTCAAGCGGGATAAATTTAATCGAGTGAGGCGGAAATCAGTTATGGCTAATATCAAAATCGCGGTCGTCGGCGCAACGGGCATGGTCGGCCGCACATTCCTAAAGGTCCTTGAGGAGCAGAAGCTTCCCGGCTGCGAATACACCCTGTTCGCTTCCGAGCGAAGCGCCGGAACAAAGCTGCCGTTCTTCGGGAAGGAATATACGGTGCAGCTGCTCGACGAGCACAGCTTTGACAGCGGTTTCGATTATGCGCTGTTCTCCGCCGGCGCCGGTACGAGCCGCCAGTTCGCGCCCATCGCGGCGACGCACGGCTGCGTCGTCGTCGACAACAGCTCCTGCTGGCGCATGGATAAGGACGTGCCGCTGGTCGTGCCGGAGGTGAATCCGCAGGACGCTCTAAAGCATCACAACATCATTGCAAATCCCAACTGCTCGACGATCCAGGCGGTCGTCGCGCTCAAGCCTCTGTACGACCGCTACGGCGTCAAGCGCGTGGTGTACACCACCTTCCAGTCGGTTTCCGGCGCGGGCGTGAAGGGCTACAGAGACCTCGAGAACGGGGCGCGCGCTTTTGTCGAGGGGACCGCCTGCGAGCTGCAGAAATTCCCCTGCCCCATCTTCGGCAACTGCATCCCTCACATCGATGTTTTCCTCGAGGACGGCTATACGAAGGAAGAGAAAAAGATGGTCGACGAGACGCACAAAATACTCGGCGACGATTCCATCGCCGTGACGGCGACCTGCGTGCGTGTGCCGGTATTCTACAGCCACAGCGAATCGATCAACGTCGAGCTGAAAAAGGAATATGACGTTGCGGACGTCAAGGCAATGTTCGCAAAAGCGCCCGGCGTTGTGCTCGTCGACGATCCGGCAAACGGCAAATATCCGCTCGCGCTGGACGCGGCGGGCACGGACGAGGTCTATGTTGGGCGCATTCGCCGCGATACGAGCGTCACAAACGGTCTCAATCTCTGGGTCGTCGCAGACAATATCCGCAAGGGGGCCGCGACCAATGCGGTGCAGATCGTAAAGCTGCTTATCGAACAGCACTGAATTCTATTTTACGAGAGGTGTTCCATGGAGAAAAAAATTGTATTTACCGGCAGCGCCGCAGCGATCATCACGCCGTTTCGCGATGATCTCTTCGTCAATTACGAAGAGCTGGGAAGGATCGTTGAATTTCAGATCGAAAACGGGACGGACGCGATCGTCGTGTGCGGCACGACGGGCGAAGCGTCCACCATGCCGGATGAGGAACATCTGCGCGTCGTCAAATATGTGGTCGACAAGGTCAACAAGCGCGTTCCTGTCATCGCAGGCGTCGGCAGCAACCACACCTCCCACGGCGTCAAGCTTTCGCTTGCGGCGGAGGCTTACGGCGCCGACGCGCTGCTGCACGTCACCCCCTACTATAACAAGACGTCTCAGAAGGGGCTCGTCCGTCATTTTGAAGCGATGGCAAACGCCGTAAAGGTTCCGATCATCCTTTATAATGTGCCCTCCCGCACCGGCATGACGATCCAGCCGCAGACCTACCGCGAGCTGTCTTATATAGAGAACATCGTCGCGACGAAGGAAGCGAGCGGAAATTTTTCGGCCATCGCCACGGCGATGGATCTGTGCGGCGAGAATCTTCACTTTTACAGCGGCAACGACGATCAGATCGTGCCGCTCATGGCGCTCGGCGGCAAGGGCGTGATCTCGGTGCTGGCGAACGTCCGGCCAAAGGAGTGCAAGCAGCTTTGCGATTACGCGCTCGCGGGTGATTTTAAGAATGCCGCGCAGCTGCAGCTCATGCTCATGCCGCTCATCAACGGGCTGTTCTGCGACGTGAATCCCATCCCCGTCAAGGCGGCGATGAATCTTATGGGCTTTGCGGCCGGCGAATGCCGCCCGCCGCTGTGCGGTCTGGACGCGGACAAATGTGCGCTGCTGCAGGAGCTGCTCGCATAAACAAAGGAGATACAGCATGGTAAAGGTCATCATCAGCGGTATTCTCGGAAAGATGGGCGGCGCTGTGCTCGACGCGTGCATCGCGGACGGCGATATCAGTGTCGTCGCCGGCGTCGACCGTGAATGCGGGGAATATCTGAATATTCCCATCTTTTCAAGCATCGCAGACTGTTCCCTTCCCTGCGACGCAGTGGTCGATTTTTCCGTCCCGTCTGCGTGCGGGACGCTGTGCGATTATTGTGAAGCGCACGGCGCGCGGCTCGTTATGTGTACGACAGGGCTCGGCGACGCGCAGATGCGGCGTCTGGAAGAGCTCAGCGGAAGCGTCGCCGTCTTTCAAAGCGCCAATATGTCGCTCGGCGTCGCCGTGATGAAAAAGCTCGCGCAGCAAGCGGCGGTGATCCTGCACGACAAATATGATATCGAGATCATCGAAAAGCATCACAATAAAAAGGTTGACGCGCCCAGCGGCACAGCGCTGCTCCTCGCGGACGCGATAAATGAATGCTGCAGCAACAGATATGATTATACCTTTGACCGCTCACAGGCGCGCCGGCCGCGTCCAAAAACGGAGATCGGCATCAGCAGCATCCGCGGCGGGACTATCCCCGGCGAACACGAGGTGCTTTTTGCGGGCGAGGACGAGACGCTGTCCATAACCCATACCGCGTACAGCAAACGCTTGTTTGCGGTCGGCGCCGTCGCTGCTGTTAAATTTATTGCACGCCAAAAGCGCGGCCTGTTTTCCATGGACGCGCTGGTGTAAGCAACGGAAAAACATAATAATAAGCTGCATGGGAGAATAGTTTATTATATACTTCTGTATTTTTAGGTTTCGTTACCTGTTGTTCAAGAAAAAAGAAGCCGCCCTATAGGGTGGCTTCTTTTTTTCACATGGTTTCTTTTTCCAGACGCGCCATATGGGCACAGAATTTGGAGAGCACAATTCCGGGGCTTATAAATTCATCCCCCCAGCTTTTCTTCCACTCGCAGGAATAGTAGCCGTCATACCCACGCGCCTTGAGCAGTTTGACCGCCTGCTTCACCGGCAGATCTCCGGAACCGGGCAGACGATATTCCACGCGCGCGTCGCGCACGGAGGAATCCTTAATTTGTACAAAACGAATAGCGTCGCCGAGATTTTCCACTGTCTGCGCGGGCGTCTCTGCGCCGATGCGGACAGTGTAATGGATATCCCACAGCACCGCGCAGTTTTTCACCGCCGCCTTCTCTAAAAATTCCGCAAGCAGTGCGGAGTTGCTGAAAGCGCCGTTGGACGTGATCAAAACCGCAACGCCACAGTGTGCGGCGGCGGCGCACAGCGCGGTGAGACCGGCAAGCGCGTCCCGTTCATTGTAATCGAGCGCTGTGGGGCGATCGGTCAGCGCTACTTTGACATAGGGCACACCAAGCTTTTTCGCGAGCGCGCAGTATTCTGAAAAGGTCTGCATGGAATCGGCGCAGCCCTGCGCCGTGCCGAAAACGGCGCGGGAAGCGAGCAGCGGAATACATAGCTCTTTTTCCCGCAGCAGCGCAATTGATTCCGCAAGCTGTTTTCCCGTGAAGCACTTAAAATCCGGCGCATGCTTCGCATTTTCAAGGCGGCGTATCTCAATTCCGGAAAACGCGAGGTCCTTCGCCGCCGCACACGCCTCGCGCAGCGTCCAATCGCAGCAGCCCAAAGTTGAAAAACACAGTTTCATGCACTCACCTGTTGAATTCATTCTCCTCGTCGTCGTTGGCGGTCGTTTCGGCGATGGTCAGCTCGACCGTCCGCGTGTTGACATTGAATTCCTCTCCGCTTTTTATGCTTTGCTCTATGACGACGCCTTCGGCGTAGCCGGAATCCTTGACTTCCTTAATCTTATATTTGATGCCCAGAGAGGTCAACGCATCCTGTGCATTTTTGTAATATTCACCCACGACACTGATCATGGTTTGATAGTTGCCCTTGTTGACATACAGCGTGATCGTGTCGCCGTCGTTCATCTCAGTCCCCTCGACCGGCTCCTGGCGCACGACGAGATTTTCCTCCGTGTCCGCTTCATAGGTGGACTCGATCTGATACTTAAAGTGCAGGTTGTCAAACGCGATCGTTGTCACGTCCAGCCCGACATACCCGGGCGCTGTGAGCGCCGTCACGACGGGCGTGTTATCCTCCGGCTGTGCAAAATTCGGCAGCACAAATTTCCAAACGGCAAACACCAGCAGAAATACCGCCGCGAAGCACCCTGCTACGATGGCAGCTGTCGTGCCGGAGGAGGACTTCCGTCTCCCCTTCTTCTTTTTTTTCTTTTTTCCGGACGCAGAGGCGGGTCTTCGCTCCGGCTGCGGCAGGGGTTCAGCAGGCACGGGCGCCGGCTTCGGCGCGGCAACATACTCATCCAGGAGCATCTTTTTCAACTCAAGGATGGATTGCACGCGCGCATCCGCGTCCAACAGCATACCCAATGAAATCGCGTTCGCCGCATATTCCGGAAGCTCCGGAACAAGCGTCTTTGCATCCTCCAGCGTGTCATAATTGGCGCGCTGGTCAGCGTCCTGCGGCGTTGCGCCGCACACGCAGCGATAGAAGGTCGCGGCGAGCGCGTACACGTCGGTCGAGAAGCTCTGAAAGCGGGTGGTCGAATATTGCTCAGGCGCGGTATATCCGGGGAAAAGCTTGTTTGCGACCTCGGTGCCCTTGGTGCGCACGGACGACGTCGCAAAGCCGCCCAGCTTGACAAAGCCGTTGCGGTTTATGTAAATCGTATCCGGGGATACGCCGCGATGAATGAGATTTACCTTATGGATGGAATACAGCGCGTCAATGACGGGCGTCAGCAGCATCATACTTTGCTCAAAGGAGATACGGCCGCCCTTGAGTGAAAGAAATTCGCGCAGCGTCACTCCGTCGAAGGCTTCGAGGATGGCATAGGCCGTGCCGTTCGCCTCAAAGAAATCGGTCGTGCGTATGAGGCCCTCCTCGCTTGTGAGCTTGGCAAGGTTTTTGTAGAGCTCGGAAAAATCACTCAGCGCCGTTTTGTAGTGGAGCTCCGCACCGACTTTAGGCAGCAGCCTGTTGTCGGACGCGTTGCGCTGACAGCCGTTGACAGGCAGAAACTCGCGCACCTCTACGGGCGTATTGAGCGAAACGTCGTAACCGATATAGCTCACGCTGTCCCCGTCGTAGTCCTTGCGCATACCGATCACATAGCGGCTGAACAGGCGGTAGCCGATCGGCAGGCAGACCTCGGGGTTGCGCTGCGTGCCGTTATAGCCACAGTTCGGGCACGCCGTGGCGTTCGCCGGGACCGGGTTCATACAGCTCATGCACAGTTTCGTCGTGTTGCTCATTTCCACCTCTTACGCTGTTTCTATATCGGCCTCATCCTCAAGACCGAGCAGCTTGACCGCCCAATCCCGCATCTTGTATTTCTGGATCTTTCCGCTGGCCGTCAACGGGAAGCTGTCGACAAAGGCGACGTATCTGGGAACCTTGTGGCGCGCCATATTCGCGGCGACGAGCACCTTGACCTCATCCTCCGTCATGGAACAGCCCTGCTTCAAAATGATGCAGGCCATGATCTCCTCTCCGTACTGACGGGATGGCACGCCGATGACCTGCACATCGCTGATCGCATCCTGCGTGTACAGAAATTCTTCGATCTCCTTGGGATAGATATTTTCACCGCCGCGGATGATCATATCCTTGATGCGCCCTGTTATTTTATAATACCCTTTTTCGTCGCGAGTTGCAAGGTCTCCCGAGTGCAGCCAGCCGTCCGTGTCAATAGCGAGCGCGGTCGCCTCGGGCATATTGTAATACCCGCGCATGATATTGTATCCGCGCGCAACGAACTCACCGGGCACACCGTCCGGGCTGTCCGCGCCGGTTTCGGGATCAACGATCTTGCACTCTATGGCGGGCAGCGCGCGGCCCACGGTGGACACGCGGTGCTCGAGGCTGTCGTCAGTCGTCGTCATGGTGCACACGGGCGACGCCTCCGTCTGCCCATAGGAGATCGTGATCTCCCGCATCCCCATTTCGCTGACGACCTTTTTCATCACCTCTACGGGGCAGGGAGAGCCCGCCATGATGCCCGTGCGCAGGTTGAATTTATATTTTGCGAAATCCTTGTGCTCGAGCATCGCGATATACATCGTCGGCACGCCATGGACGGCGGTACAGCGCTCGCTTTGCAGCGCGTCCATGACCCACACGGGGCGGAAGTAATCGATCGGTACGATGGAGGTGTCGTGCGTGAGCGCCGCCATCATCGCGAGCACGAGGCCGAAGCAATGAAAGAACGGGACAGTGATGCACAGCTTGTCCTTTTCGGTGAGCTTCATGCAGTCTCCGATGGATCTGCCGTTGTTGAGAATATTTTTATGCGTGAGCATGACGCCCTTCGGAAAACCGGTCGTTCCGGACGTGTACTGCATATTGACGACGTCGTCGGGCGACAGCGTCGCCTGGCGGCGAGCGAGCGCATCCGGCGACACCGTTTCCGCAATGTCATAGAGCCGTTTAAAATTGAGCATACCGGGCTGATCCCCCGTCCCGCAGTAGATGCAGGTCTCAAAACGCGGCAGCCCCACATCCACAAATTCGCCTATGCGGGACGCGCGCATGGACGGACACAGCTCATAGACGATGGCGGGATAGCTGCTGTCCTTGTACCCTTCGCCCATCACGAGCAGCTTGCTGTCCGATTGGCGCAGCAGGTACTCCAGCTCAAAGACTTTATAGGCTGTGTTGACCGTCACAAGGACCGCTCCCGTCTTCGCACACGCGTACAGCGTCAAAATCCATTCCGGAATGTTGTTTGCCCAGATGGCGACGTGATCCCCCTTGTCCACGCCCAGCGCCATAAAAGCGCGGGCGATCAGGTCCGATTCTTCGTCGAACTCCCGCCATGTGCGCCGGTAATCGCGCAGCGTGTATTTGATCATCTCCGCGTCGCCCATGCGCTGTGCCGCCTCGTGCAATACTCCGCCCAGCGTTTTATTCATCAATTCCATTTTTGTTGCTCCCGCCTCACACACATAAAATAAAGCCCCGTCTTCATTGCTGAAGACGGGACATACCCGCGGTACCACTTCAATTGGCGCAGCTGCGCGCCCACTTGCTCCCGTCTGTCAACGGGCAGCTCCTGTAACGATGAGCCGTGTCGTCCCGGTCTACTCGGCAAATGCCTTTGGGCGGGCCGCTCGCGGGTGAGTTCACCGTTTTCTCTTTGCCGCTTTTTCAGCGTCGGCGGCTCTCTTGGAAAGAGTTCGCGGTTACTTATCCCGTTCAATGCGTTTAAAACATCAATTTTGAATCATAGTAGCAGGAATTCTTTGCTTTGTCAAATCCCGCCTATTCCGGCAGATCCTCCTCGTTGTCGAGGTTGTGCCAGACGTTCTGCACGTCGTCGTTATCCTCAAGGTGCTCGAGCAGACGCGCCATATTTTTCAGATTCTCCTCGCCCTCGAGCCGCGTATAGGTCGCGGGGATGTATTCGACCTCGGCCGAGACGAAGGAATAACCTTTTTTCTCAAGCGCCTCACGGACCTCGCGCAGCCCCGTGGGCTCCGTATAGATCTCCGCTGCGCCGTCCTCAAACAGTACGTCGTCCGCACCCGCCTCGAGCGCCGCTTCCATCACGGCGTCCTCGTCGAGCTCCTCCATATCGATGTCGATCTCGCCCTTCTGACTGAACATGAAGGAAACGCAGCCTGTCGTGCCGAGATTTCCGCCGAATTTATCAAAATAATGGCGCACGTCGGCGGCGGTGCGGTTGCGATTGTCTGTGAGCGTCTCCACAATGACCGCGATGCCCGCAGGACCGTAGCCCTCGTACATGATGGTCTCATACTCTGCCTTGTCGCCGCCCTCGGCTTTTTTTATAATGCGGTCGATATTGTCGGACGGCACGTTCGCCGCCTTAGCCTTTGCGACGATGTCGCGCAGCTTTCCGTTGACGTTGGGGTCGGGGCCGCCCTCTTTCACCGCGACCGCTATCTCGCGCCCCATCTTTGTAAAGATCTTAGCGCGTTGGGAGTCGGTCTTTTCTTTTTTTCGTTTAATGTTGTTCCACTTGGAATGTCCGGACATACACAATTCCCCTTTTGATTTATAACTTAAACAGTTTAGCACTTTTCGCGGATTGCTGTAAACCCCGCCCGCGTGAATTGTCAAAATTTTTCAAAAATAATTGCATGTGCGCAGGCAATACTATTGCTGAAAGGTGGGAAACAAAAATGTCTGAAAACAAAAACACGAACAGCAACTCCCGCAATTCCAACAATACAAACAGCAACGCACGAAGCTCCAACAACACGAGCAGCAACTCCCGTTCGAGCAACGCACAGAACAAGAGCACCAGCTCCAACAGCACAAGATCAAGCAGCCACAAGACGGAATCGCACGAAAAGCGCGCGGGCAAAAACAACAAGTAATTTGGAAAAGAGGGCGGAGCGCATCCGCCTTCTTTTATGTTATCCCTGCGTTGGCTGCATGCTGTCGCGCTGCTGCGTGATATGCGAAAACAGCAGCCGGGCGCGCTGTGTCTCTCCGCATAGATAAAGGTAACCGAACAGCGCTTCGAGCGCCGTCGAGCTGCGATAAGACCTGGGGCTGCCGTTGCGCGGCACAGAGGTCTTTGTTGCGTTTTTTCCGCGGCGCACGATATCTAGCTCCTCCGGGGAAAGCTCCGGCAGCAGCAGCTCGAGCGCGGCGCACTGCGCGTCGGCGCAGACATAGTCCACACACATACGGTGCAGCGTGTTGGGCTTCGTGTCGATGCTGCGCGTGATGTGCTCGCGCACAAGCAGCTCATAGACCGCGTCGCCCATAAAGGCGAGCTCCACGGCGCTTTTCTGTTTGATCTCCCTGTCCTTCTCCATGCGGCCTCTCAGACAATATAGTCGAATTGATATTCGCCGATATAGATCGTGTCGCCCTCCTTGACGCCCTGCGCGACGAGCGCGTCGAGCAGGCCGCTGTCTGCGAGCGCATTTTGAAAATACAGCAGCGACTCGTAATCCTCCACATTTGTCTGACGAAGGATCCGCTCGAGCCACGGAGCGTCGACCGTGAAGCCGTCCGCGGCACGCTCGATCGCAAAAGTGCGCCCCGGCTCGATCTCGGGTTTTACATAGTCCGGTTCAAATACCGTGACTGGCGGCAGCGTGTGCAGCAGCGCCGCGACCGCGCCGACAAGCGCGTCCACTCCCTGCCGTGTCGCCGCGCTGATGGACATATAGCGATACCCCTTGCCCTCAACGTGCGCCCGAAGCTTTTCTTCCAGCGACCTGTCCTGCGCGATATCGCCCTTGTTGCCGGCGACGATCTGCGGACGGGAAGACAGCTTCTCATTAAATGCAAACAGCTCCGCATTGATCTTTTCGAAATCCTCGACGGGGTCGCGCCCCTCAACGCCGGAAATGTCGACGACGTGCACGAACATCCGGCAGCGCTCCACATGGCGTAAAAAATCAAAGCCGAGCCCGATCCCTTTGGATGCGCCCTCGATAAGGCCGGGGATGTCCGCGGCGACAAAGGAACCGCCGTCCGGCGCGGCGACCACGCCGAGCACCGGCGACAGCGTCGTGAAATGATAGTTCGCGATCTTCGGCTTCGCCGCGCTCACGACGGACAGCAGCGTCGATTTTCCGACATTGGGAAAGCCGATGAAGCCGACGTCGGCGATCAGTTTGAGCTCCAAGAGAACCTCATAGCTTTCCCCGCGCGTGCCGGTCTTTGCAAAACGCGGGATCTGACGCGTCGGCGTCGCAAAACGCGCGTTGCCGAAGCCGCCCTTGCCTCCCTTGCACAAAACAACGTCGTCATCACCGGATATGTCGGCGAGAATGCCGCCCGTCTGCGCTTCTTTTACGACGGTTCCGCGCGGCACACGAATGACAAGATCCTCTCCTCCGCGGCCGGAGCAGTTTTTTGCACTGCCGTTTTCGCCGTTCGGCGCCTGGTATTTTCTTTTATAGCGAAAATCGAGCAGTGTGGACAGGTTATTGTCCGCGCGCAGCACGATGTTGCCTCCGCGCCCGCCGTCGCCGCCGTCCGGCCCGCCGGCCGCAACAAATTTTTCACGGTGGAAGGAGACAGCTCCATCGCCGCCGTTGCCGGCGCTTAATACTATTTTCGCTTTATCAACAAACATATATGATCTTTTTGTCAGACCGCTGCGGTCTGCTCCCCATTGTTTCTTTCATACAGCGACCGCGCGGACCGCTTTTCAGTAGTATGCGCAGCCGCTCCAATCGTCCGCGGGCCCGTGTGTTATAAAAATAAAATCCCGAGCAGGCCTGCCCGGGATTTTTCCTTAGCTGATGACGTTGACTTTCTTGCGGTCGCGGCCGAATCTCGTGAAGCTGACCTTGCCGTCCGTAAGAGCAAACAGCGTATCGTCGTTGCCGATGCCGACGTTCTCACCGGGATGAATGTGCGTTCCGCGCTGGCGAACAAGAATATTGCCCGCGAGAACGCTCTGGCCGTCGCCCTTCTTTACGCCGAGGCGCTTTGACTCGGAATCGCGGCCGTTCTTTGTGGATCCAACACCTTTTTTATGAGCCATTTTTTCTGCACCTCCGTATGGTTAGCCTTTAATGGCGGTAATTTCGACTTTTGTGAACTGCTGGCGGTGTCCCATTTTGCGCTTGCTGTCCTTTTTGGGGCGGTAGGTAAAGACGGTCACCTTCTTGTTTTTTCCGTGCTTGATGACCTTTCCGGTGACCGAAGCACCCGCAACGGTCGGCGCGCCGATCTTCACGTCCTTGCCGTCGCCGACGACGAGAACCTCGTTGAATTCGACGTTCTTGCCCTCTTCGGCATCAAGCTTTTCGACGTAGACGACGTTGCCCTTGGTGACACGGTACTGCTTGCCGCCGGTTACGATGATCGCGTACATTGTTTTCCTCGCTTATATTTTCAGTCTCGCTGACCCAGGCGGCGCAGGAGCGCACTTAAGGAGCCTGTTACACGCGGCTCAAATATAATAGCACAAAGACCGCCGTCTGTCAATTGGCGTCAATCGATCTTTTTCAGGAATTTCTGCAGCTCCGTCATGTGACCTACGACGAGCAACGTCTCCCCCGCCGCAAAAACGCGGTTGGAATCCATGAGCAGCTCGATATCTTTGCCTTTTTTGATCGCGATGATATTGACCTTGTATTTTGCGCGAAAATCGAGGTCGCGGATGGATTTTCCGATCCAGGACGGCAGCACGGGGATCTCATAGACGCTCACGTCCTCGCTGATGCCGACATAGTCGAGCGCGTTGGTCGTGCTGTAGCGCTCCGCAAGGCGTATGGCGAGATCGCGCTCGGGATATACGACCTTGTTCGCGCCGTTCTTCAGCAAAAACTTTGCGTGGATCTCGTCGCTCGCCTTGCTGATGACTTCCTTCGCGCCCATCTCGCTGAGCATATTCGTGATCTCAAGGCTGCTTTGGAAATCGACGCCGATACAGACGAAGCAAAGATCGAAATTTCCCACGCCGAGGTTGCGCAGGACCTCCTCGTCCGTGCAATCCGCAATCTGCGCGTTGGTGACATACGGCAGCAGCGGCTTGATGTTTTCTTCATTTTTATCAACGATCATGACCTCGTTGCCGAGCTCCGCAAAATGCTGGGCAAGGTGACTTCCGAAGCGGCCGATGCCGATAATCAACACCGTTTTCATAAAAATCAATTCCCTTTCATTTATCCGATATTCACACGTTCCACCGGGAAAAGCACAGGGGGATTTTTCCGGCTCTCCGTGAAGACCAAGGCGAAGGACAAGCTGCCGACGCGCCCGCAGTACATGAGCAGTGAAATAACCATTCTCGACGCCGCAGACAGCTCGGATGTGATCCCCATGCTCATGCCGACCGTGCCGATCGCCGAAAACGTCTCAAAGAGCACGTTTTCCATGAGCATTCCGGGCTGGAATATACAAATCAACATACAGGCGCCCACGGCCAGCGTCAGGTTGACAGCGGTGACCGCCGCAGCGCGGCGAAACGCAAAATCCTCAAGCCTCCGGCCGAAGATATTGACGATGCTGCGATTTTTTGCGCCCGCGATGACCGACGCGAACAGCACCGCGACCGTCGTCGTTTTGATGCCGCCCGCCGTCGAGCCGGGGCTGCCGCCGATAAACATGAGGATGATCGTCAGCAGTCTACCAGCAGGCGACAGCGACGCGACGTCCGTCGTATTAAAGCCCGCCGTGCGCGGCGTGATGGCGCTGAACATGCTTGCGAGGATGCGCGACGGAAAATCGAGGCCCGCATATGCATGGTTCTTCTCCATGAAGAAGAACATGACCGTCGGGATCGCGATGAGCATTGCCGTCATAATAAGGACGATCTTAGTGTGCAGCTTGTACTGGTGAAAATGAAGCTTGTGCACACAGATGTCTTCCCATACGAAGAAGCCGACACCTCCGACTACGACGAGCGTCATGACTGTGAGAGATACCGCCGGATCGCCGACGTAGCGCGTCAGAGACGTATATTCCCCGAAGCGGCCGAGCACATCGAAGCCCGCATTGCAGAAAGCGGAGATGGAATGAAAAATGCCGCAGTAGACCCCCGGCCAGAAGCCCATATCAGGTATAAAGCGCAGCGCCAAAATGACAGCGCCGACACCCTCGAACAGCAATGTGCCCTTGAGGATGCGCTTTGTCAGGCGGACGATGCCGCCGATATACATCGTATTGATGCTCTCCTGCATCAGGGAACGCTGGGTGAGTCCGATCTTGCGGCGCAAAAACAGAGAGAACATCATCAGCACGGTCATAAAGCCGAGGCCGCCGACCTGGATCATGGCAAGGATCACCAATTGGCCAAACAGCGTCCAGTGAGTGAAGGTGTCGACGACGACAAGGCCGGTCACGCAGCTCGCCGACGAAGCGGTGAACAGCGCGTTCACAAAACCGATCGTATGACCATCCTTGCTCGCAAAGGGCAGCATCAGCAGCAATGTGCCCGTCAAAATCAAAATAAGGAAGCCGAGCGCGATCAGCGCCGGATAACCCATATGTTTCAGTTTACTCATACAGCCTCTAAGCAATTTTTAATAGCCAAACAGATATAAGCGAAGGATACCGAGTATCTCGCGAAACCAATAAGTTACCGCTACACCCGGCGGCGTCCTGCTCGACAGCGGGGAGGAAAGCAGGCCGTACTTCTCCGCCAAAAGAGATGCGCGATACTGGTGAAACCCGTCGGAAACTATTATAACACGACCGTCAAGGGCGTGCGCGCCGATGATCTCGGCGCAGTTGCGGATATTCTCATCTGTATTCTTGGAGCGTTCATCGCGGTATATACGGTCGGGCGCGATCCCATTTTCCTCAAGATACCGCGCGATCGCCTGCGCCTCCGGCATCGATTCCCCGCGCCCATGCCCGCCCGCGGCGATGACCCGGCAGCTCGGATGTGTCTGTAGATACCCAATCGCGGTATCCATGCGCCGCCGCAGCATAAGACTCGGCCCATCCTCATCCACACGGCATCCGAGGATCAGCAGCGTGTCCGCAGGCTGTGTGGGCCGCGCGGCGGCGCGCAGAATCAGCGCGGACAGAATTACCGTGACCGCGAGCACGAGTCCGCATAATACGCTCAGCATTCCCTTTAACCACCGCACCTTCCCGAATCGCCTCTCCAGCCGGCTCGGATCCCACAGCAGCGCGCCGAGGACCAGAAAATATATGCCGTACAGCAGCCCGAGATGCACAAAGCCCGCGAGCGCCGGCAGCAGGATCGCCGCGGCGAGAACAAAGCACGCGGCGGCAGCCGACCGCTTCAGCGCTTTCAAAGATGCAGCTCCTGTTTTATGGAATATAGAACGCCTTCGTTTGCGAGAGATATCTCGTTTTTACAACCGCAGACGATGTGGTCGCTCAGCTCAATTCCGATGGATGACAGCGCGCGCATGATGTCCTTAGTCGCGATGATGTCCTCCCGGGATGGCACGGCATAACCATCCGGGTGGTTGTGCGCGAGGACGACAGAAACGGCGCGGTTTGCCGTTGCGACCTCTACAACGCGGCGCACTGTGATCTGCGCGGCGTCGACGCCGCCCTCGGCGATGCACGCGCATCGGATGAGATGCAGCCGCGCATCGAAGCAAAGCAGGTACGCGCGCTCGCGCGTTTCTCCGATAAACAGCGAGCGGACATAGGCGCACAGCGCGCTCGCGGTCGTCGCGACAAAGCCGCCCGCATTTTTCTGTTTTTCGTAATAACGATAGCTCGCGAGAAACAGCTTGAGCAGTGTCGCGGTGTTCTCCCCTATGCCGGTCACACGCGTAAGTTGTTCATAATCCGCCTCAAGAACCTTGTCAAAGCTGCCGAAGGTATCGATGAGCCGGTGTGCGAGCGCATTGGTATCCCGCTGCGGCACGGCGTAAAACAGCATCAGCTCGAGGGCATTGTGCGGCTCAAATTCGTCGAGGCCGCTGCTGCGAAAGCGGCGCTTGACGCGCTGTCTATGCCCGTCGTGTATATCGCCCAACCGCAAAACCCTCCTTTACTGGATTTAAAATCTATTATATACTATTTTATAAACAAAGCAACCGAGGAACACCGCATGAAAAGCTTTACCATAAATGCCGCGGACGACGGGACGCGTCTCAACCGTTTTTTGATGAAATGCGCGCCGAAGCTGCCCGCATCGCTCATTTACAAGTATCTGAGAGAAAAGAAGATAAAATGCAACGGTAAGCGCTGTGAAGCGTCGGCGCGGCTCGCGGCCGGCGACGTTCTCACACTGTATATCGACGATGCATTCTTTGCCTGCAAAAAGAAACTGCCCGCTTTTTTGCGCGCGGCGGGCGAACTGAAGGTCTTATATGAGGACGACGCGCTCGCGCTGCTTGATAAGCCCGCAGGTGTGCTGTGCCACAGTGACGAGAGCACCTTCTGCGACACGATGGTCGACCGTTTTCTGCGCTATCTGTTTGAAAAGGACGAGTTTTCCCCGGACGCTGCGGTCGGCTTTACGCCAGCGCTGTGCAACCGGCTGGACCGCGGAACGCAGGGCATTGTGATCGCTGCGAAGACCGCCGCGGCGCTGCGGGAGCTCAACGCGATGATCCGCCGGGATCTGCTTGTGAAAAAGTACCTGTGCGTGTGCACCGGCGAGCCGCCGCGCGACGGCGTTTACAACGCCTGGCACAGCAAGGACGAGACCAAAAACAAGGTGCGGGTTGCGGCGGCTTCCT
Source organism: Oscillospiraceae bacterium (assembly GCA_034927165.1). Lineage (GTDB taxonomy): Bacteria > Bacillota > Clostridia > Oscillospirales > Ruminococcaceae > JAYFNU01. Next base: position 21,728 of record JAYFQJ010000034.1, read on the forward strand.
TCCCGGGCGCAAAATCCATCCGCACCGGCTTCCGGCTCGTTGAGCGCCGCGGCGCGCTGTCCCTGCTCGAGGTCACGCTGTACACCGGCCGCACCCACCAGATCCGCGCGCATCTCACTTTCCTCGGCGCGCCCATTCTCGGAGACCTGAAGTACGGAAACGCGACGATGAACAAAAAGTACGGCCTGTCGCGGCAGGCGCTGGCCGCCTGTTCGCTGGAATTCGCGCTGCCCGCCGATTACGACGGCGGCCTGACTTATCTTGCCGGACGACGGTTTTCGCTCGAAGATGTCTGGTTTAAGGCGCAGTTTTTTCCGGATACGGCCATCCAGTAGCCCCGGCACGCCGCACGCACGCGTGCAGCATCCAACAACATAAAAAGGATGCCGGGGGCGTCCTTTTTTACATCGGGATTTTCAGAAAAAAGACAGCTGGCTCGTCTTCGGCAGAGTTCCGAGCGCGCCGATCCTGTCAAGCGTGTCGATGAGAGAAGGGGTTACGCCCGGCGCAGACAGCATTTCCTCCGCGGAGACATACCCGCCCTTTTCGGCAGCGTTCGCCATAGCGCGCGCCGCATTTTCTCCGATGCCCTTGACTGCGACAAACGGCAAGCGAAGCTTCCCTTCCTCGATGCGGTATTGTGTCGCATCGGACTTATAGACGTCGACAGGCAGAAAAGCAAAGCCGCGGCAGAGCATCTCGCAGATCATCTGCAGCGCCACATAGGTGTCCTCGTCCTTGGCTGTGCTTTTTTCATCCCGCAGCCGCAGCTTCATCTCGGCAAGGCGCTTTTTCGCATACGCCGCGCCGCCGAGCGCCGCTTCAACATCAATATCGCTTCCACGCACGGTAAAATAGGTCGCGTAAAACTCGATCGGATAATAGAGCTTGAACCACGCGAGTCGGACCGCAGACGTTACATACGCGACGGCGTGCGCCTTCGGGAACATATATTTGATTTTTTTACAGCTGTCGATGTACCATTCCGGCACGCCGCAGCCGCGCAGCGTCGACAGATGCTCAGGCGTGAATTTTTCCATCGCCTTGCCCTTGCGGGTGAACTCCATGATCTCAAATGCCATAGACGGCGGCACGCCCCGTTTGATGAGCTCGACCATGATGCTGTCGCGCGTGCCGATGACCTCTTTGATGGTACAAGTGCCGTTCGCGATGAGCGTCTGGGCATTATTTGCCCACACGTCGGTTCCGTGGGAAAGGCCGGAGACCTGCACGAGATCGGCGAAGGTCTTCGGCTGCGACTCCATCAAAAGGCGCCGGGTCGTCTCTGTGCCCATCTCCGGGATGCCGAAGGTGCCCGTCTTGCTGTCCACGTCATCTTCTTTTATGCCAAGCGGTTCGACGCTCGTAAACAGCTTGAACACCTCACGGTCGTTCATGGGGATCGTATCGATGTTGACGCCCGTTAGCGCTTCGATGTAATGGTACAGCGTCGGGACCTCGTGCCCGAGCTCATCGAGCTTGAGCAGCGTGTCGTGCATGGAGTTGAAATCAAAGTGGGTCGTGATGACGTCCGCCTCCGACTTGTCCGCCGGATGCTGCGCAGGCGTAAAATCAGTGATGTCGTAATCGGCGGGGACGACGACCATACCGCCCGGATGTTGGCCGGTCGTGCGCTTGACGCCGACGCAGCCCAGCGCGAGACGGTTCTCCTCCGCCCGGTTGACGATGCGGCCGCTGTCCTCGAGATATTTTTTCACATATCCGAAGGCCGTTTTTTCCTGCAAGGCGGATATGGTTCCCGCCTTAAAGACATGATCCTTTCCGAACAGCTCCTCCGTATAGCGGTGCGCGCGCGACTGGTATTCCGAGGAAAAGTTGAGGTCGATATCCGGCTGCTT
>JAYFQJ010000046.1:0-3369 GCA_034927165.1 Oscillospiraceae bacterium
GGGGTCTGCGCGCCGGTCATCTGCTGCGCGATCTGCGCGCCGATCGCCATCTGCGCGCCGAGACCGGCCACGCCGCCGCCGCCGTTCTCCATGCCGTCCGCCGCCGCAACGGTGGCGTATTTCGCGGCGTCCTGGATAAAGGACTGCCCGGCGACCTTTTCGGCCATCCGCTGAACTTCCTCGGGGTAGTTGACGCTGATGATGTTGAGGTCGCGCACGCCCAGACCGATGTCGAACATCTCCTTGTCGAGCTCCTCGCACATCTTCTTGCCCAGCGTGCGGCTGTTCGCCTGCAGCGCAACGAGCGCGTTGAGCCCGACGGTCGTCTGTCCGTTGAGGATCGCGTCGCTCACGATGGAATCGAGCTCTCCGCGGATGCGCTCGCCGATGTCGTCGAGCGTATACGTCGGCTTGACGCCGGCGACCTTCTCGATGAACTTCTGGTAATCGCGGAATTCCACCACGAGGTTGCCGTTCATCCCGACGGGGATGCCCGAGGGCACCTCCGCGGTCGGGATCATGATGCGCTGGCGGGTGCCCCAGTTCATCGTGAGCTCTTTGGTGTTGATAAAATAGATCTCCGCGCGGAAGCCGCTGTCCTTTTTGAGCTGCAGCCAGGCGGCCGCGTCGGTGAGCACGGGGACGATCTCGGTGTCGATATCGAAGCTGCCCGCGTTCTCAAAGACGGCCGCGACCCGCCCGCCGCTGTAAAAGACGGCGTTTTGACCGGCACGGATAACAAGGGTGGAGCCGGTCTTGATCTCGTCGTTGTGCCATTTATAAAACAGCACGTCGGAACGCGATTCGTTCCACTCGATGGTCTCCCGGCGCTGATTGAATAGTCCCATAGCCGCTCCTTACCGCGCCGTTATTTGCCGAGCTGGGCTTTGAGCGCCGCGAGCTCGCTGTCTACGTTGACGTCGGACGCCGACGCTTTGACTTCATATTTCTTTTTCAGCTCGTTGATGTCATAGCTCTCGTCGAGCTCCTTGTTGAGCTGGGCCTTCGCGTCAATGGAATCGATGCGCTTTTGTACCGCATCCGCGAGATGGTCGTAATCGGAAACTCCGCCCGCCATAGACGAGATCTTCTCGGACAGCTGCGCCATTTTTTCGCTCTGCTCGGCGACGGCGAGCTTGCTCTTGAGCTCGGAGAGCTTTTCCTGCGCTTCGCCGATGTCCGAGGACAGCTTCTTTGTGAGCTGACGCATCCGATCGGAATTGGTCTTCGCCTGCGCATACGAGGTCTCGGCGTCCGCTTTTCTCTCGGCGGCCTTCTGCTTTCCCTCGAGGAATTTGCGCGCGTCGGAGTCGTTGCCCGCGATGACCGCCTGCTCGGCGTATTTCGAGAGCTTTACGATCTCCTCGTCGAGCTCGGTGACGCGGCGGCCCGCCGCCATCTCGTCGGCGATGACGCCGGCGGTCTCCGCCTTGACCTCATCCAGGTTGTTCTTCGCCTTGCGGATATATTCCTCCAGGATGACGTCCGCGTTCTTCGACTCCGCCTTCTCCAGCAAAGAGTTTATATTCGCACTCATGATATCCGTGAATCTTGATAGAATTCCCATAGTGTCCTCCTGTTATTTGGCAAATTTCGATGGTTCCATTATATAAGAAAACGGAAAAAAGTACAAGAGCGCCGTTTCTTTACAAACGGAAACGGATGGGATATGATGTTGACAGGCTGAGACATATTTATTTTGGGAGCCTTTATGAAATATTGCAAGGTCTGTCACAGGATCATCCCGCAGGGACAGAAGACCTGCCCGTACTGTGCAAAAAAAGAGGATAAGCCCGTGAAAACCCCGGAAATACCCGGGGATTTTGCGCTGCGGCACACCGGCAGCGTCGAGGATCAGCTCATGGAAAGCCTCGGCGCGCACAGGGTGGACCCGGAGCAGACCGCACCCGAAAAGCGGGGGGACAAAGCGCCGGAAAAGCCGACGCCCGCAGCGGCGAAGCAGAGCGCGGACAAAAATGCGGCGCACACCGCGGACGAGGACAAAAGCGGGGCGGATGCGTCTGCGGACAGCGGCGCGACCGCGGAACCGGAGCACCCCGCCGCGCCGACGCAGCAGCCGGAGAAAAAGCCGCGCAGAGACGCCCCGCGCGCCGGGGCGTCTGCGGCGGCAGCGCTGAAACAGGCGGCGCCTGCCATCAGCGAGCGGGAGAAGGAAAAGCTCTCCCAAATATTTAATATGGACCCGCAGGACGTCGGCGTCGCGGCTTTTTCCTCGCTTGAGGAGGAACCGGAGGCGCAGGAGAATACGGAACCGTCCGCGCGGCGCGGCCTGTTTTCCCGCACAGGTCGTTCGCATAAGACAGATCAGACGGCAAAGACGAAGCCTGCGGCGGCAGAAGCGCAGCCCGAGGACGGCTTGCCGGCCGCTGTTTCGGACGTGCCCGATGCGCCGCAGAAAGCATCTGCAGATGCGGCCGGTGAGAAGAAAGAAGCGGCGGCTGAAAAAACGGCGGGGGCGCGGAAGGACGCGCGGACGGCGCAGCCGCCCGCGGAATCTCCGGAAAAGCCCGCGCAGGAGCCGGAGGACAACTGCGCCCAAACGGATGCGATCGATCAGCTCATCGACGCGGCGGAGGCGGCGCGCGCGGCGGAAACGCAAGCGGCGTCCGAAGCGCCGGCAGGCGCGCTCGAGCGGGAGCTCGCGGCGCTCGGCCCGCAGGAGGGGAAAGAGGAGCGCGTTTGCGGCAAGTGGCTGCTGACGCTCGGCGTGCTCGTCGCGGCCGCGGCGGTGGCGCTCGGCGTCTGGTGGCTGCGCGGCAGCAGTCGGCAGACCAAGACGGACGGCGTGCTGTTCGGCTATCTGCAGGGCTGCTGGCTCAGCGAGGAATTCTCCTACGCCGACGACGAGAGCCTCACCTGCCGCGAGCTGCTGCAGGTCAACGAGGACGGCAGCTATGTGCTGCCGTGTCTCATCACCGACCGAAGCAATCCGCAGGGCTCTCTTGACGGCTCCCTGCAGCTCGATTATGAGCTGCGCGGCCTGCTGAGCTTTGCGGACAACGGCGGTATCATCATGAGCGCGCAGAAGGACGGGAAGGATTGCCAGTATGTCCGCTACCTCATCAACGCGACGGACAAGACGATGACGATGCGGGAGTTCTATAATTCCGCGTACACCGATTATTACGACACTGTGTTCACCAAGATCGAGCCGGTGCCCCTCGCGGGCGAAGCGCAGGACGCCGCGCCCGACGCGGCGGACGACGCCGCGCAGGGTACGGACGCCGCGTGACCGGGTGCATATAAAAACAGCAGGCCGCACGGCCTGCTGTTTTTTTGCAGATACACGGGGGCGGCTTATTCCGGCTTGCTGGGCATGAGCAGCGCCGCGATGATGTAGGCTACGAT
>JAYFQJ010000047.1:0-5725 GCA_034927165.1 Oscillospiraceae bacterium
GGGCGCCGTCGCTTGTTGCGACGGCGCCCGCCTTTTGCGCGGCAGTGCGGTCATTTTGCTTTATGGTATGCGCTCTTGCTGCGGTACATTGCGGCATCCGCGTCGCGCATAAGAGCGTCGAGCTTCTCCTCCGCGCTGGAAAAAGCGCAGCCGACGCTCATCGACAGGGAAAAGGGAAACGCCCCCGTCTTGTTGAAGGCAGCGAAGCTCTCCTCTATTTTTTGCATCGCTCTTTGCGCCGCGTCCTGTTCGCCGGTGGGCAGGATGACGACGAATTCGTCGCCGCCGTACCGCGCGAGGAAGGCCGGGTCACCGTTGAAGCACAGCCGCAGAATATTTGTCGCCTGCAGCAGCGCGGTGTCCCCGAGCTCGTGTCCGTACCGGTCGTTTATATTTTTAAAATCGATTATGTCCACCATGAGCAGCGTGATCGCGCGCTGCGGGTCTTTATCCCTGCAGCTGCGGAGATATCGCTCGACGTTTCGGCGGTTGTTCAAGCCTGTGAGCGCATCCTGCAGGATCGCCCGGCTTTCTTTATCGCGCAGGATCAGCAAACAGGAGATCACGGCGCACGGCCACACGACGTTCAGACCGAACAGGAGAATCTGCACGGCGCCGCCGAGCAGCGGAGGCACCGCGAAGAAGGCGATGGTCTGCAGCTCCCTGCGGCGCTCGAGAAGGACCTCTCTGCGGACTTGCAGCAGGGCGATCGAGGAGGCGAACAGCAGATAGAACAGGGTGAGGGTGTATACCCAGACTGAGAGAGCACCGCGGTGATAATAGCCCGCGGCATCGATATAAAAGCACCAGTGGGTGAACGGAGAGCTGACGATGACGGCGCTCAGGGCAGCGGCGGGCAGACAGTGCAAGAACATATTGCCGCGTTTGACGCCCTCCTGTTCGCAGATGCGATACCATGCGTAGCGAAGCCAGAGGATCGCGATGACCAGCTGTGTGACAAAAAAGACGATGTTGACCGCGTACGACAGCGCGCGAAAGGCCCAGTGACTTTTTCCGTTGAGGATCCAGGCCAGCATATCAGAGGCAAAAACAACCAGCAGCGCGCGCTGTATCCCGCACAACAGACGGTTGTCGAAGGTCGCCGTAAAGTCGCTTTTATAGCCGTGGAGGATAATCAGCGCGATGGCGCAGGAGAACAGATCGATTCCTAAATTAAAAAACAGAGTCTGGCTTGTGTTTAATTCGATCAAGGCTTCCTCCTTTTCCCGTGCTTCTTTTTAAGAAAATTATACTAAGGATTTTTAAATAATTCAACGCGTGCATTTTTTGCGTACTGACGGATAAAAGCGATACGCTCTCCGCCGTCGGCAGAGAGCGTATCGCACGGCGGTCTCACAGCCCGTATCGGTGACAGAATGCCTTTTCCCGCAGGTGAACCGCTTCGAAATCGATATTATTTTTGTAGAACACCTCGATCTCGTCGTGAATGTTCTTCGCCTCCAGCAGGATCGCGCACGCTTCCCGGAGCAAAGACAACGCAGCTTTTTTGCAGAACTTGAGACGATTGGCGCCCTGCTCGAGCGCCTGCCCGTCATAAAAGCGGGTGTCGTGCACTGTGCGGCTGCCGCCCGGCGCCGCGCCGCCGAAGGCCGGCCAGTAAAACGCGAGAGACAGCGACGGGATAAAAAGGGCGTCGGTCTTTTCGTAGGGCGCAAGGGGGCTCCGGCAGCTGATGACGTCGAGCCCCGCCGCGAGCGCCGCGTCGCGCAGCGTGGACAGGATACAGTGCGCCGCGGCGCCGAAGCGGTCGCGCAGGACATAGCGCGTGCGGAAGGCCTCGAGATCCTGCGGACCGTAGTCGACAAGTCCCTGCGGCGTCACGGCGCTGATGAGACGCAGCGTCTCGCTGCCGACGCAGCCGGGCTTTTTGACGAACAGACGGGCAGAGAGGTTTTCCGCATAGCGGATCGCCTTATCCCGCAGCAGGAAGCCGGCCGCCGTGCGCTCGAGATCCGCTGTCAGCGCGCCCGCGGCGACGATAAAGCGGCGCGCCCGTTCATGGCAGCGGGCGTTGCCGCGAAACAGCGTCCGCAGCGCGGGGAGCTGCGCGCGCAGGGCGTCCGCGTCGATACAGTCGTACAGCGACAGAACCTCCTGCTTTGCTGCGGGAATGGCGGGCTCGAGTACGTGCGGCGACGTGCCGTCGACAAGCGCGAAGCCCTTCTGTATACAGATGAGGCCGTCGAGCGAGTCGGGATCGCTAGAGCAGTGGATGCGCTCAATGTCACATCCGGCGGCGACGGCGCGCGCGCCGATGCGCTTCATAAGCGAGGATTTTCCGCAGCCGGGCCCGCCTTTTATGATGCAGGTGCGAAACGGAGCGCCGGGATCACACAGGCTGTCGAAAAAACCGGCGAAGCCGGTCGGCGAGGATGCGCCGAGAAAGCAGTCAAAGATCATAGAAACACGCCGCCTTTTCATGGATTTCATCCCATAATATGAACGCCGACGCGACTTTGATACAGCAGCGCTTTTTGCCGTCCCGCGATTGTATAAAGCCGCGCTTTGTGTTATGTTTATAATCAAAGAAAGCGGAGGGATCAATTATGTTGACGATGGAAAAAGCGCGGGAGCTGGTCGGGGAGACGACGACCGAACCGCATCTCATCGCGCACGCGACGGCGGTCATGGCTGCGATGGGCGGCATGGCGTCGCATTTCGGGGAGGACGTCGTCCACTGGCAGGCGGTGGGGTATCTGCATGACTATGATTATGAGCAGTTTCCGGACGAGCATCTGCAGCACACACAGCAGCCGCTGCGCGCGGCGGGCGTCGACGAGGCGGATATCCGCGCGATCCTCAGCCACGGCTATTCCATCTGCAGCGACGTCGAGCCGCAGACGAATATGGAAAAGAGTCTGTTCACCGTGGACGAGCTGACAGGCATCATCAGCGCGTGTGCGCGTATGCGCCCAAACGGTATCGCAGACCTGGAAGTAGCAAGCTTTATGAAAAAGTTCAAGGATCTCAAATTCGCAGCGAGATGTAACAGAGAGCTCATCAGGACGGGCTGTGCGATGCTAGGTATGGAGGTGCGCGACGTCGCGGCGATCTGCATCGACGCCATGCGTCCTTTTGCGCAGCAGCTCGGCTTGTGCGGGACGGGAAATCCGCAGTGACCGTGCGACAAAATAGCCTTCGGCCGCGGCCGAAGGGTTTTTTTATATCACTTATTGAGTTTTGCCCAAGTGTCCTTCAGATTTACGATGTTGTTGAACACATGCGGGTTTTTTGAATCTTTTATAAAATAACCGCTGCGCACAAACTGGAACCGCTCGTCTGCCGCCGCGCACTCCAGGGCCTTTTCAAGCTTTGCCCGTGGATAGGCCGTGACGGAATCGGGGTTGACGTAGTCACCGAAGGTCTTGTCCTCCGGCAGGTCCGTGATCTTCTCGAGCGTCAGCAGGTGGTCGTACAGCCGCACCTCGGCGTCGACGCAGTCCGCAGCGCTGACCCAGTGGATCGTTCCCTTGATCTTGCGGCCGTCCGCGGGATTCCCGTTTGCGGTCTCAAGATCGGCGCTGCACAGGATCTCCGTGACCTCGCCGTTCTCGCCCAGCACATAGTCGTCGCATTTGACGATATACGCGCCCATCAAGCGCACTTCTTTTCCGGGCGTCAGACGGAAAAATTTCGGCGGGGGGCAGACGAAGAAGTCGCTGCGTTCGATATACAGCTCCCTCGTAAAGGCAACCCTGCGTGTGCCGGCCTTCTCATCGTTCGGATTGTTCGCGATCTCAAAATATTCCGTTTTGTCGGCGGGGAAGTTGGTGATCGTCACCTTGACCGGGTCAAGCACCGCCATGCGCCGGAGCGCCGTCGCGTTGAGCTCGTCGCGGATGCAGTGCTCGAGCAGGCCGATGTCGACGATGCTGTCCGCCTTGCTGACGCCGGCGGTCTTTACGAATTCGATGATAGAGGAGGGCGTGTAGCCGCGACGGCGCAGGCCGCACAGCGTCGGCATACGCGGGTCGTCCCAGCCGTCCACGACGCCCGTCTCGACGAGCTGGCGCAAAAAGCGCTTGCTCATGACGGTGTAGGTGACGTTGAGCCGCGCAAATTCCCGCTGCTTGGGTTTCGGGTCGGGAAAGCCGACGTTGTCGACGACCCACTCGTACAGCGGACGGTGGTTTTCAAATTCGATGGAGCAAAGGGAGTGGGTGATCCCCTCGAGCGCGTCCTGAATGGGATGTGCGAAATCGTACAGGGGATAGATGCACCACTTGTCGCCCTGCCGGTGGTGACCGGTGTGCAGGATGCGGTAGATCGCGGGATCGCGCAGGTTCATGTTGGGGCTCGCCATATCGATCTTCGCGCGCAGCGTATACGCGCCGTTCGGAAACTCGCCGTTTTTCATGCGCTCGAACAGCGCGAGGTTTTCCTCAACAGGGCGGTCGCGGTCGGGGCTGTTTTTGCCGGGCTCGGTGAGCGTGCCGCGGTATTCTCGCATCTCGTCGGCGCTCAGCGAACAGACGTACGCCTTCCCGTCCCGAATGAGCTTTACGGCGAATTCGTAGCATTTGTCAAAATAATCGGAGCCGTAAAAGATCCCGCCGTTGGGCTCGGCGCCCAGCCACCGCAGATCCTCAAGGATGGACTGGACGTACTCCTCATCCTCCTTGACGGGATTGGTGTCGTCGTAGCGCAGATTGAATTTTCCACCGTACTTCTGCGCCGTCATGGCGTTGATCCAGATGGCCTTCGCGCTGCCGATGTGCAGATAGCCGTTCGGCTCCGGCGGGAAGCGCGTGTGGATCTCCTTCACGTAGCCGCTCGCGAGATCTTCGTCGATGATCTCATAAATAAAGTTGCTGTAGTTCTCTTCCATGCCCCATTATCCCCTCAATAAATGACGTCCGCGTTAAAACGCGGACGTCTCAACCTATTCAGTTTAGCAAATAAGCGTCCGCAATTCAATATTTTGCGCCAAAAAGCTTCACAGGCACCGCCCGATCACACCGCCGCCGACGAGCAGCTCTCCGTCGTACAGCACGGCCGACTGGCCAGGCGCGGGCGCGCGCTGCGGCGTATCGAACACGAGCGTACAGCCTTGTCCGTCCGCGGCGCCGATGCGGCAGCCCGCGGGGCGCGCGGCGGAGCGCAGCTTGACGGAATATGCGTCGCCGCTTTTGAGCGTATACGCGGGGTTGAGTTTCAGCTGCGCGATCTCAACGCCCGCGTCGAATTCGCCGTCCGCAAAGGCAAGCTCTATGTCGCCGTTCCCGAGGATGCGCCGCACAAACACAGGCCTGCCGAGGCTGACGCGCAGCCCGCGGCGCTGCCCGACGGTGTAGTGCTCGACGCCGTCGTGTGCGCCGAGGACCGAGCCGTCCGGCGCGATAAATCGGCCGGACTTGCCGCGCAGACCCTTTGCCGCGATGTAGGCGGGGTAGTCGCCGTCGGGGATAAAGCAGATCTCCTGCGAGTCGGGCGCGGACGCCGACGGCAGCGCATCCGCTTTCGCGAGCGCGCGGACGTCCGCTTTGGCGCGCTCGCCGAGCGGCAGTACGAGCCGCGCGAGCTGCGCTTGCGACAGGGAATAGAGCATATAGCTCTGATCCCGCGCGAGACACGCGGCCTTGCGCAAAATAAAGACGCCATCGCGCTCAAGCACGCGCGCGTAGTGGCCGGTCGCAACATATTCGCTGCCGTTGCGGTCGGCTTCGTCGCACAGCGCTTTGAATTTGACCGTTGGGTTGCACAC
>JAYFQJ010000124.1:0-19547 GCA_034927165.1 Oscillospiraceae bacterium
AAGGCGTCCACCTCTAATTTCCACTGGAGATGAACGCCTGATTTGAGCGGATGATTTTTAATTTCCTTGTTCGATGAGTGGAAGATTCCCGTCAGCTTTCATAAGGTCGTAAATAAAGAGACGCCCTGACTGGGTCCAATATAGAGCTGCTTATCTTTGAGATAATAACCATAGGGAGCAAACCCGCCGTTCCAACCGCCCTGACGGGCTTTTTCTTTTCGTCCGTTCATCGTCTGCTCGATGATATTTTCACGCTCTATTTCAGCAACGGCAGACAACACGGAGATTAAGAGCTTTCCGCTTGTTTGCGAGGAATCAATTCCTTCCTCAATGCAGATCAAGTTTACACCAAAGGATTGAACAAGTTCCAAGGAGTTCAAAATATCGGCGGCGTTTCTGCCGAAGCGGGAGAGCTTATATACCAAGATATAGTCGATTGACAACCCGTTTTCAATGTCGCACAGCATTTGCTTAAAGGCGGGTCTGCCCTCTATGGATTTGCCGGATTTACCGGCGTCTTCGTAAATGTCTACGATATCCATTTCTTCTCTGTCTGCAAAGCGTTTTAAACTGTTTTTTTGTCCGTCCAAGCTGAAACCGTCAACCTGCATTTCGGTACTAACACGAGGATAAAGCACACATTTTTTTCCACTCCTGTTCATAGCTATACCTCCAATAAATTATTGGAAAACATCTTTACTTAGCACGTTTTATTTCATCTAAAATTTCTGCACCATGCTTTTCGATAATCTGCGAAAGTACGTTTATAAAATCTTGATAAGCCTTTGTCTTTGCATATTTTTCGTTAGGCGCAGTAGTCTTAGCTGTATTTTCAGATATGCTTTTGATATTTTCCATTCGCAATCACCTCCAAGTGTATTGCTTATATAAATTATAAGCAGTTATTTTCTTTATGAAAAGTTTGTCGCTATATCAAAAATTGTAAAACCAATTGCACCGCAGATTTATCTTGAACAAAAATGCGGTGCGGTTAGTTTTATTGGTTTGTCGTATTTGCCGCGTACCCTGACAAAGGGGATATTGTGAGTTACCATTAGCTCGGCATCATAGCCCTGTAATGCCAAGCCGCTTGTGCTGCACGTTTTGGAAAATGAGCTGCGCTAACCGGTTTGCCACCCGCTACCTCACTCCTTTCAAAGTTCATTTTCACCGGCACCACAGGAATGGGCTGACCTTGCAAAACACAAAGGTCAGCCCATGATCTCTGATGCCGATGTTCTGCCGAATTTGCCACGCCCCCCGGCAGAGGGGATATTTCAGGTTGCGGCCAGCTTTGCCGCATCATAGCTCCATCGTGTCGTGCAGCCTTGCCAAAGCCGCGCATTCACCCCGCTCGTACAGCGTATCGAAGTGGATAATTCGCTTTATCAAGAGCGTATCAGTGATCGACGCCGCCTGTGTCAGCAGCCTCGTACTTGCCGTCTCCGTCAAAATCAGAATAGACGTTTCCATCTTCGTCAAAGTACATTTCAAGCCGTCCGTCACCATTTGTATCTATACCTTCGCGTCCTTCTGAATCCACTGTAAAGCCTTGCTGGGCATCTGCATGGCCGGATCCTGCTTCAGGCGGCTGCTGATCACCAGACTGACTTGAAGAAGACAGGCGTTCCTCCATGCGGGACATAACCTTGTCTCGGAACCAGGAGCGTGGGTCTTCTCCCGCTTCGGTTTTGGAAATTGTTCCCCGAAAAGCGTCAAGATTGTAAGCGGCGGCAAAATCACCCACGGATATCAGAACGGTATCTTCTCCGGCTTTCAATACAAATCCCTGTGCATTTTTTGCTCCATCTCCAAAGCTGCCGTTTACATCCAGCTTGATCTGACCGTCGGCTAAGGCTTTCCAGTTCTGTTGTGATATCGTGTACTCATCCGTAATAATTTCTGCCTGCCCGATGAATTTTGCCAGTGGTGCAAGCTCAATATCCTCGCCTTCTGCGGGCACTGCCTCCTGCTGCGCCGGAATAAGTTCAAAGGAAATATTGTCGCTGATGCTGTCGTCCATAGCGCCGCCCATTACGGTAACGCCCCCGGTTCCAGCTTTGCTTAAATCCATATCAAAGGCAACCAGCGCCCGGCCCTCGTATTGACCGAACATTTCCTCGCCGCCTGCTTTCCAGGCAATAAAGTGAAGCGTGGCGGTCATGTCGATAGCTCCTCCGTTGCCATTTGGAATTGTATAAGTAAAGTTTTTTGTGTCAGAAGCCTCTATGCGCCAATAAGGGCCGGAAGAAAGGGCTTCGTCTGCTGCTTCTTTTTCCTCCTGCGCAGCGCTTGGCTGAACGCTTTCCGGCGCTTTCTGTGCCGTGCTTCCACAACCGGACAGCGTCAGTGCGCCAATCACGATTCCGGTCAGCATAGAATGTGTTATCCATTTTCTCATATCAAAACCTGCCTTGCGTTAATCTTCACCGCTTTTCCGTCTGGTGGATAAGAAGTCTATTCTCCCGCGAGCTTCAGCGTTTTTTTCGTGCCGTCCCAGGGCTTCCAGATGTTTTCGTCCCAACCTGCCTTGCCCCCGGCGTCCAAGCCATCGGAATACGAGAACCCATGGCCATAGGCCGAGCCGAACGACTCTGTCGTCGTCCCTTTCACCTTAAGCTCTTCCTCGCTGGCGTAGAGCTCAAATGTGGTAACCATTTTTGCGCTGACACCGTTTTGCTGAATGGTGGTGGTGAGATCGGACGTAACACCAGATATGTTAACCATCGTTTCGTCGTTATCCTCGTGCAGAGAAAGTGTAATCTCTCCGGACTCAGCAATCGTCGCCTCACAGGAGCCGGAGATGGTGCGTTCAATATAGACTTCGCCGGCCGCACCCGGTTTGAAGGATGTAGGAAAGCCCGCCCCGCTCATCTGGCTGATAAAGGCTTTCAGACCGCCGCCCAGCACACCCTTGTCATCCAAATGGCGGAGAACCGCGTCCGTCTGGCTTTGAAAGCCCGCGCTCATGTCATGTGCCGCCCGAATGGTATAGCTCCCCTCGTACTCTCCGGCGATGCTGCCGAATTCATTGGTGCTTTTCTGCTCCATATTCATGTCCAGATACCAATATTGGTAGTTGTTGCCCACGCTGAAGAACGTAAATACTCGCTGATCCATGGCCTGGTTGAAATCAATTACCCAGCCCTCCTGATCGCTCTTTCGCTTATAGCGGTCGATTTTATCCTGAAGTGTTTCATAGAATTGGTTGAGCAGGCGTTTAGCCTCCGCGCCGTCCGCGATGTCCTGCCATTTCTGCCGACTGTTGGCCTGTTCGTCGGCCATCATTTCGCAAAAGCTGAGAATCGAATTTATCGCCCCCAGCCACTCATTGGCCAGATTCACATTTTCGCCCATTTCGCCGGCAGCGTCCACAAATCCGCTGGCTGTATCCTTCACCTGATCGGTCATGGATTGCTCCAGCAAATCTGCCGAGGCCGTGCCGATATCGTCCCAGCTGCTGGTGCCCATGTATTTGTCTATCACTTTGAGCACTGTAACCGCGTCCTCCGGTATGGGGGTAACCTCCGCGGTGGTCAGGAGATTCTGCTTAATTCGCTCCATATCTTCCTTGGTAAATTCCGAGGCTCGATGTGCCTTTTCTACCTTGTCATTGGCCTCTTTTATATCCAGCTCGGTCAGGCCCTGCTCTTTCAGCGCTTCTTTAACGAGCCGGTCGATCTCTCCCTGGGTGAAGGGAACCTTCTGGCGAACCTCGCCCTCAATTTCAATATCCCCAAACTTAAATAACAGCTTTTCGCTGCCGGAGCTGAGTTTTACCCGCGACAGGTCGATATTTGAGGATGCCTGCGCCCTGACAGGGCATATCATGACCACCATTGCCACGGCAAGCAGGAGGCAGCTTAATTTCTTCCGCATCATGATATCCCCCCGTTCAGAATGTCCGCCATTTCGTTCAGGCCCTCATGCTCCGGATCCACGAACAGGCCCTCGTTGACATAGAAAAAGGCTTTGTCCAGTTCCTCCAGATACAGGTGCATCAGGGCGCATCCCACGAAATTATCGCCTTCATATGGATTCACCTTCAGCGCCGCCTCATAATGGCGCAACGCCCCGCGATAATCAGCGGGATTGGCCTCGAGGCACTCTTTGGCAAGGGCACGCAGATAAACGTCATCAAATCCAAGCGTTTCGCGCGGGTAAGCAAGCTGATTCGGCTCATATACGGCAAAAATTTTATCCTCCAGCGCAACAAGCTTTTCCCTGACCATTTCCAAATCCTCGGCGGACATCGCGAGAAGAACAGACAGCGCTTCATCGTGCTCGGCGGAAAAGGCCGAATTTAGCAACGCCTTTTCATACAAGAGCAAAGAGTCCTGTGGACTCAGCATCACATTTTTACCGTTGGAGGTTTTACAATGATTTGCGTTGGAATTGACGTGGCGAAGGACAAGCACGACTGCTTCATCATCAACTCAGAAGGGAAAGTCCTTGCGGATGTGTTTACCATTCCGAACAGTATGAATGGTTTCACCAGCCTGCTACAAAGAATTCAGGATTGTTCCTCACCTCAGGACAAAATAAAAGTAGGACTTGAGGCTACCGGACACTACAGCTACAACATTCTCGGGTTTCTTCTTGACAACGGCCTGGACAGCTTTGTCATTAACCCCTTGCACACCAACCTGTACCGGAAAAGCCTCAGTCTCAGAAAGACGAAGACCGACCGTGTTGATGCGCGAACGATTGCGGCTATGCTCATGTCTGATGTGGGCCTCAAGCCCTACACAGACACAGCATACCTCAACGAGGAGTTAAAGTCACTGACAAGATACCGCTTTGACAAGGTGAAGGAACGCGCCCAGCTCAAGCAGTCGGTCGCCAGGCTGGTCTGCATCCTGTTCCCAGAGCTTGAAAAGCTGGTGCCAACACTCCATATGGCCTCTATTTATGCGTTGCTGGAGGAGTTTCCGGGCGCAAAGCAGGTCGCCGACGCGAACATGACGCACTTGAAGAGTGTGCTTTGCGATGCATCCAGGGGCCGTTATGGCAGGGACAAGGCCATTGAAATACGCGAGGCGGCCAAAACCTCTATTGGTTCCGTGATTCCAGCGAAGTCACTGGAACTGCGGCACACCCTCCGGCTCATCCATGAGCTGGAGGCCGAGATTGATGAGATTGAGGCGGAGATTCAGCAGATTATGGAAGAGCTGCATTCACCGATTACCACAATTCCCGGCGTTGGCACCCGCATGGGCGCTATGATTCTCGCCGAAGTGGGAGACTTTTCCCGGTTTGATTCGCCGGATAAAGTACTGGCCTACGCCGGGCTGTCACCGTCTACATACCAATCCGGACAACTTACCAACTGCTATTCTCACATGGAAAAACGCGGCTCACGCTATCTCCGGTATGCCATTTTTAATGCAACGAAGTATGTCTGTCTTTGGAATCCGGATTTTGCCGCATACCTTGCTAAGAAGCGTGCCGAGGGAAAGCATTATAATGTCGCCATATCCCACGCCGCCAAAAAGTTGGTGCGTCTCATCTTCGCCTTGGAGAAATCTGGGAGAGCTTACCAAGCTGCTTAACCGTTTTACTTACTGTCCGCGCAGAGCGCCTTTCGCGACGCTCTTGTAGTCATATCCTTTTTTGCCGTCTTACTAATTCACTACTTTTCCCTTTTTGGGCCTTGACTTTTAATAGTTAGTCTCCATGGTATTAAGTGGCGGAGCGCCTTTTTGCGCGCTTCGCCCTAAGTGACTTGGGCTTAATCAATCTATGGCGTCGTAAGTCCTGACGGTCATGAGGATCGCCGCCTCGCGAGTGGCTATGCTGTAATCGGCAGCGGGCGCGATAACCTTGATTGCCCGGAAAACAGGGGAATTTCTCCCGAATCTCTATTGCGCCTTGAATTTAATATTGCTTAAAATGGTTTCGTAGTCGGCGGCCAGGGTATCGAAGGTGCTTTCCTGATCGCCAAACGTGATGACATAAGTTTTATCCGCGGCAAAGAGAAAGACATAAAGATATTTCATGTCCAGTGTGCTGACGGTGCAGGTAAAGGTCAGCTTTCTGGCGTCCTTTTCATCGACCGTGAGCGGCTCGGCCTCTCCCTGAACCTTGAGATTGTCAAAGGATTTTTGATAGATTCCAAGCGCCTCATTCACCACGTCATCCAAGGTTGCGCTGCTGAATGGCTCTGCTTTTACCATAAAGCTCGCTGTGCCCTTCATGTACTGCACGGGCAGGACGGAGCCTTCCACCCGGGTCCAGCCGTCGGGCGGCGTAATCTCAATTGTCACGATGCCTTCCTGCTTATCCTGGGAAGCCGTGTCGGCACCGGATTCGCCGCTTAGAGCCTCTGTTTCGGTTTCACGGGCGGACGCGCCGGGGGTACCGGAAGTTTCCAAAAGAGGATCTGAGCCTTTTTGTCCGCAGGCGCACAGTGAGACGACCATCAGCAGTATAAAAAACAGCGTTAAGTATTTTTTCATAAGAACCTCCCGAAAATAATATTCATCATTTTAAAATGGTAAATTTTCCGATCAGGGGCAGTCGCTTTGCTTTCCCTCCAAAGCCGTTGATGAGGCCCATAATCCCCAGCACCAAAACGCCGATTCCGAAAACCGGCATCAGCATCCAGCCAATGACAGGGATGATCCCCAATATCACATTTCCCGCAATCGCTGTAATCAAAAGCAGCAAAGCCTGATTGGCGTGAAATTTTGCATACTTGGATTCGGGGCAAACCACTAACGGCAGGAAAAAAATCAAATAGGAAAGTCCCGCCATGGTCTTGCCCTTTTCAATGTCCTCGGCAGGATAGCTATCTTCTTGGATCTGCACAGTTCCCGCTCCAGTTGTCGGTTCCTGATTTTCAAATTGATCTTTTTGTTCGGTCATCATCATTACCTCCAATGTTTTTAATGTTTACTTCCGGCGATCTAACGGTGGTTTTCAGAGTTGTTTTTGTCTGTCATTGCGCCGTCGTGCCTTTTCCATCGACACTGCGGTAATTGATAATCAGCTCCGCTCTGGATTTGACGCCTAATTTTTTGTAGATGCCTGTCATGTGCGTATTCGCTGTGGAGTATTTCACTGAAAGCTGTTTTGCGGATTCCCGTAAAGTGAATCCTTCCAACAGAAGAAGGTACAGCTCATATTCACGGGGAGTAAGCCCTAAAACCCTCTCTCGCTTTTCTTCTTCCGCTATTCCGGGCGTTCCGGCAAAAGAAGGGGGATCGCTGTTCCCAACTGTGCCATGCAATGAGGCAATATCTTTTTCAACCGTTCGCCGCTGCCCGAAAGAGACCCATTTTTTGAGTTGCTCAAATAGCGCCATCCTTTCACCTCCCAAGTGTTTATATTCAGAAACAGAATACTTTTTGTCGGAACAGCCGTCTCCGATACCTGTCGGCCGTGCATCAAATCTATAGCTTGCTTCCACAGCCGCCGCAAAACTTGGTTCCAGGAGGGTTTTCTTCTCCGCAGTTTTTACACTTGTGTTGAGCCGGCGCATTCATGGATGCGCCGCAGTGATTGCAGAAGCGCACTCCCTGCGCGTTTTTTTCACCGCATTCAGGACAAACCGCGAGCGCCAGAGACGCACCGCAATTGTTGCAAAATTTACCCGACCCGGCTGGCTTGCCGCAGGTGGGGCAGACAACCGTTTTGCTTTCCAGCTTCCCTTTCCAGACGGCAGCGGTCTCGGCCGCCTCGTCGATGTTGCGGCGCATAGCTTCCGCCCGCGCCTTAGCCACCGCCACCTCCTGTCGGGGCGCGCAATCGGTGCAGAGCATTTCATCCTCGTTGTAGCAGGCATCACACACCCACTGATGACAGCCGTGACAGCGGTGAAAATGCCGCTCTGCTTCATTCTTCGCCCTTTCAAAGGCTTTTTCATGCTCCTTCTGCCATTCGGGGCTCATACCCTCGAACCGCTCGGAAAGAATATCTCCGCCGCGTTCCAAAGAATAGCCAAGGTTACCCAAAGCTCCGCCAAACAAGCCGCCCAAAGCGCCCGCACCGCGCGCCAATCCGCGCAGCCCTCTGTTCTTTTTATAAGTCTCGGATTCCACAAAGCTGCTTTTATATCCGTCCTGACACAGATCACAGTAGAAAGTGAACTGGAATCCGGCTTCTGTGGAGTTGTCTTCATAATTTCTCGTAAAGGATTGCAGCATGGACCTTCACCTCATTTCTTTACTGGTTTAATTTTCTTCCCACAGGCGGTGCATTTTGTGTTTTCAAAGAATTGCGGCGCGCCGCAGCGGGGATTTTGACAGCGAATCATCAGTGCTCCGCCGCATTGTTCGCATCTTTCCTGTACAAAAGTCTGTTTTCCACAGGCGGGGCAAGCGACATATATCGGCCTGCCGCAGCCGGAGCAGACGCTTTGTCCCTTTTGGATGGGACGCAGGCAGGCGGGGCAGAGATACCCAAAGGGGCTTGTGCCTTGACAGGCGGGACAAACGCGCGAATCCGGCTCGATATACGCTCCGCAGTGGATACAAGGCTGTTTATAGCTTGCCATGCTCATACCTCCTGTTTTGCGCCGCATTCTCCGCAGAAACGTGTGCCGGGTGCCAAAGCCGCACCGCACTTTCGGCAATTAGCTGCCCCCAGCTTCGCACCGCACTCCTGACAAAACTTCACTCCCTCTGAATTGCGGTGACCGCATTCAGGGCAAGTGCCCTGCTGCTCCGTCAACTGTTCTTCCTGCTCCTTTTGTTTCTTTTCTGCCTGAACTGTTTCCAGTCTGGCCTGAGCCTCCGCAATATTGGCCTGCACCAACTTAAGTCTGTTTTCCAATTCCGGAAACTGACCCTTGCTCTGAGACAGCGACTGTCTGCCTATATCGGCATAAATTGTGGTTTCCTGTTTCTGCAGGTCGCTCAGATCCGATTGTGCGCTCATTAGCTTGACTTCCGGGTCGTCCTGAGGCATGAAACTGGAAAGCCCTTTCATGAGTCCGCCAAGTCCGCCGAACAAATCGTTTGCCATTCGAGATTCTCCTTTCTGAATTTTCGATAAAACTGCTTTTCGCAATATCATTCTGCATGAAAAAACTCTTGTTGCCTATTCATTAACACGCATGAGCGCAAAAAAACAGCGCCTCATTAGTTCTAATGAGGCGCTGTTTTGCCGGTAATTACGCTATTTGTTTCTGTAATCCTTAAAAGCCTGCAGCAACTCGGCGCGGCTGTTAATTTTCGTTTTTCGATAGATGCTGGTGCAATATGTATTGACGGTTGGATAACCGATGGACAGGATCCCTGAAATCTGCCTCATGGTATATCCCTGCAGAAGGAGCTTACATACTTCAATTTCGCGTCTGCTCATTTTGTATTTCAAGAAAATGTGAAGCTGCTCGTTGTCTATTTCTGAAAACTGGGAATCCAGGCCCCAAGCATTCACATAATCCGCACGTTCCATCACAGGGGACATAAACATGAAAGCGATCATAACCACTGCGGAAAAGACGGATGCCAATACAGAAAACTCAAAGGCTCCTATCTGACTGATCAGATGCCCGACGGCAATACCCGATACTCCCCCGAAAATTCCGACAAAGAAAATATACAGCCTTACAAATCGCATGCTATCGTATTTTTTCCCGATAACGCCGAGAATGTAGTACATATTAATCATGCCGACCGTACTTCCGAGCCCCAGCAAAACCGCAAAGGGAACGGCGAGCCCATGGATTTCATGTGTATAGGCATTGAGAAGGAGACCGACGGATACACTGGCGAACGTCATGTTTCCAAGCCATATATAGGCCCTCTTCGTAAAAGCGTAAATCAGGACGTACGCAAGGCAGCCGGCCAGTCCGCCGATGTAATACCCCGTTAATACGGATGAACCTGCGCTTTCTGCCGCGATATTAAGGATCCCTTTGCCCACGCCTTTGCACAGAACCGCAACCGCGCAGTTAAAAAGCAGCGCAAGATAAATTCTCCGATGAAATTTGGGTTGAAACGGCTCCGAAAGATTTTGGCTTTCGGGAAGATCCCTCCTTTTAAAAAACACGATCGCGCTCAGGGCAACCGCGAGAATAACAAAGGAAACGATTTGTTCGGCAATCCGATTGGTATTGTGTTCGAGAAAAAGCGAAGCAATCTGGATCAGAGCGTTGCTTCCCACGACTGCGTACAGCTTTTCAGTGTTGTTCAGCGAAAAAACAAACGGCATCAGAATGCTGATATTGACACATCCCATGGCAACGGAGCTGATAACGGCTGACAAAATCTGAATACGGGCATTGGGAACCATGAAAAAAGCAATCATTCCTATGACGATCAGAACGGCGCCTATACGGGCGACCTTTATAAACCATTCCTTCCTGATTACAAATACAAACGCAGCGGAAGAAATCAACGTAACGGCATGCATCAACTCGCGCAATTGTGTATTAAATACATTTTCGGATAAAGGAGATGCCGTCCACCATGTCGCAAAGGTGACCACCCAAGCGTAATAAAAGATCCAGATAAAAACGTAAGGTATGCTTTTCCTTCTGAACCATCTGAAATTGACTACACTATAATTTATTGTATCTTCCGCTGTTTTTTGCTCTGTCGCTTCCTGGCCCATTGGCTATCCCTCCCTTGCTGGAAATATGATCTTTTCTTTCGTTCCCAACAATGGGAATTTGTTGATTTTCCGTATCAACAAACAGCAGGTAAGCATCGACTTTTAATGTCAGTGCAACCTTTTCAATGTTATCAATAGAAATATTCCGTTTTCCACGTTCCACCGCGCTGATATATGTTCTGTGCAAGCCCGCTGAATCAGCCAATTGCGCCTGCGTAAAACCACGCTGTTTCCTGTATCGATATAAATTCGATGAAAAAACCTGTAGCAAATTCATTCTATCACCCATCGAACATTATAATAAAATTCAGACAATAAGTCAACAGTTGCCTTATGTCTCGCATGCTCTCGCTATCACGCTAATTTAAGGAGGCATACAGTCTGTAGAATTATACTGGCAAGCAGGGCAAGGTGGTACACACCTTGCTTTTTTGCTTCAATTTCCCTCCGGTCAATTTCGCAAAAAACTTGTTGGGGAACGCTCCCCAATCCCTACTGAACGCACAATAGAATTGTGCGGCTGCGCGTCCTTTCGGACGCTTCCATGCAGGGCTTTTGCCCCGCAGATTGCACGGTCAAAAAACCGCATCAAGGGTCAAGATGAACGGGCTGCGCCCGCCCTTGACGCGGTTCCCTGACCGCGCCGTTTTGCAGCCAAGGAGGGAAAGCCTCATCAGGCTTTTCCTCCAGCAAAAGCCACCAGCCGAGGGAAAAAAAGGGCCGCACTATCTGTCCTGCTCCCGATTCTTTTCCCTTAGTTCCCGCGCATCGCCCAGGAGCCTGTCTATGTTCATTTTCGCCGTGAGCAATTCCTTCATTTCCTTGCGCGCGGCGGCGTACCCGGAGTAGGCTTTTTTCATTTCGGAAAGCAGCGTTTCATACTCGGCCTGGAGCGCCTTTATGGTGGGGATTTTCTTCCCCGGCAGCGTATCGAACGCAGACTTTGCCGCCTTGTGCAGCAGGATGTCCGAAGCGTTTTCCTCATAGAACTTTTTGCTGTATCCGGCTTTGCGATAGGCGGTGTAAACATCACGGGTTTTGGAGTAATTGACGATATGCGTTTTGAGATTTCCGATCTCGGCCATGCGCGTTTCGGCGGTCTTGATTTGCGCGGACAGCGTATTGAAACGGGCGGTCGCCGCCGCCGATTTTTCCTCTAGCTCGGCATACTCCAGCAGATTATTTTCGGTGAGAAAATTCATGGTCTGCGCCATCTGCTTGAGATTGAAAACCTTGGCCCAGCGTTCATAGCCGGGGCCTTTTCCTGCCTGTAATTTTGCTTGAATATCAACTAGCAGATTGACGCCCTGCGGTTGCTTGTTAGGCCGCTTCGTTTTACGTGGAGTATGTTTTTCTCCTCCGGCTATAACAGCACAAATTTCTTCCTCTGAATATCCCTTGCCAAGGGAACGTAGGCGGGTAAATTTCTTCTGTCCGGGAATACGAAAAGCAAGATGCTTTCCTGCCTTGATTTCATATCCCGCCCAACGAATACTCTGTAAAAATGAATTGAAAGTAGCAGGCTTTTCGTCAAGGGCAGCATCAATCGCAATCCGAAGTTTTTCCTGAAAAGAGAGCTTTCTATTATCACCCAGCCATTTGCCATACACAGCTATTTCCGCCTATTTGAATCGTAATGAATACTATCG
This sequence comes from Oscillospiraceae bacterium, assembly GCA_034927165.1. GTDB lineage: Bacteria > Bacillota > Clostridia > Oscillospirales > Ruminococcaceae > JAYFNU01. Next base: position 12,210 of record JAYFQJ010000124.1, read on the forward strand.
AAAGCCGGCAAAGAACTCGATTAAACCAAGCTACGGTGAATGGAGCCCCGATCAAATCAAACGAATCCTTGGAAACCCAATCTACACAGGCAGAGTGGCATGGGGCAAACGCCGTACTGAGAAGGTTGCCGGGGAGGAAAACGAATATCGGCTTGTCAAACAGGACTCCTATATTTTAAGCGATAAAATCACTCATGAGCAGTTCATAACGGATGAGGATTTTCACAGAGTCGAGAATATCCGTGCTATTCGTGGGCAGCGCGGTAATCATACAATTGGTCAGAAAAACGCGCACCTTCTGTCAGGCATTGTAAAATGTCCCCAGTGCGGCGCGCCAATGTACATTGGCGTTACGCGATGGGTCAATCAGGACGGGACCAAGCAGCATACGGTTTCCTATGTGTGTTCGTATGCGTCAAAACACCGGGGTACCACGGTATGTAAACGAAATGGCGCTGTCGCGGAAAAGGTCGAAAATGAGGTCATGGAGTACACCCGCAAGCTGATCAGAAATCCACGCTTTGTTCGTGATGTGCAGGAGCGCATAGGGAGCGCCATTGACCTTTCGGAGATAGAGCGTGAGATGCAAGGCTATAAAAAGCAACTTGCAGCTTGTCAGCGCAGCCGTTCAAGTCTTGAGCATGACATTGACGGCATCCCTGATGACGACGGTTATGCCGAGCGCCGTCGTGCCGATTACGCCCGCAGACTCGATGGAATATATGAAAACATATACAGTATAGAGGACGCCATAAACGAGTGTTCTATGAAAATGGATACTTTACAGCAGGAGCAAATGACGATACAATCAATTTACAGCGTTCTTTCCTCTTTCGATACTGTGTATGATAAAATGAGCTCTGCGGAAAGGCGTCAACTGATAAAATACCTGATTTCCGACGTACAGCTTTATACGGCCGCTGAGCAGAAGGAATACAGGCATTTTGTCAAGTCTGTTACTTACAAGTTCCCGATCGAGCGGACCATACTTGATGATTTTAGCAACAAAGAGGTATCCGTCGAGACGGTTGCGTTTTTGGAGAAATAGGTTTGAGCACATTGCTGAATATTCTAAAATAAATTTATGCAATATGTATAGCTATTTGTGCTGTACTGTGGTATACTAAAGCCATACAAGAGGAAAGGAGGAAGCGAATGGAAGAACTGAGAGCAAAAAAAGGCTATATGTGCGATATGGACGGCGTGATCTATCACGGAAATCGGCTGCTGCCGGGCGTGAAGGAATTCGTCGACTGGCTGTACCGCGAAGATAAGGCGTTTCTGTTTTTGACAAACGCGAGCGGCCGCACGCCCATCGAGCTCAAGCAGAAGCTGCAGCGCATGGGGCTCGATGTGGACGAGAGCCATTTCTATACGAGCGCGCTCGCGACGGCGCGGTTTCTGTCGCACCAAGCGCCGCACTGCAGCGCTTACGTGATCGGCGAGCCGGGACTGTTCAACGCATTGTATGAAGCGGGCATTTCGATGAACGATATCAATCCCGACTATGTCGTCGTGGGTGAGTCGACGTCCTACAACTATGAGAACATCCAGCACGCGGTGCATCTCGTCGGTCAGGGCGCGCGTCTCATCGGCACGAACACCGACATCACGGGGCCGTCGGAGAACGGCATCATCCCCGCGTGCCGCGCGCTGATTGCCCCCATTGAGATCGCGACGGGTAAGTCCGCCTACTTTGTCGGCAAGCCCAATCCGCTCATGATGCGCACGGGTCTCAAAATGCTGGGCGCGCATTCGGCAGAGGCAGTCATGATCGGCGACCGGATGGATACCGATATCGTCGCCGGTGTGGAGACAGGTCTCACGGCTGTGCTGGTGCTGTCGGGCGTAACGAGCCGCGAGGACGTGGACGCCTACCCCTATCGCCCGGATTATATCCTCAACGGCGTGGGCGATATCTGCCGTCAGAACTGAAAACGCGATCGCATTTTTTATGCGGCGCGTTTTTTATTGTCTATTTAAATCATAATAATTATGATATACTATATATAATCACTAATTTTAGGAGACGTTATGCTGTCAGCCAAAATAAAAAAAGCTGCCCGCGAACTGGGGCTTGCCAATCGATACGGGATCCTGTACGGAACGGTCAACGGCTATGTCGTCTCCATCTCGGAAGCGGGCGCAGGTGCGGAGCTGTTCGTGGACGCGCACACCGCGCAGCTTTCCGCAGACGCCGCCGCGTCGCTCCGGAAGGCGCTGGAGGACGTCGCGCAGACCTACGGCGTCGCCGGACTTTCCCTCACGAAGACCGGCGTGCGCTCCGCGCTGCCTAAGGACAAAAACGCCGCGGCGGACTGTACCGAGTTTATCTACGCACTGCTCAACCAGCTGAAGATCGCCTGCGTTCCCGGCGCGTCCGTGTGCAGCAACTGCGCAAAGCCGGTGGAAAACGGCGCTGTCGTCAAGGTCGGCGCGCACGCGCACAGTTGCTGCGCCGAGTGCGCCGAGCGCATCGTCAACACCCGGCGAAGAAAAAAGGACAAGTCCAAAAAACACGCCTTTGCGGGCTTTTTCGGCGCGCTGTTCGCGGGCGTTATCGGGCTGGCTCCGTGGGCGTATCTCAATTATCTGGGTTATTACGCGCTGCCGGCGCTGTTTCTTGTCCCTCTCGCGGCGTCGTTCGGCTATCGCATCTTCGGCGGCCGCCCCTGCGCTGCCAAGGCGGTCATCGTGTCTGTTCTGTCCCTGCTCGTCTACGCGGCGGGCTGCGCGCTCCTGCTGGGCTGGTCGGTCTATATGAACTGGTGGAACAGCGGCTACACCTTCTCGCGCGCCGAGATCATCGACGCCGTGCTCGCCGCGCTGCGCGCGCCGGACGCGATGATGACGGCGCTGCTGCGGGACAACATAGCTATGGGGCTGATCTTCATCGCGCTGGGACTGCTGTTTGTGGTGCCGGGGGCTCTGAAAAACAACGCGCACTACACGGCGCTGCGGTCGGAGGTCAAGCATGGCTAAGGTCGTCTGGAAGGGCGCGGCGCTGCTCGCGCCGCTGCCGCCCGCGCTCGTCACCTGCGCTTACGGGGACGGCGCCAATATCATGACCGCGGCGTGGACGGGCATCCTCAATTCTCAGCCGCCGAAGACCTACATCTCGCTGCGCCCGTCGCGCCTGACGCACGACCTCATCGGCGACACGCGCACCTTCGCGCTGAACCTCACGACGCGCTCGCTCGTGCGCGCCGCGGATTTTTGCGGCGTGAAATCCGGCCGCGACACCGACAAGCTCGCGGCGCTGTCGCTGCACACCGAGCCCGGCCCGCAGACCGGTTGCCCGATGCTGGCAGAAAGCCCCGTGTCCATCGAGTGCCGCGTGTACGATATCGTGCCGCTGGGCTCCCACGATATGTTTCTCGCGGACATCGTGAGCGTCTGCGTGGACGAGCAGTACATCGACGCGGACGGAAAGCTGCGCTTGTCGAAGGCGCACCTCGCGGCCTATGCGCACGGCGCATATTATGCGCTCGGCGAACAGCTGGGCACGTTTGGCTTTTCGGTCAAAAAGAAAAAAGCAAAGAGGAAATAGCTCATGCGTATGCGCAGAAAACCGTGGGCGCGCCCGGAGCTCGAAGCGTGCCCTTTTTATATTGCTTACGCCGATACAACCAAGCACCGCGGCCGCTGGCGCGCGCTTTTTAAAAAGGACGCCCCGCTGTGGCTGGAGCTCGGCTGCGGAAAGGGCGTGTCCACCGCGCGGCTCGTCGCGGACAGCCCCACGCGCAACTTTGTCGCCGTCGACATCAAGAGCGAGGTGCTTGTGCTCGCGAAGCGCAACATAGAAGCCGCTTTCTCCGCGCGCGGCGAGGCGCCGGGCAACGTGCTCGTGACGAGCTTTGACGTCGAGCGCATCGCCGACGTCTTTTCCCGGGACGATCGCGTCGCGGGCATCTATATCAACTTCTGCAATCCGTGGCCGAAGCCGCGCCATCACAAGCGCCGGCTGACGCACACGCGGCAGCTGCGCAGCTACGCGGGCATCCTCGTGCCGGGTGGACGGATTTTTTTTAAAACCGACGACGCGGGATTCTACCGCGATACGCTGGGCTACTTAAAGGAGGCCGGCTATGCCGTCGACGAAGCGACGGACGATTATTATGCCGCCGGCGTGCCGCAGGACGCCGCGCTGTCCGAGCACGAGCGGATGTTTTTGGATGAAGGAAAGCATATTTGTTTTATAGCCGCGACGCGCGGAAACTTGAACGCTTATGAAACTGTTTAATATGTTTAAAATGTATAAGGGTCTGCGGCGGGAGATCTATATCCTGTTCTACGGCCGCATCGTGACGAACATGGGCTCGCTCATCTGGCCGATGCTCACGCTGATCCTGACGAACAAGCTCGGTATGTCCGCGTCGCAGGTCGCGTCGCTGCTGCTCGTCATGAGCCTTGTGCAGCTGCCCTTCGCCCTGCTCGGGGGAAAGCTCGCCGACCGCTTCAACAAGCGAAACATCATTATCGTCTGCGATCTTGTGACCGTCGCCTGTTATATCCTCTGCTTTTTTATCGAGATCTCCATGACGCTCGTGCTGCTGTTCTTTATCGGCGGCCTGTTCGCAACGCTGGAGCACCCCGCCTACGACGCGCTCGTGGCGGATCTGTCCACCGCCGCCGAGCGCGAGCGAGCATACAGTTTGAGCTATCTCGGCGCAAACCTCGGCCTTGTGCTTGCGCCGACGCTCGGCGGGCTGCTGTTCGAAAATCATCTCAGCCTCGCCTTTCTGATCACCGGCGTGTCCACGCTGTCCTCCACGATCCTCATCTTTTTCCTCATCAAGGACGTCACCCGCTCCCGCGACACATCGCCCGGCAGCTATGAGCTGGACGCCGCGCAGGGAGCTTCCACCCTGTCCGTCCTCCGGGAGCGGCCGGTCATCCTGCTGTTCTTTGCGTGCGCGGCGCTGTCCTCCCTCGTCTATTCCCAATTCAATTTTCTCATCCCGATCAATATGGAGCGGCTGTACGCCGCGCAGGGCGCGGTGCTGTTCGGCACGCTGACGAGCCTCAATTGCATCGTCGTCGTCCTCGGCACGCCGCTCATAACGGCGCGATTCGCCCACATCCGCGAGGCGGGCAAGATCATCATCGGCGAGGCGCTCATCGGGGCGTCGCTCGCGATGTATATCTTTATCCAGGGCTGCGTCCCGCTCTATTACGTCTCCATGCTCATCTTCACCGTGGGCGAGATCTTCGCGACGCTCGGCAAGCAGCCCTATATTATGAAGCGCATCCCGGCGACCCACCGCGGGCGCGTCGCGAGCCTCAACCTGATCATCGCGACCGGCTTTCAGGTGACGGCGCAGAAATTTGTCGGAGTGCTCGCCGACACGCGGGAGCTCCGCTTCGTATGGTGCGTCATTGCGCTGCTCGGCGCGGCGTCCGTGCTGCTTTGCGCGCTGCTGCGCCGCGCCGACCGAAAAGAGTACCCGCTGCTGTATGCACCGGCGGCGCTGAAAGAAGAAACCCTATGAAAAAGACGCTCCCTTATTTTTCCATCGGCGGCGGCGTCGGCGGCAATCAGGACTGGTTCACCGACCGCATGATGAAGCTCGGCGGCTGCGCGGCGGAATGCGCCTGCGACAGCAGCATTTATTTTGCGCTCTACCGCGAAAAGAGCGGTCTTTATCCCTTTGATGCAAGCGCGCTCACAAAAGAGGATTACATTCGTTTTTCCGCGCGCATGAAGCCGTATCTGCGCCCGCGCTGGTCGGGCATCGACCGCCCGCAGATCTACATCGACGGCTATGACGAATATCTGCGCGGCTGCGGCGAAACGGCGCTTTTCATGGAGGCGCTGCCGGGCGACTGCGACGCCGCGCAAGCGCGGGAGGCGCTGCGCGGGCGAATCGACGCTGGCTTCCCCGTGCCGTGTCTCATGCTCAATCACCATGACCCGGCCTTCGGTGATTACGAATGGCACTGGTTCCTTCTCACGGGCTACGACGACACGGACGATTTTTCCGTGCGCGCCGTGACCTACGGCGAGGAGCGGTGGCTGCCCTTCCTTCGGCTGTGGGACACCGGACAGCAGCGCCGCGGAGGGCTGATCCTTTATAAAGAGCGTCAATTACAATCTGTATAATTCGTTTGGATCATTATGGCGCGTCCGCTGTTTTACCCGCACGGGCAGAAGATCGCCGCGTATATCGCAGGGCAGACGGCGGCACGGTCTTCTCCGTCAGCGACGGGAAAAGCGGGACGGGACTCCCGGGCTGCTTTTTCGTCGGCTTTTGCGCCGTCATAAAAAGAAGGCTGTCTGCCGCATATAAAAAGCGTTTCGTGTTCGCTGAAGCGGTGAACCGCACCCGCTCAGCGGGCGCTTTTTAGCTCTTCGCTGCGGCTCGCTGCCAAAGCAGAAACAAAAGGACGGCGGTTATCGAACCGCCGTCCTTTAACTGTATTTTGTTGATTAAAGCTCAGCGCCGAGCTCTGTCTTGTCGCAGACGCCTGTCTGCACCGCTTTGTAGCGCAGCGCGCCGTACAACTCCGCAAACGTCGCTTCCGCGTACGGCGTCACGAACAGCACGCCGACGCCGCACGCGAGCAGCCCGAGCAGATACCAGCCGATAAAGGACAGCGCGAGAACGAAGATATTGCCCTTTTCTCCGTCGGTCATGCGCGCGCTGAGCTCCAGCGCGCGCTCGGTCGAGAGGTTCGGATTCTCCGCGAGGATATACGGCACCATGCAATACTGCAACGCCTTGATGATGCCCGGAACGACCAGCAGCAGCGACCACAAAACGATGTACAGATCCATCATGAACATCGTCTTCACGTTGTCCATGTAGCGACCGTTTTTAAAGCCGAACAGCAGCTCCTCGAGCTCAACGCGGTCATAGCGGCACAGCGTGAAAAAACGGTCGTTTCCAATGCGGGCGATGTTTGCGACGAAGATCGCATACAGGATCCCGAAAACGCCCGCGCCGACCGCCACGACGCTGAAAACGGGCAGCAGCGAGCGCACGATCGTCTCGCCGGACATACCGTATTGGTTGATGACGCCCGACAGCTCGCCCGAGCTTGTCTTATAGCTGAGCGTCAGGTTGAGGCCGCCCGTTACGACGCCGACGATGAGCGCCGCGAGCAGCGACGTCCAATAACTCTTTTTCAATACTTCCTTTGCGCGCGCCTTGAGCGTTGCGCGATCCCAATAAATCATAAATCTTATCCTCCTGTGTGTATTATACAATATTCCGCGCATTTTGAACACGCGCGTCTGAATTTGTCAATACGGCACAATTGTTTCGTTGGACGAAAAATTTTTTTGTGCTAAGTGTTGACATCAATGCCGGTTTATGCTATATTAAGGCCCTAACA
>JAYFQJ010000018.1:0-11532 GCA_034927165.1 Oscillospiraceae bacterium
CATCAAATACGGAATGTCGTTGTTGAGCGGCTTTTACTTGGTCACATCAAAAAGCTGATTACATTCATAATAGAGGATGAAGAACGATTTACACAGTTAGTCCTTAAACAATCAAAACGCGAATCCGAAAAAATGGTAAAAGCATTAGAAGCCGAGATGCACGAGGTTCACAACCGATTATCACAAATAGACGAAATACAAAAAAGCTTATACGAAGATAACTTGACTGGTAAAATTGCTGACGAGATGTTTGGGAAATTGCTTCTTTCATATGCAAACGAGCAAACACAGCTTACTGCTCAAATAAAGGAACTGGAGAGGAAAATTTGCACCGTAAAAGAGAGCTCCGCAAATGTCACGTATATGATTTCTTTAGCACATCAGTACGAAGAATCGGTTGAACTTACCGCAAAAATCATCAGAGAATTTATCTCAAGAATAATCGTTTATTCGCCGGAGACCTTTGAAGGCACAAGAAAGCAGCGAGTTCGCATCATATATAATGGTGTTGGCGAAATACTCCTGCCCGGCCAATCGGAGATACTATCGTCCAAACAATAAGGGGTGTGCACAAAGCAAACGGAACAAACGGAAACACGGCAAGGGGGTGCATTTTGTATCAAACTCGTGCCCTTTGCCAAAAAAGGAACGCGAGGCATTACGCCTCTCGTTCCTTTTTTTCCAGGGGAGACGCAGTTCCATCTGCGGTCTAAGCGCCGCCTTCGGCGTTGGCCTTCGAAACGCGCCTGCGGGCGCAGTCTTCGATGCGGATTTTTCCGCTGTGCTGCAAAGAGCCGCTGCCGCTTCCTTAGAGGCCCGCAAAAGACGACCTGCGCCCTTTGTGGAATAAAACTCCGCACGAAAGCGCCCACAGGAAATCCTGTGCGGCGCCTTTTTCTACATACCCAGAGCAATACCCGTTCTTAAGGCGTCCACCGTTTCATCCGATTCAGCTTCCGCGCTTTGCACGGTTTCGATGTTCGCGCACAACGATAGCCACCAAATTATTAGCACTCTAATATCATGAGTGCTAATAATTAATAATTAATTCACAAATTACATTTAAAAAATTCATAATTTGGGCGTACCATGTTTGCATCGATGATAAAAAATCGGCCATTCTATATGGGAGGAGAAGATGCTATGAATACAAACAAGTACACCCAGAAGACACTGGAAGCAATAGAGAGCGCGCAGAGCTGCGCCGCTGAGCACAATAACCAACTCATAGAGCAGCAGCATATCCTGTATGCGCTGCTGACACAGGACAAGGGCTTGATCCCGCAGCTGGTCACAAAGTGCGGTGTGAGCGTGGAATCCGCGCGCGCCGCAGCGACTCGCGCTGTGGACGCGCTGCCGCAGGTGACGGGCAGTGCGCGCGAGGCGGGGAAGGTCTATATCGCCGCCGACGTGGATGCGATGCTCGCACAGGCGGAGCGCACGGCGGAGAATATGCGCGACGAGTACGTTTCGGTCGAGCACATCTTTCTCGCGATGCTGTCCAACTCCAACCGCGAGGTCGGCGAGCTGTTCCGCAGTCTCGGGATTAAAAAAGACGCCGTCATGACGGCGCTCGCGGAGGTGCGCGGCAACCAGCGCGTGACGAGCGATTCTCCGGAGGACACCTACGACGCTCTGAAGAAGTACGGCGACGACCTTGTGGAGCGCGCGCGCCAGAACAAGCTCGATCCCATCATCGGCCGCGATGAGGAGATCCGCAACGTTATCCGCATTCTGTCGCGCAAAACGAAGAACAACCCTGTGCTTATCGGCGAGCCGGGCGTCGGCAAAACGGCCATCGCCGAGGGTCTCGCGCAGCGCATCGTGCGGGGCGACGTGCCCGCGTCGCTGAAGGACAAAACCATCTTTTCGCTCGACATGGGCTCGCTCATCGCCGGCGCAAAGTTCCGCGGCGAGTTTGAGGAGCGCTTGAAGGCCGTCCTCGCGGAGGTCAAAAAGAGCGAGGGCCGCGTCATCATGTTCATCGACGAGCTGCACAACATCGTGGGCGCCGGCAAGACGGAGGGCGCGATGGATGCGGGCAACCTGCTGAAGCCCATGCTCGCGCGCGGCGAGCTGCACTGCATCGGCGCGACGACGCTTGACGAGTATCGCCAGTATATCGAAAAGGATCCGGCGCTCGAGCGCCGCTTTCAGCCGGTGCTGGTCAACGAGCCGAGCGTGGAGGACACCATCTCCATCCTGCGCGGCCTGAAGGAGCGCTACGAGGTTTTCCACGGCGTGAAGATCACAGACGGTGCGATCATCGCGGCGGCGACGCTGTCCGACCGCTACATCAGCGACCGCTTTCTGCCCGACAAGGCCATCGACCTCGTCGACGAGGCGTGCGCCATGATCCGTACCGAGATGGATTCCATGCCCACCGAGCTGGATGTGATCTCCCGCAGGATCGTACAGCATGAGATCGAGGAGGCCGCGCTTAAAAAGGAGAGTGACGCGCTGTCCAAGGAACGTCTCGCGGTGCTTCAAAAGGAGCTCGCGGAGATGCGCGAGCAGTTCCGAGCGATGAAGGCGCAGTGGGAAAACGAAAAGACCTCCATCGGAAAGGTCCAAAGGCTGCGCGAGAAGCTGGAGGCGCTCAACGCCGATATAGAAAAGGCGCAGCGCGAATATGACCTAAACAAGGCGGCGGAGCTCAAATACGGCGAGCTTCCGAAGCTGCAAAAGGAGCTCGAGGAGAGCGAAAAGGCCGCGGCGGAAAAGAAAGAGAAGAACACGCTGCTGCGCGACAAGGTCACCGAGGAGGAGATCGCGCGCATCGTCGAGCGCTGGACCGGCATCCCGGTTGCGCGCATCATGGAGGGCGAGCGCGACAAGCTGCTGCATCTCGACGACATCCTGCACAAGCGCGTCGTCGGGCAGGACGAGGCGGTCGACCGCGTCTGTGACGCCATCATCCGTTCGCGCGCGGGCATCAAGGACCCGGGCCGTCCCATAGGCTCGTTCCTGTTCCTCGGACCGACGGGCGTCGGCAAGACGGAGCTCGCGAAGTCGCTTGCCGAGAGTATGTTCGACGACGAGCACAACCTCGTGCGCATCGATATGAGCGAGTATATGGAGAAATACTCCGTGTCGCGGCTCATCGGCGCGCCTCCGGGATACGTCGGGTATGAGGAGGGCGGTCAGCTCACCGAGGCGGTGCGCCGCAAGCCTTACTGCGTCGTGCTGTTCGATGAGATCGAAAAGGCGCACCCCGACGTCTGGAACGTGCTGCTGCAGGTGCTCGACGACGGCCGCATCACCGACTCACAGGGACGCACGGTCGATTTCAAGAACACCATCATTATCTTTACGTCGAATATCGGTTCGGCTTTTCTGCTCGACGGCATTGACGCGAACGGCAATATCACTGAGGACGCGCGGCAGAATGTTCTCGGACAGCTCAAGGGCACCTTCCGCCCCGAATTTCTCAACCGCATCGACGAGATCGTGTTCTACAAGCCGCTGACGAAGGACGACATTTCAAAAATTATCGTGCTGCAGCTCGGCGAGCTCAACCGGCGTCTCGCGGATCGACAGATATCCTGCGAGCTGACCGATGCGGCGAAGGCGTATGTCGTCGACAACGGGTACGATCCGGTCTACGGCGCCCGTCCGCTGCGCAGATTCCTGCAGCAGCGCGTCGAGACGCTCATCGGGCGCAGGCTCATCGCCGACGAGGTGCAGCCCGGGACGAAGCTCGTCGTGGATTACGACGCGGCGAAGGATGCGCTTTTCATCAAATAGACCCTGTTTCGCACTAAAAAGGACCGCCTTGGGGCGGCCCTTTTTATGTCGTCACAAGCGGCGCGGCGGCGCAATACAATGCATTAAGAGAGAAAGACAGGGAGGTGTGCTCTATGCAGATGACAAACCCCGGCTGCGCGCTCAACGACCCCTATCCCGCGCTGACGGACGTCGCACAGGACAACGACGCCGCGCTGCTCGTGCAGCAGGACTACGCATCCGCGCTTTCGGAGATGACGGCGCTGGCGGAATACATGTATCAGCACAGCGTTTTGACCGCGACGTATCCTGAGATCGCGGATACGCTCGAGTGCATCGCGATCACCGAGATGAACCACGCGACGCTGCTCGCGGACGCTATCCGCCGGCTCGGCGGCGACCCGTGCTACCGCGTTGAGCAGACGACGGGGGATCGCTGGTGGAACGGCGCGGACGTCGATTACGGACGCCTTGTGAAGGACGCGCTCAAACGAGATATCGCCGCCGAGCAGGCGGCTGCGGCGCAGTATCGCTACCATGCAGACGTCGCGTCTCAGCCGCAGCTCTCGGCGCTGCTGCGGCGCATCGCGCTCGACGAGGAATACCACGCGGGCGTGCTGCGCGGTCTGCTGCGCGGACTGTCGGAGACCTGAAGCAAAGACAAATGCGCCGCCTCATCCACAGGCGGCGCATTTGATTTACAGGTGCTTTTTCGGCGGCGGCGCATAACCCACGTCTCTTGTGGACAATGTCCGCTGCCCCTTGCTTCTGCCGGCGATATAATCCACGGAGACGCCGTAGAAATCAGCGAGCCGGATGATAAAAGAAAAAGGCGGATCACGCTTGCCTTGCTCATAATTGGTGTAGGTCGTTTTGTGCATCTGCAGCAGCCGCACAAGCTCTTCCTGTGTCAGGTCGGCGTCCTCCCGCAGATCTCGTATTCGGGGATAATACATGATAAAAGCTCCTTTTTGCCGGAATCCCATTTTTATTATCTCCAATACGGCAAAGGAGCCATTAAAAATACAACAAATGATGTTGACAAAATACGTCATATGATGTATCTTATTTTATAAGAGGTTGCTTAAATAAACGTTAAAAAATAAACAATGCGGAGGATTTGGATCTGATGAAGAAAACGTTGGCACTGGTTGTCAGCTTGGCGTTGGTGTTCGCGGTGGCTGCGTTCGGCGTTGAAGCTGCGGACCCTGTCGCCTCGGTCGACGGGACAAACTATGACACGCTCGCAGAGGCGGTCGCTGACGCGCAGGCGCCTGCAACAGGCAAAACCGTCACATTGCTCAAGGACGCCGCGGGCTGCGGTATCATCGTGCCGTCCGGCAGCAGCTTTACGCTGGACTTCAACGGGCACACCTATACTGTGAACGAAGATCCGCTCGCGGGCAGCAGCGGCACAAAGACACAGGCATTTCAGCTTCTCAAGGATTCCACGCTGATCTTTAAGAACGGTGCGATCGTGGGCGACCATGCGGACATCAAGATGCTGATCCAGAATTACAGCAACCTGACGCTTGAGAACATGACGCTCGATGCGACGAAAGGGACCAACGCGCTCTCCGGTCAGTATGTGCTTTCCAACAACAGCGGCACAGTGAACATCACCGGCACGACGTCCATCACAGCCAAGGGGACCGGCGTCGCGTTCGACGTGTACGGCGGATTCGGAAGCTATATTGCGCCGACAGTGAATGTGAACACCACGGGGACGATCGCGGGCAAGATCGAGGTCGCAAAGGGCGGTGCCGGCGCGACAGGCCAGAATACGCCCACACTCAATATCACGGCCGGTACGATCAACGGAAGCCTCGCGGTTTCAACGGGGCTGGAGGGCGATGTTTTCGTCTCCGGCGGAAATTACACTGAGGATGTCAGCGGATTTGTCGTCGCCGGCAAGGTGCAAATGGTCCGAAGCGGCGGCAGCGGCTATAAGGTCGGCGACCCGTCCGCCGCCGCGGCAAGCGCCGCGGTGAACGGAAACACGATCTATTATGAAAACGTAGCGGATGCGCTTGCGGCAAACGACGACGTTGAGCTCGGCGCCGACGCCGCCGGTACAACGATCCAGATCCCCGCGGGGAAGACGGTCACGAGCAACGGTGTCACCTATCCGGCCGGCACCTATACGGTTTCTGCGGGCAATGTGTTGACGGTTAAAGCGTCTGATCCGACGCCGGCGCGCACCAACCCCTCCACAGGCGTCTCCTTTTAACCCGTAGGGCAAACAAATCCAAAAACGGGAGGGCGAACTGCTGTTCGCCCTCCTTTGTGCTCATTTCGGAGGAAGTATGAAAACACTGCGAGTAAAAAAAAGCGTCAGCCGCGGACAGATGCGCTCGAATCGCCGGCTGCTGCTGTGTTTATGCGGCACGATCGTTCTGGCCGCGGCGGTGCTCGTCGTTTTTTTGTGTATGCGCACGCCTGAAGCGGACCTTGTGCCGGATGCGCCGCAGACGACGACCGCGCCCGTCAGCGACGACGACGATTCTGCGCCCTTTTCCAGCGAAGCGCTGAAAGCCGCGCATGAACAAAACAGCGACGTCGTCGGCTGGCTGACTGTGGCGGGCTGCGAAATCGACGACCCCGTCGTGCAGGCGGAGGATAACGACAGGTATCTGCGGCGGACCGTGGAGAGTGAGGCGTATGATGTCTGGGGCTGCTATTTTCTTGATTATATCAACCGCACCGACGGATATTCCCTGCGTGACCGCGTGTCGATCATCTATGGACATTCGCTGGACGACAGCGCGGAAAGCGAGCGGTTCAGCAAGCTCAAGCGATATAAAAATGCGGAATTTTCCGCCGCGCATCCGACCGTTTCGTTCTCGACCCTGCACAAGCATAGGCAGTGGGAAATTTTTGCCGTGTGCGACGTCCCGATCACGATCGATTACATAGACCCGAACCCGGACGACGAAAAGTTCTCTGCGACGGTGAGTTATATGCTGCAAAACAGCTATGTGGATTTCGGCGCGGAGGTGGGGATGCAGGATCGTATCCTTTTATTATCCACGTGCACGGCGGACCCCGCCGTGCGCTTCGTGATCGCCGCGAAGCAGATAGAGGAGAGATGAGACGTCGGCTTGAATTGGAAGCGGCAGCTCCGAAACAAATATCACATTCTGTGCTGCGTGCCGCGCCCAAAAGGTGTATAATATAACAAAGAGGTGAACGATATGTCGGAACTGCAGACGATCATCGATCGCGGCAGACGCATCGTCTTTTTCGGCGGCGCGGGCGTGTCCACGGAGAGCGGGATCCCGGATTTTCGCAGCGTGGACGGCCTGTACAATCAAAAATATGATTATCCGCCTGAAACGATCCTGAGCCATACATTTTTTGAGGAGCACACAGAGGCGTTTTACCGATTTTATCGGGACAAGATGCTCGCGCTTGACAAGCAGCCGAACGCGGCGCACCGAAAGATCGCGGCGCTTGAGCGCGCGGGCAGGCTGACCGCCGTCGTCACCCAGAATATCGACGGGCTGCATCAGGCGGCGGGCAGCAAAACGGTCCTTGAGCTGCACGGAAGCGTGCTGCGCAACCATTGCCTGCAATGCGGAAAATCTTACAGCGCGCAGTTCATCAAGGACAGCGCCGGGGTGCCGCGGTGCACGTGCGGCGGGATCATCAAACCGGACGTCGTGCTGTACGAGGAGGGCCTCGACGAGGCTGTGACAAACGCGGCGGCGCGCGCGATTGCGCAAGCGGATGTGCTCATCGTCGCCGGGACAAGCCTTACGGTCTATCCGGCGGCGGGGCTGGTCCGCTATTTCGGCGGCGATTCGCTCGTGCTCATCAACCGCGACAAAACCCAGCTCGACAGCTGCGCCGATCTCGTGCTGCACGAAAAGGTCGGCGAGGCGCTTTCGAAAATAGCGGTAGATAAATAGCGGGGACAATATGACGAGAGAAGAAACGGCAAGATCCAACTTTCTACAGGGCTATAACTGTGCGCAGGCGGTGCTGCTCGCGTTCGGCGACAAGACCGGGCTCGATGAGAAGACGGCGGCGGCGATGGCGTCCTCCTTCGGCGGCGGTATCGGGCGTATGCGCGAGATATGCGGCGCCGTAAGCGGTATGCTGCTCGCGCTGGGCGCGGCGGAGGGCTACACAGATCCAAAGGATGCGCTGGGCAAGAAGACGCAGTATGCGCTTGTGCAGCGGCTTGCGGGGGAATTCCGCGCAGAAAACGGCTCCATCTTATGCCGCGAGCTGCTCGCGGGGCCTGCTTCGACGACGCCGACGCCCGACGCGCGCACGGCGGACTATTATAAAAAGAGGCCCTGTTCTGAGCTCGTTGCCTGTGCGGCGGGTATTCTCGAGCGGTATTTCGCCGCGAAGGAAGAGGATTAGCGCAAAGCAGCAATAAAGCGCAGCCCCGAATTTTTCGGGCTGCGCTTTGCTGCGTCAAGCGAGCGTATTGTTGAATTCGGTGATCATTCGCGACCAGGTGCCTGTGCCGACGATGCCGTCCGCCGTCAAGCCGAAGTGGGTCTGAAAGGCGATAGCCAGGCTGCGCGTGTTCGGCCCGAACTGTCCGTCGATCTTTACGACGGGGAAGCCGAGATGATTTGCCGTCCCCACGCGATTCATGTAGCTTTGCACATAGCGCACGCTGTCTCCGCTGCTGCCGTACTGCACCGGCGCGCCCGGGTATACGGTCTGTACCGTGTCCGGCGCGCCGCCCTTGACGTGCTTGTGTACGCCGTCGACCTTATACCATGTGGTTTCGCCGATGACGCCGTCCGGCGTCAGACCGAATTGCTTTTGAAACAGTCGCACGGCGTCCGCCGTTTTTTGCCCGAAAACGCCGTCGATCTTCAGCAAACCGAGCGCGGTGTAGACGGGCGCGATCTCGTTGAAATCCGTCTGCATGGTCAGTACGGCGACGCCCGTGCTGCCGTAGGTCAGCGGAACGCCGGGATAGATATCCGTCGAGGTGTCCGGGATCGACGCATAGTCCGCCGTGACGGCATCCCACGTCTTTTGTCCGATAATACCGTCGACAGTCAGTCCCTTGATGGCCTGATACTGCTTCACCGTCGCTTCTGTCGCGCTGCCGAAAATGCCGTCCACCTTGAGGAAACCGAGTGCATTGTAGAGATATTCCCCGATCATGTCCAGATCGTACTGCATGAGCTTGACGTTGTCGCCCGTGCTGCCTTTTTTGAGCGGCGTGCCGGGATACGGCGCGGCGCGCATCACTTGCTGGATCATAATGACCACCTCCCGTTCTTTTCTATAATATGTGCCGGAACCGGAGGTGTGACGGGTGCCTGTTTTGTCCATATTGTGAAACTCGCACCGGCAAATATAGTGCAAATACATATTGATAAACACAATATGTAGCGGTATAATGTATATTACATTTGCGGCTCGCTGCGGGCCGACAGTTTAGGAGGCAGGGTCATGGCGGTGGAGGACATCGGTAAAAATGCGCGCGCGGTATTGAGCAGGCGCTATCTCGCAAAGAATGAAAAAGGGGAAACCGTCGAGGACGTCGCGCAGATGTTCCGTCGCGTCGCCGACGCGATCGCGGGTGCGGACAGCGCCTATGACGCGGACGCGGACGTAAAAAAGCAGAGCGATGAATTTTATGAGTTGATGACGGAGCTCCGCTTTCTGCCAAACTCCCCGACGCTGATGAACGCGGGACGCCCGCTTGGGCAGCTCTCTGCGTGTTTTGTGCTGCCTGTGGGCGACAGCATGGAGGAGATATTCGACGCGGTCAAAAACGCGGCGCTCATCCACAAATCCGGCGGCGGAACCGGCTTTTCCTTCTCTCGCCTGCGTCAGAAGGGCGCGACGGTCAAGTCGACGGGCGGCGTCGCGAGCGGCCCGGTGAGCTTTATGCGTGTGTTCAACACAGCGACCGAGGCCGTCAAGCAGGGCGGCACGCGCCGCGGGGCAAACATGGGCATCCTGCGCATCGATCACCCCGATATCCTTGAGTTTATCCGCTGCAAGGCGGACAACGCCGACATCACCAATTTTAACATCAGCGTCGGCGTCACCGAGGCGTTCATGCAGGCGGTGGAGAGCCACAGCGATTACGATCTCATCGATCCGAAGACCAGACTTGCGGTCGGCCATCTCAACGCCGAGGAGGTCTTTGACCTGATCGTGGACAGCGCCTGGCGCAACGGGGAGCCGGGCATCGTGTTCCTCGACCGGCTCAACCGCGACAATGTCACGCCGACCGTCGGCGAGATCGAGAGCACCAATCCCTGCGGCGAGCAGCCGCTGCTGCCCTACGAGAGCTGCAACCTCGGCTCGATCAATCTCGTCCGGATGCTGAAGCAAACAGGGGACAAGGTCGAGTTCGACTATCCGCTGCTCGGTGACACGGTCGAAAAGGCGGTGCATTTCCTCGACAATGTCATCGATATCAACAACTATCCCCTTGAGAAGATCAGCGAGACGACGCGCGCTTCGCGCAAGATCGGTCTGGGCGTCATGGGTTGGGCGGACTCTCTGTTGCGCATGGAGATCCCGTACAATTCGCCGGAGGGCGTCGCGCTCGCCGAAAAGGTCATGGGATATATCAATTCGGTGGGCCATGCGGCGAGCGCAAAGCTTGCCGAGCAGCGCGGCGCGTTCCCGCTGTTTGAGCAGAGCACGCTCAAGGACGGCGCGCCGATGCGCAACGCCACCATCACCACCATCGCGCCTACGGGCACGCTGTCCATTATCGGCGGGTGCTCCTCCGGCGTAGAGCCGGTGTTCGCATATGTTTTTATCCGCAATGTCATGGACAATACCGAGCTTATCGAGGTCAACCCGATCCTGCTCGAAAAGCTGAAATCGCTGGGCCTGTACAGCGACGGTCTCATGCGCCGCATCGCGAAGGAGGGGACCATCGCGCACATCGACGAGATCCCGCAGGAGGTCCGCCGCGTCTTTGTGTGCGCGCACGACATTGAGCCGGAATACCACGCGACGATGCAGGCGGCGTTCCAGCGCCACACCGACAACGCCGTATCCAAGACGGTCAATTTCCCCAACAGCGCGACGCGCGAGGACGTCCGAAAGGTCTATATGCTCGCATATAAGGATGGCTGCAAGGGTGTGACCATCTACCGCGACGGCAGCCGCGACGCGCAGGTCCTCAATATCGGCGAGGTGAAGGGAAAGGCAAAGCCCGCCGAGACCGCGCAGCAGGCGTTCGGCAGCATCACGCCGCGCCCGCGCCCGTCCATCACGCGCGGCTTCACCGAGAAGATGCGCATTGGCTGCGGCACGTTGTATATCACGACCAACTACGATGACAACGGCATCTGCGAGGTCTTTACGAGCACCGGAAAGGCAGGCGGCTGCCCGAGCCAGAGCGAGGCGACTGCGCGGCTCGCGTCCATCGCGCTGCGCAGCGGCATCTCCATCAACGAGGTCTACAACCAGCTCAAGGGCATCCGCTGCCCGTCCACCATCCGGCAGCAGGGGATGAGCTGCACCTCCTGTCCCGACGCGATTGCGAAGGTGCTCATGAAGGTCTCAAAATATATAGAGGACGAGAAGAAGAGCGGCGTTACCGGTGTGCCGGAGCCGTTCTGCAAGGATGAGACGTCGGCCGCGCGCGAGGCGGCGCCCGCGGAGATCCCCGCGACGGCGGGTGAGATTCACAAGTGTCCCGAGTGCGGTAGCCCCGTGGAGCACGTGGGCGGTTGCGTCATCTGCCGCAGCTGCGGCTTTTCTAAATGCGGCTGAGCGGTATAGAACGAAAAGAGGCGGTCGGGAGGACCCCGAGCGAGAGCTAAAAGAACCGGGATGCGGTCGACCGCATCCCGG
>JAYFQJ010000019.1:0-5338 GCA_034927165.1 Oscillospiraceae bacterium
CGGCAGCCGCCGACCGAACGATGCCCTTTCAGATTGATCATGCCCCGCTTCTGCGTCATCGAGAGGAACGCTTTCGTCGCATCCTCGTCGGGCAGCGTGAAGGTGACGTTCATGACGGAGCGGTCCTCCTTTGCGACGGGATTGCTGAAAACACAAGAAGCGTCGATAGCGTCATATAACAGCGCGGCCTTCTCCCGGTTGCGCGCCTCGAGCGCCGCAACGCCCCCCTGCGCTTCCACCCACTCGTACACGAGACCCGCGACATAGATCGCGAAACAGGGCGGCGTGTTGTACATGGAATCGGCTTCCGCCATCAGCTTGTAGTTGAGCATGGACGGCACGACCGGGTCGATGGTGTTTTCCAGCAGCTCTCTTTTCAGGATGACAAGCGTCATGCCCGCGGGCCCCATGTTCTTCTGCGCGCCCGCATAGATGAGCGCAAAGCGGCGCACGTCGATCTGTTTTCCCAGAATCGCGGACGACCAGTCGCAGACGAGCGGCACATCGCCCGTTTCCGGCAGCGCGTTGTAGCAGCTGCCGAATATCGTATTGTTGCCGGTGATATGCAGATACTTCGCGTCCTTCGACAGCATCTCCGGCGTGATCTTCGGAATATAGGAATAGGTCGCCTCCTTGCTGGAGCTGACCTGCACGGCGTTGCACCAACGCTTTCCCTCGGCGAAAGCCTTGGAGGCGAATTGCCCGGTCACCGCGTAATCCGCGGTGTCGCCGCGCTGCGCGAGATTCATCGGAACCATAGAGAACTGCAGAGACGCGCCGCCTTGCAAAAACAGCACGGCGTAATCGTCCGGAATATCCATGATCCGCCGCAGCGTCGCCTGCGCGCGCGCAATGATCTCTTCATACGAGCGAGATCGATGACTCATCTCCATTACGCTGCAGCCGGCTCCCGGATAACAGACCAGGTCTTCCCTGACCTTCTCCAGCACCGGCAGCGGCAGCATCGACGGGCCCGCAGAAAAGTTGTACACGCGTTCCATAATTGTTCTCCTTGCTTTATTTTAAGGGCCGGACCGAAACGGTCCAGCCCTCATAAACGGATAACGTAAAAATTATTTCTCCGTCCTTTTGCCTGAGAGATCGGCGTTGACTCGCCTTACACCTTCGGCACTCCGTAAAAGAGCTTCTCCAGAGGATGCCCCGGTCCGGCGTCACCCGCGTCACGGCGCCATGCGGCATCACTTATTCAATTATTAATGATTATACCGTATGTCTAATTTTTATCAAGCTTTTTGACAGGGCAAACGAATTTTTTCGATAATCCACAATTTTGCGGCGAACGATACTGCTTTTTTCGTCAGTTTTGTTATGTTAATTTAAATCAATAAAGCGCATCGCCGAAAAAAATCAAATTTGTTGTCTTTATGCATGAAAAGGGCTTGTTTTCTTTGTTCAGATACGCTACAATAGTCCGCGTGCAGTATACTATGTCTATCTTAAGCGGACGCGTTGAGGTTGAAATGAAGCATTCTGATCGAAAATTCTATGTCGTGGACGCCGAGATCCTGCCGGAGGGCATCCTGAAGGCCGCGCAGCTCAAGGAGATGCTCAACCGCGGCGAGGCTGCGTCCGTCCCAGAGGCGGCGGAGAAGCTCGGCATCGCGAAGAGCACCTTTTATAAGTACCGCGACGGGGTCTTCACCTTTTTTGATCTGCGCACGATGGAGATCACCAATCTCTCACTGGTGCTGGATCACACGCCGGGCGTGCTCTCGCGCGTCATTGCACAGATCGCGGAATCCTCCGGAAATGTGCTGACGATCAATCAGGGTCTCCCCTCACACGGAACGGCGCTCGTGACGATCTCCGTCGGCATGGAGCACGCGACGACCGATCCCGCCGGACTTATCGACGCTTTTCTCGCGCTGCCCGGCGTATTGGACGCGAAGATCGACGGCGTCAGCTGAAAATTACGGAAGAAGCAAAGGAGAATCCCCCGCATGATAAAAATTGCATTGCTCGGCTGCGGCACCGTGGCCTCCGGCGTCGTGCGTCTGCTGCGCGCGAACGGAAACGATATCGCGCAGCGCCTCGGCGACACCATCGAGATTAAGCGCGTACTGGAGCTGAATTTTGATCGCGCGCGCGCGTGCGGCGTTACCGACGCGCAGCTGTGCTCGGACTACGGCGAGATCCTGCGCGACGACGAGATCAAGATCGTCGTCGAGCTCATCGGCGGCACGACCGTCGCGTATGAGTTCATCAAAAAGGCGATGGAGAACGGGAAAAGCGTAGTCACCGCGAATAAGGATCTGATCGCGCTGCGGTTCTCCGAGCTGTCGGCGCTCGCGCAAGCGAACAGCGTCGATTTCTGTTTTGAGGCGAGCGTAGGCGGCGGCATTCCTGTTATCGCGCCGCTGCGGCAGTCGCTCGCGGCGAACCGCTTTGAGGAGATCGTCGGCATCCTGAACGGCACGACGAACTACATACTCACCCAGATGACAGACAACGGTATGTCCTACGCCGACGCGCTTGCAAAGGCGCAGGAGCTTGGCTACGCGGAGCATGACCCGACGGCAGATGTCGAGGGACTCGACGCGGCGCGCAAGATCGCAATTCTCGCGACGCTCGCCTTCAATACGCCCGTGCGGCTGCAGGACGTACACTGCGAGGGCATCACGATGATCGAACCGGCGGATATCGCCATCGCGCGGTCGCTTGACTATGTCATCAAGCTGGTCGCCGTCGCAAAGGAGCGCAACGGCCGTATTGAGGCCTATGTGCGCCCCGCGTTCGTGCCGAAAAAGCATCCCATCGCGGGCGTGAACGACGTATTCAACGCCGTTTTTCTGCGCGCGGACGCGGTCGGCGGCGTGATGCTGTACGGGCGCGGCGCAGGCTCGCTTCCGACGGCAAGCTCGGTGCTCGGCGACGTGATGGATGTCTGCCGCAACCTTCGCCACAGCGTTAAGAACCGGATGCCGTCGCGTTGCTATGCGGAAAAGCCGATCGCCGACATATTTGAGATTGCAAACAAATTCTATGTGCGTATGCTCGTGGAGGACCGGCCGAACGTTCTTGCGGGGATTGCGAAATCCTTTGGAGAGCACAGCGTCAGTCTCGCGTCTTTGCAGCAGCGACCGCTGGAGGACGGCTGCGCGGAGCTCGTGCTCATCACCCATGTCGCGGCGGAAAGCAGCCTGCGCGCATCGCTTGACGAGCTGATGCAAAAGGAATACGTCCATCGCATCAGCACGATGGTCTGTGTCAACGGCACCGACATAGAGGGAGAGTTTTAATGGGCGCTTTTGCTGTGCGCGTACCCGCGTCGAGCGCGAACCTCGGTTCCGGCGTCGATTGCATGGGCCTCGCGCTGTCAAGATATTTGACCGTTTGCTTTGAGAGTGCTAAGAAAACGGAAGCGATCTTCGCGGATGGCTTCGACGCGCCGGTGCCGCAGGCGGACAACCTGATCCTGCGCGGGGCGCGGCGCATTTTTGAAAAGGCCGGAGAAGCGATGCCGGCGCTGCGCATGACCGCGCGCACGGAGATCCCAATAAGCCGCGGCATGGGCAGCAGCGCGAGCGCCATCATCGCGGGCGTTTGCGGCGCGAATATGCTGCTCGGAAATCGTTTTTCGACGGACGATCTGCTGAACGAGGCGGCGGACATTGAGGGACATCCGGACAATGTCGTCCCCTGTCTGCTCGGCGGTCTGACCGTCGCAATGCAGAGCGGCGGAAGGGTGTTTGTCCGACGGACGTCCTTTCCTGCGGCGCTGCGCATCGCGGTCTGCGTACCGGATTTCAAGCTTTCCACACAGACCGCGCGCGGTGTGCTGCCAAAAGATGTACCGCTCGCGGCGGCGACGGGCCAGCTTGCGCGCGCGTGTTTTCTCACGGCGTCGCTGTTCGGCGGCGGTGTGCTCACCGACCTCGATAAGGCGAGCGCGGACGCATTGTTCACGCCCGCGCGCACGCCGCTTATCCCCGGATTTTCGGACGCCGCGCGCGAAGCAAGGGAAGCGGGCGCTCTGTGTGCAATGATCTCGGGCGCGGGACCGTCTGTGGCGGCGTTCACTTCGCCCGCAGACGCCGCAAGCGTGTGCGCCGCAATGGTACGCGGCTTCGCCGGCGCAGGCATCCGCGCGGTATCTTTCGATCTGTCCGCCGATAACGCGGGCGCAAAAATAATCAATCTGTAGGGTCATGAGGTAAGTATGAGTATCGTAGTCTGCAAATTTGGCGGCAGCTCCGTCGGAACTTTTGAAAGGATGAAAACGGTCGCCGCGCGCATCATAGAGATGAAAAACGAAGGCGACAGCATCGTCGCGGTCGTGTCTGCAATGGGCGACACGACGGATGAGCTGCTTGAGAGCGCCAAAAAGATCAGCGCGAAAAACGATCGCCGCGAGCTGGATTTTCTCATGTCGACAGGCGAAGTGCAGTCAGCGGCCTATATGGCGATGACGCTGCGCGCAATGGGTGAAAAGGCGATATCGCTGAGCTGTTATCAAGCGGGCATTTTCTGCGAGGGCAACCACTCCCACGCGCGCCTGACACAGATCTACCCGCAGCGCATCCTGAAGGAGCTCGACGCGGGCAGCATCGTCATCGTCGCCGGTTTCCAGGGGATCATGCCCAACGGCGACATTGCAACGCTCGGGCGCGGCGGCTCGGATACGACGGCGGTCGCGCTCGCGGCGGCGCTGGAGGCGCGGCTGTGCAAGATCTTCACCGATGTGGACGGCATTTACACGATGGATCCCCGCGAGATCAAGGAGGCGGCAAAGCTCAACGAGATATCCTATGATGAGATGCTGGAGCTCGCCTCGCTCGGCGCACAGGTCATGCAGCCGCGCGCTGTAGAATGCGCGATGCAGAACGATGTTGATTTTGAGGTGCTCAGCACATTCGAAAAAAAGCCCGGTACGCTCGTGACCGCGCGCAACCGCCTGGAGGCGATGCGCACGATCAGCGGTGTTTCCCACGACTTCAACGTCGCGAAGCTCGTCATTTTTGACGTTCCGGACAAGCCCGGCATGGCGCTGCGCGTCTTCCGGGAGCTCGCCGAGAACGATGTCACTGTGGATATGGTCATCCAGAGCGCCGTGCGCGGTATGTCGAACGACATCGCCTTTACCGTATCACAGGATCTGCTCGACCAGACGCTGCCCATCGTCAACCGTCTCATTGACGAACTCGGCGCATCGGGTATGTCCTACGGGAAGGATGTCGCAAAGGTCTCGGTCGTCGGCAGCGGGATAAAGAGCAATCCCGCGATTCTCGCAGATGCCTTTGCTGCGATCTCAGAACAAAACATCAACATTCAGATGATCAGCACCTCCGAGATCAAGATCTCTTTTATCGTTGCGAGC
>JAYFQJ010000098.1:0-11410 GCA_034927165.1 Oscillospiraceae bacterium
TCTCAATATGGGCGGCGGAAAGCTGATGTCCGAGTGGTACAATTTGATTAACTATATGTACTTTAAGCGGCCCTTACTAAAAATGCTGTACGACACGGACGGCCCCTTCGGCGTCAACAGCGAGGATTTCCTTATGATCACCGCGCATATGCGTTCGGTGGATATTGAGACACAGAAAAAGGATTACGGCTCCTGGGTGTGCGTCAGCGAGGATAACGGCATGACATGGAAGGAGCCGACGCGCTGCCCGATCGCCAGCTTCCACGGCCCGATGCTGCTGCAGGACGGCTCCCTGCTGTACCTCGGGAAGGATGTGGACGGCAAGGAGACCGGCGGCGTGAACAGGGCATACAAGAGCACGGACGACGGCGTGACGTGGGAGCACGTCTCCGACATCCCCATAGCGCCGGACGAGGGCCTGTCCTATGCGAATTTTGTGGACCCGCACGGCGTCCAGCTTCCGAACGGCAGGATCATCTGCCATATCCGCTATCAGAACGGCGCGGCGCCCGAAAAGTACGGTTCGTTCACGATATTCCAGACCGTGTCGGACGACAACGGGAAAACCTGGTCGACGCCGGAATGCCTGAAGGTGAACGGCTCGCCCCCGCATCTTCTCCGCCACTCCTCCGGCGCCCTGATCTGCACCTACGGCCGTCGCTCCAAGCCCTTCGGTGAAAGCGCAATGGTCAGTCTCGACGACGGAAAGACGTGGATTACGGAGCTGATCCTCCGCGACGACACTAAAAATTCCGATCTCGGATTCCCCTCCTCGGTCGAGCTGCCGGACGGATCGATCTATACGGTCTACTCTCAGTATATAGATCATCCGGACGGGAGCATGGATAA
Organism: Oscillospiraceae bacterium; assembly: GCA_034927165.1. GTDB lineage: Bacteria > Bacillota > Clostridia > Oscillospirales > Ruminococcaceae > JAYFNU01. The sequence continues at coordinate 850 of JAYFQJ010000098.1, forward strand.
AAAGGCCTCCATACTCGCTACAAAGTGGAGCATTGAGGAGATCCTGAAGGCAAACGGAAGATAAAGGCGATCCCCAAAAGCCGCAGAGCAAGGCGAACCGTCCGGTTCGCTCTGCTTTGCGGCGGTATCGCGAGGCGGCGCAAAAAGGCCGCCGGGATGTTCGAAAACATCCGGCGGCCGGGAGATTCGCCTGAGAGATTCAGCGACCGAAGGTCTCACACGCGCGAACCGCAGCTCTGAGATTCGCAAGATCACAGTCGGTCGGCAGCGTGCAGCCGGCGCCGAGGATAAAACGGCGTCCCTCCGCCTGCGTCAGAATGTCGTGGACCTCCCGCTCGATCTGCGCGGGCGTTCCGCTGATGAGCGGGCCGCAATGGTTGTTGAGACCGCCCATGATGGTTTTTTCCTCCCCGAACAGCGCGAAGCCCTCCGCCAGCGTGGGATTTTTCCCGCCGAATTCCCAGTTGACGATATCAACGGGGTAATCCGCAAACCGATGCACGGCCAGATCGCCCGCGCACAGATGCAGGATATTGCAGCAGCGGGGAGAGGCGGCGGCCTCAAGCACCTGCAGATCAAACGGCCGCACGATCTCGTTATATTCCGCATCGGTGAACAGACCGTTCTGCGCGCCGAGCGCGGCCAGATAGATACCGTCTGCGCCGGCTTCAAAGCAGCGAACGACCATTTCGCACAGCGATTGCGTCGCGGCTTCGAGCGCGCGCTGCAGCGCCTTGGGGTCTTCTGTGATACACCGGCGGTAAAAATCGAGGTTGTCGACAAAAAATCCGCTGCGGCCCGACATATGGTGCACAGATACCATAGGCCCGTGCACCGTCAGGATGACAGGCGCTTCTCCGTTCAGCCGATCCGCGATCTTTTTGATCAGCTCCGCCTGATTTTGGATGCCCAGCTTGCTTTGTGCACAGACGGTCTCCCGCGAGAGATCACCGGGCGCCTCTATTGTGGATTCCCCGCGCAGCTGATTCTCGTTCATCACCTTGCATATATCGATACCGCTGTTTTCAAAATAGGCGAGGTGCGCTTCAACGCTCGCGTCGCCGTGGGCAGCCCCGGCGGGAAAATGACTTGAAAATGCGACGGGAGTTCTGTCGGGCTTTTGCCCCCGAACGACCGCGGAAACTCTCTGTCTATGATTCATCGATGAATCCTCCGTTGTGATCACAGCATAGCAAAATGCTGCTTAGTAATAATATCAGTCTATCATTTTGATGGATTTTGTCAAGGAAAAACTTTCAAACGGTGCGATAAAATCCACAAAATATAGAAAGGGATCGGAAGATTCTTGACTATACGCTCAAACTAAGATATTATTAATAGTAATATCAGATATTTCTAAAAACAAAAAGGAGAACCGTTATGGATATTCGTTACAGCTGCAATCAAAATGATTTTAAGCGGTACACCACGGAGGAGATCCGCGGCGAGTTTTTGATCGACGGCCTGTACAAAGCCGATGAGGTCGTCGCGGTGTACAGCCACGTCGACCGCATGGTCACGCTCGGCTGCATGCCCGTAAAGGAGACGGTTTCGATCGAGAAGGGCATCGACGTTTGGAAGAGCTTTGGCACGCACTTTTTCCTGGAGCGCCGCGAGATCGGCATCTTCAACATCGGCGGCAAAGGGAGCATCCGCGCGGACGGCATCGTCTACGAGATGGGCTTCAAGGACTGCTTGTATCTTTCCCGCGGGACGAAGGAGGTCCTCTTCTCCTCGGCGAACGCGGGCGACCCCGCAAAATTCTACATGGTCAGCGCGCCGGCGCACAAGGAGCTGCCCAGCAAGTTCATCCCCATCGAGAAGGCGGCGAAGGTCGTAAAGGGCACGCCTGATGCGTGCAACGAGCGGACGATCTATCAATTCATCCATCCGGCCGTTCTGGAGACCTGCCAGCTGTGCATGGGGCTGACGTCGCTCAATAAGGGGAGCGTGTGGAACACGATGCCCGCGCACACTCATGAGCGCAGGATGGAGGTTTACACCTACATCGATCTGCCGCAGGGCAACGTCGTATTTCATATGATGGGAGAACCCACGCAGACACGGCACGTCGTCATGCAGCCGGAGCAGGCGATCATCAGCCCCTCCTGGAGCATCCACGCGGGCTGCGGCACCTCCAACTATACGCTTATCTGGGCGATGGGCGGAGAGAATATAGAGTTTACCGATATGGATGAATTGGCGATCACAGATCTGCGCTGAAAGGACAAAGGCAAACCGTCATGATGAAGATCACATCGGAGCTAAATGAAAAGATCCGGACATTTATCGAGGCACAAGAGCAGCCGATGATCGACGATATTATCCGCCTCATCGCGATCCCCAGTCTGCGCGCGCAGGAGAGCAGTGCGTATCCCTTCGGGCCAGCCGTGGCGCAGGCGCTCGACGCCGCGCTCGCGCTGGCGAACGCCTGCGGATTCGAGACGGAAAATCACGATTACTTTTACGGCAGCTGCACGCTCAGAGGATTGCAGGGCGGAAAAACGCTCGGCATGGTCTGCCACCTGGATGTCGTCCCGGCGGGAGACGGCGCATGGAGCCGTCCGCCGTTTGAGGGCTATGTCAAGGACGGATACATCGTCGGCAGGGGCTCAACCGACAACAAGGGCCCGCTGGGCGCGGCCCTGTACGTCATGAAATTCTTCAAGGAGAGCGGGATCCCGCTCAAAAACGATCTGCGCTTGATCTTCGGATGCGACGAGGAGTCGGGTATGCAGGATATGGAACATCTGCTGGCGACAGACCCGGCGGTTCCGTGCTTCACGCTGGTGCCGGACGCGCCGTTTCCCGTCTGCTACGCGGAAAAGGGGAGACTGGAGTTTACGGCAAAGGCAAAGCTTGCGGGAAATCTGGATGCGCTGCACGCGGGGGAGGCTGCAAATTCGACTCCCGCGTCTGCGCGGGCGATCCTCAGCGGTGTGTCTCTCGAATGCGCGCGCGCGCAGCTGTCCGGCTGCGACGTCGCGGTGGAGGCGCGCGGCGACGAAATCGAGGTCAGCGCGCGGGGCGTATCCAAGCACACGGCGACGCCGGAGGGCGCGGTGGACGCGCTGAACATCCTGGCGCGCGCGCTGTGTGGGTCCAAGCTGCTGACAGAGCCTGCGCAGCGCATGATGCAGGCGCTTTCCGGCTTCACAGACGGTCACAACGGGGAGGGATTCGGCATCGCCTACAGCGAAAAGGTGCTCGGGAGTCTCACGCATTCCTGCTCGCTCGCGCAGACGCAGGACGGCGAACTGACCGTGCGGTGCGACGTTCGTTACCCCGCTGGCGCGCGCTTTGAGGGGATGCGGGAAAGCATCCGAAGGGCGCTGGATACCGCGGGCTTTACGCTGTGCTCGATCGAGGATAACGCGCCGAACTATGTCGATCCGAATTCGGAGATCGTGCAGGCGCTCGCCGCGATCGCAAATGAGCAGATGGGGACGGACTTTCCGCCGGTCGCCATGAACGGCGGGACCTATGCGAGAAAGCTTCCGCGCGCCGTCGGCTACGGCCCCAGCCGCCCGGACATCAAAAAGCCCTTTCCGCAGGGTCACGGCTGGGCGCACCAAACGGACGAGGCGGTGCGTATCGCAAATCTGACCGACATGATAAAGACGTACATTCCGGCGCTTATGATGCTGGACGCACAGATCTGAATTTGATTTTATTGGGAGGAACAGAATATGATCTACATTCAATACGACGATGCGGTCAAAACGATCGCGGAGAAGCTGGTCGCGCACGGATGCAGCGCGCAGACCGCACAGAAGGTCGCCGAAACGGCGGTGGGCATCTCGCGCGACGGCATTTATTCGCACGGGATCAACAGGGTGAAACGACTGGTGCTGAGCTTTGACAGCGGCATCTGCGTACCCTCCGCGCAGCCGGAGAGAGAGGCCGGCTTCGGCGGCTTTGAGCGCTGGAACGGCAACCACGGCATCGGCATCATCAACGCGCTGCAATGCACCGACCGCGCTATTGAGCTGGCGCGGGAGCACGGCGTCGGCTGTGTCGCGCTCAACAACACCAACCACTGGTTCCGCGCGGGCACCTATGGCTGGAGGATCGCCGACGCGGGTATGGTCGGTATGGTCTGGACCAATTCCAAGTCCAACATGGTCTATCACGGGACGCTGGACCGCGTGCTCGGCACAACGCCCTTTGTTCTCGCGTTTCCGCGCTCGGAGGGGAACGTCGTTGCGGATGTATCCCTCGGCGAGTATTCCTACGGCAAGCTGCAGTTGGCCTACTATGACGGAAAACAGATGGCGAAGCCGGCTGGCTACGATCACGAGGGAAACCTGTCTACGGACCCCATGCCGGTAATGAAAGAGGCGCGGCTGCTGCCGTTGGGAGAGTATAAGGGCTCCGCGATCAATTTCCTGCTGGACATGATCGGAAGCTCCATGTGTCTCGGGAATTCGGCGTGCGATGTGCGCGACCGCATCCCCGGCGACGAGAACTCGATCTCACAGGTCTTTATCGCGATCAACAGCCGCTCGGTGAACAGCGCGCAGCAGGAGGAGGAGATCGCCGATCGTCTGCTGAGCTATCTGCTCAACGCCCGCCCGGCGCCGGGCTTCTCCGCCCCGCGCTATCCGGGGGAGAACGTGATGAAGCATCGCGCTGAAAACATGGAGAAGGGGATCCCCGTCAACGAGACGATCTGGAATGAGATCCTGGAGCTCTGATGATCCTTGAAAACAGGCTTCTGCGCGCGCGGCAGGCAATGCTGCGCGCGCAGCTTGATTGTCTTTTGCTCTCGCCGTCCAGCGATATGTTCTATTTGAGCGGAGTGCGGACGACGCCGGGGGCGGATAGAACCTTTCTGATCATAACAGCCGATGCGGCGCATCTTTTCATGCCTGCGTTTGAGCTCGGCGAGCTGGAGCGGGATACGCGCTCTCTTTTGCAGCTGCACGGACTGGGGCCGTCGGATGATCTGATCGCGGAGGCGGCGCGCATTCTGGGCGGCTGCGCGGCGGCGGGCGTGGCAAGACTGGTTCCCAGCTGGATCACGCTGTCGCTCATGGAGCGCTGTGAGCGCTGTCGGTTTTCCGACGCGCAAACGCTGCTGGGCGCGCTGCGCGTCGTCAAGACGCAGGAGGAGTATCGCATTCTCAAGGACGTTCAGATCCGCTCGGGGAAAGCTTTTCTTCAGCTGCTGAACGCGGGCGTATGCGGCCGGACGGAGCGCGAGGTCATGCGGATGTTCATCACCTGCAGCGCTGAACAGGGGATCGACAGCAAGGGCCCGCTGGTCGCGTCCGGCGCCAATACGGCGCTGCCGCATCACACGCCGGGGGACAGGGTCATCCGCGCGGGAGACGTCGTCTTTATGGATTTTGGAGGCGCCGACACACGAACCCTGTTCAGGGCGGATACGACGAGGACCTTTGCCGTAAAGCGCGCGCCGGAGCGACTTTCCGAGATCTATGGGATCGTGCTTGAGGCCAACGAGGCTGCGATGCGCGCGGCAAAGCCGGGCGTTCCCTGCCGGGAGGTCGACGCGGCTGCGCGGCGGATCATTGCGCGCGCCGGATATGCGGCTTACTTTACGCACGGTCTGGGGCACGGACTGGGCCTGGATATGCACGAGCGGCCTTTTCTCAGCCCGTCCGCCGATGAGACGGTTGCCGCGGGCCAGGTGTTCTCGGATGAACCCGGGATCTATTTGCCGGGAGAATTCGGCGTGCGTACAGAGGACATCCTTTACATACGGTCAATGGGCGCCGAACGCCTGACGGAGCTTCCGCATACGCTTTCGGTTTATGATGCATAGTTAAAAGGGGCCGCCGTCTGTAAAACAGACGGCGGCCCCTTTGCCCGCGGGAGTTTGTCCCGAAAAGAAAACGAGAGATCCTCTAAAAAAGAGCAGACCGCCGAAAGGCGGCCTGCTCCTCTTTGTTGAAGCGGATATTTTTGTATCCCCCGGCAGCTAAACGCCGCAGTAGGCGCTGAAGCCGCCGTCGACGGGGATCACGGCCCCGGTGACAAAGCCGCTCGCCGTCTCGTCGCACAAAAACAGCAGAGCGCCGAGAAGCTCCTCCGGCTGTCCAAAACGGTTCATGGGCGTTCCGGCGATGATCTTTTCAGAGCGCTTCGTAAGGTTCCCCTGCGCGTCAAACAGCAGATGGCGGTTGATGTTGGTCGCGAAAAAACCGGGTGCGATCGCGTTGACGCGGATGCCGACGTCGGCCAGATATTTCGCGCACCAGAGCGTAAAGCTGGTCAGCGCCGCCTTAGAGGTCGAATAGGCGGGCTGTTTGCTCAGGGGGGACAGCGCGCTCATCGAGGACATATTGATGATGCAGGCGCCCGGAACGTTCATCATGTGCGCTGAAAAGACCTGCGTCGTGATGTAGCTCCCGAGAAAGTTGATGTCCATGACCTTTGCCATGCTCTCCGCAGGAAGATTAAACAGAGCCTGCTTTTGCGCAAAGGTACATTCGGTATCCCCCGGCGCTGCGGTCTCCTCTGTAGAAGCCCAGGCGGGCGAGCCGCCCGCGCCGTTGATGAGAATGTGGTACTGTCCGAATTCGGCGCGCACTCGCTCCTCGGCGGCCTTAACACTGTCGTATTCGAGGACATTGCAGGCAACGGCGATCGCCCGGCCGCCGTTGCCGTTGATCTTGTCCGCTGTCGCGCGGGCGGCCTCCTCATTGAGGTCCAGCACGGCGATCGAGGCGCCGTTGCGCGCGAGCTCCTCGGAAAAGCAGCTGCAAAGAAGCCCGCCGCCGCCGGTGACGACCGCGACCTTCCCGCTCAAATCAACCTTCATATCTTCTATGCCTCCGGTCAGATGGCCTGAATCGCCTGCAGCTTGGATTTAACGAGCGCCTTGGTGCTGTCGTCAAGCGGCAGATAAGGACGGCGCGGCATTCCGGCGTTCACGCCCCTGAGCTCGAGGATGCAATGCATGACGGGGATCGTGGGCGCAAGCTTCGTGATGGCGCGGATGCGCAGGATCTGCGCTTGTGTCTTGAGCGCCTCGGCGGTGTTGCCCGCGAGGGTCTGATCGTACATTTTTTTGAGCAGCTCAGGGAATATGTTGCCGATGCCGCATACGCAGCCCGTTGCGCCGGCTTCAAACGCGGGGACAAAAATGGCCTCCGTGCCGATGATGACGTTGAAATCGGGATAATCCTTGACGGCTTCCTTGAAGTTGTAGAAGTTGACGAGGTCGAAGGAGCTGTCCTTGCAGCCGCGCAGACCCTCCCCCGCGAGCCGCTGCAGCAGACCCGGCGTTATGACGTTCTGGCAATAGTGCGCGTTGTTGTAGACGAACAGCGGCATATCGCCGGCCGCCTCCATGAGGTCCATGAAATAGTGATAGAGAAGCTCCTCGGGAAGATGCGGGGCATAATAGGGGGAGATGGAACCGACGGCGGACGCGCCCGCGGCTTTTGCGTGCTTGACGAGCTCTACCGCGCTCTTTGTGTCCGGCGTTCCGACATGGGCGATGACGGGGATTTTTCCGTTCGTCTCGTCCAGAATCACCTCGAGCGCTTCCTTGCGCTCGTCGAGAGACATGAGCGGGCCGGTGCCGTAGGTGCCCAGCGGATAATAGGCCTGCACGTGCGGCAGCGTGAACCGGACGATGTTTCTTGTTCCCTCCTTGTCGAGAGAACCGTCCGCTTTAAATGCGGTTTGGATGGGTGGGATGATGCCCTTGAAATCCATTGCTTTCATGTGAGATCCTCCTAAAACATAGTCATAAATAGAAACACGGAAAAAGAGCGGCAAGGCTCTTAAACCGGATCACTGATACTACCAGAAGTATATCACAAGCGCACTTGCATTGCAACGCAAGCTGCAGCTGCAAGCAAAATTTATACTTATTTACCATACTTTTCGGGCGCTGTTCGGCAAAATAATGATAATTATGCTGAGGCTTTGCAAAAAGCAAAAAAGATGGTAATATTATTACAAAGGACGAATTCGGGAGTATATCGGAGGAAACTATGGAACCGTTGCTCATGGGCGTAGATATCGGGACGACAAATATCAAGGCGCTGGCGGTCACGCTGCGGGGTGATACAGCCGCGCTTGCGAGCGAGGCGATCGACACCGCATATCCGGCGAAGGACAGGATCGAGCAGGACCCCGAACAGATATGGGAGAAATACTGCGCGGCGGTCAGAAGGGCGGCGGACAGTGCGGGCGCGGAGCGCATCGCCGGCCTTTGCACGGACTCGAATCGCTGCGGTCTCATCCTGGCGGATGAGGAATACCGCCCGCTGACCCGGAACATGACATGGCAGGACTTTCGCTGCACATCGCAAGTCGAGCGGTTTGCGGCCCGGCATCCGGAGATAGATGTTTACCGGATCACCGGAGAGGACGCCCTGCCGCAGCACACGGCGTTCAAGATTCTATGGTGTAAGGAAGAGATTCCCGAGCTATGGGAAAAATGCAGACATATCTTTTTTTCTCCGGCGGATTACATCAGCTTTAAGCTGCTCGGGAGGCATATCGCGAGCAAAAGCATCGCGCAGAGCACCGGTCTGCTCGACATCAACACGCTGTGCTATTCCGAGACGATGCTGCGCGCCGTCGGGGTGTCGCGCGAAATGCTGCCGGAGCTGTGCGATTCCACGCAGATCATCGGCAAGCTCGGGGAGGACAGGGCCGCGGCGCTCGGGCTTTGTCCCGGCTTGCCGGTCGTGGGCGGCGTGTGCGATGCAACGGCGAGCCAGATCGGCTCGGGCGCGGTCGAGGAGGGCTTGTTTACCGTCAGCATCGGGACCTGCAGCGCGGTTCGGACCTATTGCCGGGAGCCGATCTACGCGCAGGATAAATTCTCACAGATCCGTGTGATCGCGCCCTTCGGTTACGTTCCCTCCTGCACCGTAACAGACGCGGGGAGCGTCCTGAAATGGTTCCAGAGCAATTTTTGCGCCGATCTTCTTCGGTCTGCCGCCGAGACGGGGGCGGATGTATACGAGTACATAGACCGGGAGGCGGAGAAGGTCGCCCCGGGCGCCGAGGGACTGATCCTTTTGCCCTATTTTACCGGCGCGAGCTACGCCGTGAAGGACGCGACCACCTTCGGCGTGTTTGCCGGCATCCGAAATTATCACACCCGCGCACATTTTGCGCGTTCTATTATGGAGGGGGTCGCGTTCAGTCTGCGCGCGGTCCTGGACAGCTTCCGGGAAAACGGATTTGCGATCCAGAAGGCGCGCTTTGTGGGCGGCGGGACAAAGTCAAAGCTGTGGTCTCAAATTCTGGCGGATGTTTTGGGCGTTGAAGCGCAGATCCCCAACTGCGGCGAAGCGGCCGCGCTCGGAAGCGCCGTCATTGCGTCGGTGGGACTGAAATACAACGAAACGCTTTCTGAGGCTGTGGAAAAGATGGTCTCATTTTCCGCGGGATATGTGCCGCAGCCGCAGACAAAGAGGATTTACGACAATACCTATACGCTCTACCGCGAACTGTTTGCGCAGATGAAGGGCTTCTATAAACGCCACGCGGAGCTGACCGCGACGGAAAAGCCCGACAGATAAGGAGAAAGCAATGAAAAACCGAATTGTTCCCATGGCATGGTATCGCTCGAAAAAGGAGCTCTCGATCCCGGAAAAAAATCTTATCGGCGTATTGGAGCCGGACGATATCCGGCCGGCCGAAGATCTGCGGGCGCTGATCAACCGGCATCTCGATCATCCCGTCGGCTGCGCGCCGTTCGACGAGCTCTGCGCCGGAAAAAAGAAGATATGTCTGCTTATCTGCGACTTGAGCCGGCCGATGCAGACGGACAAGGTGCTGCCGGTCGTGCTTGAGCGCATCAAAAGGGCGAGCCCCGACGCGCAGGTCAGTCTTCTGGTCGCGCAGGGGACGCACCGCGCGCTGACGCGGGAAGAAAAAATATACCTTTGCGGCCAAGAGGTCGTCGAAAATTATCCTGTGCTGGATCACGAATTCGACAACCCGGAGCAGCTCGTCTGCGTGCAGGGCGCGCGGGAGGATTTTCCCATTTATGTGAATAAGCTGCTTTACGAGAGCGACTTTAAAATGGCGATCGGCGCGGTCAAGCCGCATCCGATCTTCGGCTGGTCCGGCGGCGCGAAAATTATTATCCCCGGGGTCTCCGGCAAAGTGACGACGGGGCTGAGCCATTGGAACAGCGTCACCTATAAGGGGACCGAGATCATGGGAAAGGTGGAGAACCCCATCCGCGCGGAGGTGGAGCAGGCTGTCCGCCAGGAGGGACTGCTCGATTTCATCCTCAACGCGGTGCTGACGGACGACAGCAGCATCCACGACCTTCGCTGCGGCGACTTTGTGCAAGCGCACCGCGCGTGCGTGGCGGCGGCGAGCAGATACTATTATCGGGACGCGGAGCCGGCGGACGCCGTGATCGTGGGCGTCGGCAAATGGGGCGCGGATCTATGGGTGGGATCGATGGGGATCTATTCCGCGGAGTTTTACCTGAAAAAAGGAGGCACGATCATCGCTTTGGAGGCGTGCCCCGAGGGAGTGAGCGCGGTGCACCCGGAGATCCTACAATACGGCTACCGCCCTTATCGCGAGATCAAGCCGCTGGTGGACAGCG
>JAYFQJ010000080.1:0-6904 GCA_034927165.1 Oscillospiraceae bacterium
GCCTCCTCGGTCAGCACGCCCTTGCCGTCGACCGGCACGAGTACGGGAAGCTCGGGATATTTTTTTGTGATGATGTCAAAGTCCTCGACGCCGTGGCCGGGTGCGATGTGCACGATGCCGGTGCCGGTGTCGAGCGTGACATATTCGTCCTTGACAACGAGCGAGCGCCGGTCAAGGAAGGGATGCCGCACCCAGATGCGCTCAAGCTCCGCACCGCGGATGGTCGCGACCGTCTTGTAGTCGGTGATGCCCGCGGCCGCCATGACCTCGGCTTGCAGGGCCTCGGCGACAATATAGAATTTTCCTCCGACGTCGGTCACGGCATAATCATAATCGGGGTGGACGCAGACGGCTACGTTCGCGGGCAGCGTCCACGTCGTCGTCGTCCAGATGACGAAATAGGTATTGTCGAGCGGCAGACCGTATTGGGCGAGCACGCCGTTCGGGTCCTCATCCGCCCTAAAGCGGACATAGATGGATTTGCAGGGATCGTCCGCGTACTCTATCTCCGCTTCGGCGAGCGCCGTTTCGCAGTTCGGGCACCAGTAAACGCTTTTAAGTCCCTTGTAAATGTACCCCTTTTTCGCCATCTCGCCGAAAATCTTGATCTGCACCGCTTCAAACTCCGGTTTGAGCGTTATGTAAGGGTTCTCCCAGTCGCCCAGCACACCCAGGCGCTTGAACTGTTCGGTCATGACGTCGACAAAGGACAGCGCAAACTCCTTGCAGCTTTTTCGGATCTCGAGCTTGGAGAGATTGTTCTTGTCCGCGCCGAGCTTTTTGAGCGCTTTTTGTTCGATGGGCAGACCGTGGGTATCCCAGCCGGGGATATACGGCGCACAAAATCCGCTGAGATTCTTGTAGCGGATGATGATGTCCTTGAGGACCTTGTTCATCGCCGTACCCATATGGATATTGCCGTTCGCGTACGGCGGGCCGTCGTGCAAAACGTACAGCGGCTTGTCCTTATTATATTCTACGATGGCGTTATAGAGGTCTCTTTTGTACCAGTCCTCGAGCCATGCGGGCTCGCGCTGGGGCAGCGAAGCGCGCATCTGAAAGTCGGTATTCGGCAGATTCAGCGTACTGTTATAATCCTGAGGCAATTGGGGTCACTCCTATGCGTTTATTTATCGAAGGAAAAATTCTCGCCGAAATCGAGCTTTCCGAAGCGGGTCTCCATCTCGTCTTCCTTTTTGACTTCCTTGTATTCCGGGGCATCCTTCACAAAGTCCGCGAAAAGGTCGGGCTTGTCCTCTTCCTTCTCCTCCGCCGCCGGCTCCGCGGTCTCTTCCTCTATGACCGCTTCAGCCGCCTTCGGCACGACCGGCTCCTTGATCTCTTCCTCAGGCTTTTCGGGCTCGGCCGCCGTCTCCGGCTCGTCCTCTGCTTCTCCGTCCATATCGCCCTCCGGCAACTCGTTGAGCAGCTCGAGATGCTTTTTATACATACCGAGCACCTCGTGCTTGAACGCGGCGATCTCCTTTTTCAGCCCATCATAGGCTTCCTCTTCTTTTTCGACCTGCTGCTGTGCGGCGCTCGTGACCTGATCCGCCTTCATCTGCGCGTCGTTCATAAGGATCTCGGATTTCTGGCGCGCTTCGGTGAGGACCGCCTCCTTAAGGCGTTCAGAAGTGATCAGCGCAGAGCGCAGCGTATCCTCATCCTTGCGATATGCCTCAAGCTTTTCCGCAAGCATCATCATTTTGCTTTCCGCGTCGGACTTTTCCGACTCGAGGGTCTCGATCTGCGAGGCGATCTGCGACAGAAAGGCGTCTACGTCGTCGGTGTTGTAGCCGCGAACGGCCTTGTCAAAAACGGTATCGCGAATCTCTTTCGGTGAAAACATGGTGCTGCCCTCCGTTTAATTCTTTTTAAAAATATACGCCGCTGTTCTCGAGCTCGTCGAGCAGATCGCCCATCACGCCGACATTGTAGGGCGTGATGATAAAGGTACTGTTCGCGACGCGTTTGATCTGGCCGTTGTTCGCATAGGCTACGCCGCTGAGAAAATCGACCAGACGCCGCGAAATCTCCTTGCTCGTGGATTCGAGGTTGAGCACAACGGTGCGCTTATTATTGAGATGGTCGGCGATGCTGCTCGCGTCGTCAAAACGCTCAGGCTTGACGAGCACGACCTCCAGCTGTGTCGTCGCATTGATATTGACGATCTTGTTGTCGTGCTTTTTTGCGTCGGAAGCGGAAGCGTGCTTCGTCCTTTTCGGCAGATCATCCTCTTCGTTCGTCTCGAATCCATCGGACTCGTAATCGTCTGCGTCGTCGTCCTTACCGATAAATACGTCGTTAAACCAGTCCTTGAGTCCCATAACCAGTCCCCCCGTTTCTTATGCATTCCCTTGAAAAACTTTATATATTATTATCTTATATTTTAATATCAATGTCAACAAACAGTTTACCCGTTTCCGAGCTCCTTGCCGACATACAGATCGCGCCCCTGCGTGATGATCTCATCGTACAAGCTGACGTATTCCGAGCTCCCCGTATATGCGCGGGAAAGAACATAATCCTGTGTCTCATAGACGATATCGAGCTTGCGGAATTCGACGGCGGAGCCGTACTTCACATAAACGCCGGTGACGCCGTCCTCCATATGCAGCGCCGTACGATCGATGCGGATGCCGGTGTAGCTTTTGAAGGTGACGGTCGCCTCTTCGACGCGCAGCGTCGCCATTTCGCTGTTGAGCACGTCGCAGCGCAGCACGATCGTCGCGCTGCCGTCCGACCCGGGCACGACCGCGACGACGACCGCATCTGTCGCCGCGGCGGAGGAATAAGTAAAGTCGAGCGCCATCGTGTCGTTCACGGTGAACCTGTCCGCGACAGCCGCGTCGGCGACAAACGCGAAATACCATTTGTACCCGTTGATGATGCGGCAGCTGTCCCCCGTCTGCGGCGTTTCCTGCGCGAGCAGCGCCTCGAGCTGATCCGGCGTCATCTGCACGACGCTCTGCTTATCGATCAGCGCCTCGTAGCCGTCGGCGTGGGATACAAAATAGCCCTCAAGCGGCGTCGTGATATAGCCCGTCGGTTCGTTGTCCCCCGCTTCTATGGCGGCGATACGCTGCTCGAGCGACGTGATGCGCGCGTCGAGCGACAGATCCTTGCCGGCGGTGATATAAAAGCTGTTGAGCAGCTCCAAAATCTCGCTGCGCCGCTGTGTGACGGCGGAAAAGTCGCCGCGGGAGAGTTCGCCGGAAAGCGCGGAGAGCGTATCGTACAGGCCGTTCGACATTGATTCGATGTTCGTTCCCGCTGTGCGGCCGGCGTCTGCCGTATTCTTGAGCAGCGTGTATTCCTTTTTGAGCAGCGACAGCCGCAGATTCTCTATCGCGGCGTCGCTCGTGGCATAGACCTCCGCGACGCGCGCCCCCGTGCCGACCTTCTCGCCGTCGTCCACGAGGAAGTTGAGCACGCCGTCCGCGGCAACCTCTATGAGCGTCTCATCCCGCACGGCGATGCCGGTCGTCGCAAAGCTGCTCGCGACGCCGGTAACAGTGGCGACCGACGTCTTGTAGCTCGGATATGCCATCATGTAGACCTGAAAGGCAAAATATACGAGCACGAGCACAGCGAAAAGCACCACCGCCGTCCGGACAACTCTCTTAGTCATGGGCCTCTTCGCTCATCTCCTGATCGAGCAGCGAAATGAATTTTGAAGGCGTGATCGTCGAGATCGCGTGCTTGTACACGAGATTCTGCCGTCCCTCGCTGTCCAGCACGACAGTAAAGCTGTCAAAGCCCTTGACGATGCCGCGGAACTGAAACCCGTTCGTCAGATAGATCGTGACCGGGATCTTCTCCTTGCGGGCCTGATTGAGGAACACGTCCTGCAGATTGATATTTTTCATGATTCTCTCCTCTACTGATTTTCTGTCTATTTTTGCGCAAAACGGCAAAAGCCGTCCGCGATGGTCTGTGCGAGCTGCTGCGGCGTCCGCTGCGCCGCGTCGAGCCACAGGGCATCCTCCCGACGCCGGAACCAGGTCAGCTGCCGCTTTGCATAGCGGCGCGTCGCCTGTTTGAGCGCATCCGTACAGCTGTGCAGCGTCTGCGCGCCCTCAAAATAGGGAAAAAACTCCTTATAGCCGATGGCGTCCCGCGCGGTCGCGAAGCGTGCGCGGTTCTCATACACATACCGCGCCTCCTCGAGCAATCCGGCCGCCAGCATGGCGTCCACCCGTTGTTCTATGCGCGCGTACAGTTGCGCGCGCTCCACGCTGAGCACCGTGTAATAACAGGAAAAACGGCTCTCTTCTGCGCGGGTTCGCTGCGCGAGCTGCGCTTGCGTGAGTCCTGTCGCCCGCAGCTTCTCCACCGCGCGCAGAATGCGCTTTTCATTGTTGATATGCAGCGTCCGCGCATAATCCGGGTCGGCCGCCGCAAGCTCCGCAAGCATCGCTTCGACCCCGAGGCGCTCGCGATCCGCACGCACCTGTTCTCGCAGCGCGTCGTTGTTCTCCTGCTGCAGAAACCGCAGGCCCGACGTCAGGGCGTCGATGTACAGCCCCGTGCCGCCGCAGACGATGGGCTGCTTTCCCCGCGCGACAATCGCGTCGATGGCACGGTTCGCGTCGCGCACATAATCCGCGGCGCTGTAGGCGGCATCCGGGTCGAGAATGTCGATGAGATAATGCGGCACGGCGGCGCGTTCCGCCATCGCAGGCTTTGCGGTGCCAATATTGAGGCCGCGATAGATCTGCATCGAATCCGCCGACACGATCTCGCCGTCGAGAAGCAGCGCCGCTTCGATTGCCGTCGCCGTCTTCCCGCTGGCCGTAGGGCCCGCGATGACGAGCAGCGGCTGTTTTTTTGCGCTATATCCTGCCAAAGCGCTTCTCAAACTCCTTTTTGTCCATGGTGAAGAAGACCGGCCGCCCGTGCGGGCAGAACTTCGGCACATCCCGACTCAATATATCCTCGCAAAGGCGCTGCAGCTCGTATGTCGGAGTCCTGCCGCCCGCCTTGATCGCCGCGCGGCAGGCGGTGGAATGAACGAGCCACTCGCGCTCGTCGGTCGTCAGATCGTTGGAAAAGCCGCAAAGCCGCGCCGCGATCTTCTCAACAGCGGCGGACACCGTCTCAATGGAAAAATAGGTCGGGATCTCCCGCACGCAGACCTCGCGCCCCCCGAAATCCCCGATGACAAAGCCGAGTCCCTCAAGCAGCGGCGCGTTTTCGAGCAGCGCCGTTTTTTCCTCTGCCGGCAGCGTCAGAACGATCGGTTCAAGCAGCAGCTGCCGCATCTTTTCGATATCCGAGGTCTTGATCTCCTCATACAGCAGCCGCTCGTGCGCCGCGTGCTTGTCTATAAACAGCGCCGTGTCGCCCCGCTGCGCGACGATATAGGTGTCGAACAGCTCGCCGAGGACGCGGATATCCTCCTCCCCGGGGAGCGCCTGTGCGCCGAGACGCGTCTGCCGCATCTGCGCGGCCGCCCTGTCGTTTGAACCCGCCTGTTCTTCCGCAGTGCCGCGCCCCGCGCCGGCTCCGGCTGCCGCCGCGTCCGACGCGATAAACCAGGGCGCGGCGTCTTCGCCGCCCTCCGGATTTCTTTGCGTCCCCGGCTGAGCGAGCGTTTCTTTCAAGGGCGTCCGTGCGGGCGCCGATCCGTCCGTCTCCGGCCAGAAATCGAGGAAGCTCTCGTTTTTGCGGCCCGTCTTCCCATTATCTGTGACAGCGTCCGCAGATGCTGTCGAATCGTCCGGCTTTTCCGACAAAACCGCATAGATAGGCTTTGCGGCAGGCGCAAGATCGCTCTGTCGCTCAACCGCGTGCACCGCCGCGTCCGCTACCGCTGCGCGGACCGCCGCATAGACGGCGGACGTCACCGCACGTTCGTTTTTAAAGCGCACCTCCGTCTTTGCGGGGTGCACGTTGATGTCCACATCCTCAAAGGGGACGCGCAGCGCGAGCGCAAAGCAGGGGTACTTCCCCGCCATGACAAGCCCGCGGCAGGCCTCCTCCGCCGCAGCGCAGACACCGCGCGACTTTACGAAGCGGCCGTTGATAAAGACGAACTGATAACCGCGCGACGCACGCGCAAAGCCGGGCGCAGTCACATAGCCCGCGACGGCGACGCCGTTCGTCTCATACGCAAGCTCCACAAGATTGTCCGCCGCGTCGCGCGGAAACACGCTGTAGACCGCCGCGCGCAGATCGCCCGTTCCGGGACTTGTAAAGGCGAGCTTGCCGTCCCGCGTCAGCTTAAACGCGACCTCGGGATGTGCGAGCGCCTGCTGCTCGACGACCGACTGCACCGCGTTTCCCTCATGCACGTCCTTTTTTAAGAACTTCATGCGCGCGGGCGTATTGAAAAACAGATCGCGCACATACACGCTCGTGCCGTCCGGCGCACCGGTCTCGTCATAATCCGTCTGCGCGCCGCCCTCGATGCAGTACGCCGTTCCAAGCGCGTCGACCGGCCGCTTTGTGACGAGCTTTACGCGCGCGACCGCGCAGATGGCGGCGAGCGCCTCGCCGCGAAAGCCGAGCGTCGCGATCGATTCGAGGTCGGATTCAGTGCGGATCTTACTTGTCGCATGGCGCAGAAAGGCGGTCGGCACCTCCTCGCGCGCGATGCCGCAGCCGTTGTCGCTCACCCGCATCAGCTCAAGGCCGCTGCGCCGCAGCTCCACCTCCACGCACGTCGCGCCGGCGTCGACCGCGTTCTCGACAAGTTCTTTTATGACGGATGCGGGCCGCTCGACGACCTCGCCGGCCGCGATCTGCTCGCAGACGTTTTTATCAAGAACACGGATGGGCATTTAGTCCTCCTCCCGCTTGGCCGCGAGTTTTTTGAGATCGTTTAGTGTGTACATCGCCTCTATGGGCGTGAGGCTTTCGATGTGCAGCCCCTCGAGCGCGCGCAGGATCTCCGCGGCGG
>JAYFQJ010000116.1:0-12073 GCA_034927165.1 Oscillospiraceae bacterium
GCCCCCCCCCCGCTTCTTTGCGTCCCGGTTTGTTCAAACGAAATGTGTCTGCTGGGTGTTTTTAATTCCGTGGACGGGGAGCTACAGCTTTTTCGTTCCCCGCAGCACCGTGACCGCCTTGTGCACATTTTCTATGACCGACTCGGTGTGCGCGCCGCCGTTCTCGCCGTCCAGCGTCCAGGCGATGGGCTCGGCGCTTGTCACGCGCAGACGGGTGGTGCGCGCCGCGTCGATAAAAGCGCTTTTCACATCGGTCATCTTTTCCACGTCGAGGAGAATATTGGTCAGGCTCTGCATATCGGTGAGTGAGGCGGGCGCCTTAATGAAGACGGCCTCGAGCAGACCGTCGTCCAGCTTGCTGCCCTTGAGCGCCGTGCGCCGCCCGGCAAGCGAGATGGAATTCGCGGCGAGTCCCAGCAGATAATCGCCCTCGAAAACGCCGTTGTCGTACTCTATACGCGCATGGTATGCCTTTTGCGCGCCCAGGCGCTTTGCGCCCTCCAGGATATAGGCGAGGTAGCCGAACAGGTTTTTGTAGTCCTGCGGCGTCTCATAGGTCACCTCGGTGAACAGGCCGAACGCCGCGACGTAGGTAAAATAATGCCCGCCGAAGTTTCCGACGTCGATGGCGAAGGTATTGTCGTCGGCGACGATATCCGCCGCCTTTTCCATGTTGGCGGGGATGTTGAGATTGTAGGCGTAATCGTTGCTCGTGCCCGCGGGGATCACGCCGAACTGCGGGCGCGCGTCGAGCGCCATGATGCCGTTGAGCACCTCGTCCGCCGTGCCGTCTCCGCCGCAGCAGACGACGCGGTCGTACTCCGCCCCGTGCGCGCGGACATACTCAAACGCGTCGTTCTTGCCCGCCGTCGTAAAGACGTGCACCGCAAAGCCCGCGCGGACAAATTTGTCGATGATCGCGAGCGCGTGGTATTTGATTTCGGCCCTGCCGGCCTTCGGGTTGATGACGAACAAAAGCCGCCGCTCCATAGCTTCCTCCGGAAAAACAAGTGATTCTTTACTTGCATTGTAAAAGTATGTTACAATACAGCTTGTTACAGGATTAGTTTACCATGAATTTATGAAGGCATCATGAAAAAAAGCAAACAACATAAGTTATTATATAAAAAGAATGCGGGATTGCAAGAGGGTGCGCAGACGGCGGAGGAAACGCGACCCGTCCGGCGCGCAAAGCGCGGCGTCCTGCCGGCGTCGATAGCCGCGGCGCTGCTGCTCGCGGCCGCGGCGCTCGCGCGGTTTTTGCCGAACGGCCTGCTCAGCTCGCCGCTCGCGCGGCGGGACACGGTGCTGACCGTCGGGGATTTCGCGATCTCGAGCGACGAGTACGTCTACCGCTTCCTCGACGAAAAGGAGCAGTATGAGTCGCAGGATGCGGCGTACTTTGAAAGCGGGGACAACGAAAAGACGTTTTTTGAAAAAGCGGAGCAATATCTGCGCAGCCAGTACGCAATCCTGCAGTGGGCGAAGGAACTCGGATTTGAGAAAAACGAGCAGACGGCCGCCGCGGCGCAGATGTATATCGACAGCGTGCGCTCAAACTATGACAGCGATGCGGCGTTTGACGCCGCGCTCGCCGAAAAGCATCTGACGCCGGCACTCTACCGCTCCATGCTGGAGAATGAGCAGCTCCTCAATTCCTTTGCGGAATATATCTACGCCGACGCGGACTTTGCGGCTGTGAGCGACGCGCAGGCGCTCGCGTACGCACAGGAGAAGGGCGCGTTCGCTTTTAAGTGCATCCTCATCACGGCGGGCGATGGGGACGCCGCCGCCGAGAAGGAGACGCTCGCAAGGGATATCGCGGCGAAGCTGCAAGCAGAGCCCGCGCGCTTTGACGAGTACGCGGCGCTGTACAACGAGGACCCGCTCGCCGCGCGTTATCCGGACGGCTTCAATATGCTGCCCGGCGAGCTTTCGGCGGAGCTCGAGACGATCGTGACCTCGCTCGCCGACGGCGCCGTGAGCGACGCGGTGCTCACCGAGAGCGGCTGGTTTATCCTCACAAGATCCCCGCTGACGCCGCAGGCGTTTACCGACGACGTCATCACGCGGCGCATCGAGGAAAAAATCGACGGCTATATTGCCGCGATGCCGGTAAAATACGGCCGCGGGTATCATAATATGAAAGCAGACGAAATTATTTTTATCGGCGATCTCGCCGCAAAATAGGAAGGTGAAACTTATGACGGACGCGCAGTCCAGCTTAAAAAAATACCGGGAGAAGATCGTGCACGGCATCTACCGTCACTTCAAGGGCAATCTGTACGAGGTGCTGCACGTCGCGCTGCACAGCGAAACACTTGAACCGATGGTGGTGTATCGCGCGCTGTACGGGGATCGGGACGTCTGGGTGCGCCCGGCGTCCATGTGGAACGAAGAAGTTGATTATGAGGGCGAAACGGTTCGCCGTTTCTCCTATGTAGGTCAGAAGACGACCGAAGCGGAGGAATAGCCGATGGGGGCCTTGCTGTTAAAGGCCTTCGAGCAGAAGAAAACCGACCGCCCGCGCGAGAGTTACGGCATTTTTGCCGGCGCGGTCGGCCTTTTTTGTAATCTTCTGCTTTTCGGTCTGAAGATCATCGTCGGTATCCTTTCCTCGAGCGTCTCTATCATCGCCGACGCTGTCAACAATCTGTCCGACGCGGGCTCCTCGGCGGTCACGCTGCTCGGCTTCCGCCTCGCGAAAAAGCCGGCGGATAAGGAGCACCCGTTCGGGCACGCGCGGGTGGAGTATATGTCGAGCGCCCTCATCGCCATCGTGATCCTGCTTATCGGCGGCGAGCTGCTCAAGACCTCGGTGCAAAAGATCATAGCGCCGCAGAGCGTAGAGATCAGCGTTGCGACGATGGCCGTGCTCGCGGCCGCCATCGCGATGAAATTTTTCATGCGCAACTTTTACCGCCTCGTTGCCGACCGCATCAATTCTACGGCGCTGCGCGCGGCGGCGGACGACAGCCGCAACGACGTTTTTACGACCGTCGGCGTTCTCATCGGCGCGGCGGTGCAGTATTTTACATCCTTCCGCATCGACGGCTGGATCGGCGCGGGCGTCGCCGTCTTTATCCTTGTCTCCGGCGTCGGCATTCTGCGCGACGCGCTGAGCCCCTTGCTCGGCGAGGCGCCGCCGGACGCGCTCGTCGACGGAATTTACAATGCCATCCGGGCCTATGACGGCGTGCTCGGACTGCACGACCTCGTGGTGCATTCCTACGGTCCCGACCGCATCTTCGCGACGGTACACGTCGAGATGTCCGCGACGCTCGACCCGCTGTATTGTCACGGCGTGCTCGACAATATCGAGCGGGCGATGGAGAAGGAATTCGGCGTAAAGCTGGTCATCCACCTCGACCCCGTCGCGGAGCACGATGAGGAATATGAGCGGATCCGTTCCGCCGTTGAGATCACGGTTAAGAGCGTGGACCCGTCGCTGACCATCCACGATTTTCGCACCGTGCGCACCCACGACCACACCAACGTGATCTTCGACGTTGCGGTGCCGACCGACTGCTACGACAGCACGGAGGACATCCGCGCGCGCGTGTGCGCCGCCGTGTCCGCGCTCGACGAGAGCTATTATCCCGTCGTCGACATCGACCGCAACTACAAGCAGCCGGGAATGTGAGCGCGTATTCTCAAAAGCTCAAAAATGCGAAAAACGCCCTGTGTCGGCTCAAAAAGCCGCAGCAGGGCGCTTTTTATGCGATTCTTTTGCGGCGGCGCGCTTTGCGCAAGCCCCGCTCTATTGAATGCCTCCGAGCTTATCGATGCATTTTTTGCAGAGCGTTTTTCCCTCGAATTGTACCACGTTTTCGGTGCTGCCGCAGAAAATGCA
Organism: Oscillospiraceae bacterium; assembly: GCA_034927165.1. Taxonomy (GTDB): domain Bacteria; phylum Bacillota; class Clostridia; order Oscillospirales; family Ruminococcaceae; genus JAYFNU01. Next base: position 3,854 of record JAYFQJ010000116.1, read on the forward strand.
CGCCGCCTGATGCTTTGTCAGGATGATCTGGTCGCCCTTGGAGGTGATTTCAAGGTCGTCGCCGACCGCGATATCCAGCATACGCCGGAACTCGACCGGAATAACGACACGGCCGAGCTTGTCCATTTCTCTGACAATTCCATTGCTTTTCATTTTAGTTCTCCTTGTATCATACAATAAATTATAAACGATTTGTCGCCGGAGGCGGATTGACATGATGAGCTATGTTATGGGCGCGCTCATAGCGCTCGGCTTTTTGTTCTCGCTGTTTTTGGGCCGGATGAACGAGCTGTCCGGCGCGGTGCTCGAAAGCGGCGTCAGCGCGGTGAAGCTCTGCATCGAGCTGTGCGGCACGCTCGCGCTGTGGAGCGGGGTGATGCGCATCGCGGAGCGCGCGGGGCTGTGCGAGAAGATCAGCGGGGCGATGGCGCCGCTGACCGACCGGCTGTTTCCCGGCCTGAGGGGAAAAAGCCCGCATGCAATCGCTTCCATAACGCTCAACATGACCGCCAATCTGCTGGGCCTCGGCGCCGCGGCGACGCCGATGGCGCTGGACGCGATGGCGGAGCTCGACCGGCTGAACGACGGCGCGCGGACTGCCAGCGGCGACATGATCGTCTTCGTGGCGCTCAACACCGCGTCGTTTCAGATCCTGCCGACGACGGTCGCGACCATCCGGCGTCTTGCCGGCTGCGAGAATCCGATGGATATCATCCCCTGCGTCTGGATCAGCTCCGCGGTCTCGGTGAGCGTCGCGGTGGGCTCAGCGCTGCTTCTCAATAAAAGAAGGGCGGTGGGCCGATGAAGCTCAGCGACGTTCTTATCCCGTTCGTGGTCGCCGCGAGCGCCGTTTATGGTATGGCGAAGGGCGTGCACATTTTCGACGCCTTCGTGGAGGGCGCACGAGACGGTCTCAAGGTCGCCTGGCGTATCGCGCCGACCATGATCGCCATCACGCTGTGCGTCGGTATGTTCAAGGCCAGCGGAGGCCTTGACCTGCTTTCGCTGTTTTTGGAGCCGGTCGTGTCGCTCGCGCACATCCCGAAGGAGGTCGTGCCGCTCATGCTCATGCGCCCCATATCGGGCACGGGCGCACTCGCGGTCTTTAAGGACATCATCGGGACCTACGGTCCCGACTCCCGCATCGGGCGCGTCGCGTCGGTCATGCAGGGCTCCACCGAGACGACCTTTTATACCATCGCCGTCTATTACGGCGCGACGCAGGTGCGCAAAACGCGCCACACGCTCGTCAGCGCCTGCGCGGGGGATCTGACGGGCTTCATCCTGTCCGCGCTGACGGTGCTGCTGCTGTTACAGTGAAACCCTTTACACATATTACCATAAATTGTTAAGCGGAATCAATTGTAGAATCCTGCGAATTTTTCGGGATGAAGATCATTTTTTTGTTGACAAAGTCCTATTTTGACAACCACAGATAGGCTGTGTCCCCGTCGCGGAAAACACAGACGCCCTCAAAGCCGTCCGCGAGCGCGCGGGAAATTCCGAATACGTCGCGCAGCAGATATTTTTCATAGACGGTATAGGTTTTTGAGGATCGGCGGTCATAGCGCAGGATGTATCGCAGCTTGCAGCCGTACTTTTGCCGCAGCGCGCAGATGCGCATACCGTTGACGGGCAGCAGCGACAGCAGGCTCGCGGTATTTTTCGGAGAGACGGTCGCTACGACGCTGCGCGCGCCGCAAGCGCAGACCGCGCGGCGGATGCAGCCTTCGGCAAGGTCCCGCGCGATCCCGTTGCCCCGGTAGTCGGGCGCGACGAAGCAGCTGTCGAGCACGGCGCACGCGAGCAGTTCCTCCCCCGACAAGCCGAGATCGCGCCCGTGGTTTTCCGGCGTGTCGCCGGGAAAATAGAAGCTGACGACAGCGATCAGCCGGTTGCCGGCGAAAAGGCCGTGCAGCTCCCCCTTCGACAGGATGTTCTCGAATTCCTCACGCGTGCTTTTGACATAGACGCTGCGGTCGCCGAGCGCGTCGACGACCGTCTGCTGCAGAGCCAGCACGGCCGGCAGATCGTTTTCGCTCAGACGCCGCCCGGCGGTCTTTTCGACTTCGTCCGTGCGGAGGTTTTTAACAAACGGTTTGATAAGCCTTCCCCCTTCAGATGATTTCCCGGCGCACGCAGCTGCCGGTGAACAGCGAGCTTTCGCAGCGGCATACCGGGATCGCGCAGCACTGGGCGAAGCGCGCCGCCGTCATCTCCGCCGCGCCGCTGCGCCCGACGAAAACGACCTCGTCGCCGGGGGCGGCATCCGGGACAGCGGACAAATCGAGCATGAGATGACTCATGCTTACGCTGCCGAGCACCCGCGCGGGCCGCCCGCGCACGAGCGCGTGAAGATTCTGATGGTGCAGCAGAGCGGGCAGATGGCCGTAACCCGCCGCCGCGACCCCCGCGCGCCGGACGCCGCTGAGCTCGACGCAGTTGTCGTAAAAATTGAGCGAACCGGGCGCGTCAAAGACGCTGTGCAGCTGCGTGGAGAGCGTGAGCACGGGGCGCAGGTCCTTTGTCGGCTGCCGTTCATTGGAGGGCAGGCCGTCCAGATTGGTGCCCACGCGCACCGCGTCGAAACGGAGCTCCGGCGTGCGCCAGGACGCCGACGTTGCGATGCTGCAAACGCACCGCCGGTCAAAGCGCTGTGCCGCCGCCGCAAGCTCGCCGAAACGCCGCGCCATCTCCGCCGCGCCGCCGGAATTGTAGAGCGACGGACAGTGGGCGAACACCGCCGCAAGCCGTACGTTTGGGGTATCCGCAAGCATGGCCAACGCCGCAAAAAAGTCGCGGCGGCAAAGGCCGATGCCGCTGTCGCTGATATCAACGCGCAGCGCGACCGCGCCGGGCATACTAATATATATGCCGCCGAGCAGGCCGATTATCTCGGCGCTGTCCACGCTCAGGACGAGCCCTGCGAGCGCGGGACACAGCTCGTCGCGATAGACGGGGGCGAGCGTCATGACGCGGCTTTTCGGGGACAGCGCGCGTATGCGAAGAGCCTCCGAGGCCTCCGCCGCCGCGAAGCCGTCCACCTCGCTTTCCAGCGTCTTTACCGCGACGGAAAGCCCCGCGCCGTAGGCGTCGTGCTTGACGATGGCGATGAGCTTTGTGCCGCTCGCGTCCCGTATGTACCGCGCGTTGCGGCGCAGCGCCGCCGTGTCGCAGCGAAGCGTGAGCATAAGCCACCCCCCTTTCGTTGTATGGTATGCGCGCGGGGGAAACCGTGTCACCGCCCCTTGTTAAAAAAAGCGCTTTCGCTTATAATGAATTGCAACAAAACAGAAGGGAAAAGCCTCTTAACTACTGAGAGGCTGAAGAGCGATCTTTGGATAAGGAGACGTCGGCGCGCCTCGCGGCAGCCGCAAAGCAGGGCGACGCATCGGCGTTTGCCGCGCTTTATGAAAATTGTTATAAATCGCTGTACAAGGCGGCTTTTTATATGCTCGGCAACCGGCAGGACGCGGAGGACGTCGTGATGGACGCGGTCGCGGACGCTTTTGCGAGCATTCGGCAGCTGCGCACGGAGGACGCCTTCAGCGCATGGATGTTCCGCATTGTTTTCAATAAGGCGCGCCGCCGCCGCGGAGCCTTTCTGCGCGCGGAGCTGCCGCTTGACGAGGCGCTCGAAGCGCAGGACGCGGACGCGTCGCTGTGCGCGGAGCGCGCAGATCTTGCCGCGGCGCTCGCGGCGCTTACAAAGACGGAGCGCGCGGCCGTGGTGCTCGGCACGGTGTGCGGCTATTCCTCGGCGGAGGTCGCGGAGATATTGCACATGAACGCCAACACGGTGCGCTCAAAACAGATGCGCGCGCTTGCAAAGATGCGCGCGCTGCTCACAAAAAAGGGAAAGGGGGACGAGGGCTATGGCGGATAACGACAGGGAGCGGCGTCTGCTTGCGGCGCTGCCGGACGTCTTGGTGCCCGCGTCGCTCGACCCGGAAACGCTCGCGCCGCAGCTGCCCGCGATGGCGCGCCGCGTGAAGACGCGCCGCACGCGCCGCGCGGTGACCTTCGCGGTCTGCTTTGTTCTGCTCGCGGGCGCGTCCGCCGCGATGGCGCCCCGTTTTCTCGCGAAGACGGCCGCGGACAGCGCGGCGGAGGAGTCCGCCGTTCTGACAGCGCGCGCGGAGGACGCGGCGCCCGAATGTGCTTTTGACAGTGCCGCCGGCGCGCCGGAAATGAACAACAGCGCTGCGGATGGCGGCGACGCGCCGTCTGAGCCGCTGCTCGACGAAGAAAAAGACGAGGACGAAGAGGACAAGGACGAAAAAGACGAGTCCTCCCCGCAGGTGAACGAATGAAGAGCGGCAGAGGACAGATCGTCCGAAAGTGTATCGTGGCGCTGCTGCTGCTTGCGTTCGCGGGCGGCACGGCCTTCTATTTAAAGGATCTCATCGACCGCGCCAACCCCGATTACGCGATCCCGCAGATCACCGTCACGGCGGATTCAAAGGCCGTGCCGACGATCACGGACGCCTACAGCTGGAGCTTTTATGTCGGCGAGGACGTCATCCGCGAGGAGACGCCGGTGCCGGATCTCGCGCTCACGGCGGCGGATATGCTCGGCGGAGAAGCGCTCGACATAATTTTTTCCCAGCCGGCGCTGGAAACAAAGATCACCCGCACCGACAGCTACACTTATACCTTTCAGAGGGTCACCGATCTCACGGTGCCGTTTGAGAGCGGATTTTATATTTATAATGTTTTCGCGCGGTTTGAGCGCGGCGCCGTCTCCTACTATTTCTGCGTCAGCGTTGCGTAAAAAATGTCCCCCTTTGCAGCGGCTCGCATAGAATGATGTGAACTGTTTAGCAAAGGGGGTATTTTCATGCAAAAGGGTTATATCCAAGTAGAGGTGAACTATGCCCGCGAGGCCGCGCCCGCAGAGGCCGCGCTCGTACAGATTTATAAAGCCAACGGAGAGGTCATCGAGCAGCTGACCGACGCCTCCGGACTGACGCAGCCCGTGGCGATCGACGCGCCCGACAAGGAGCTGTCCTTAGATCCCGCGTACGAGGGGGACATCTATGCCACCTGCGACGTGCTGGTCACCTTTGACAGCTTTAAAACCGTGCGCATCTCGGAGGCGACCGTCTTTGCGGGCGAGACGGCCGTCGCGCAGGTGTTTCTCGAGCCGCTGGTCCTCGGGACCGACGCCGCGGCGGACGACCGCACCACGCTCATAGACATACCGCCGCACAAGGTCAGCGACAACGTGCCGAACGACGCGGACCTGCCGCCCGAGAGCAAGCTGCGCATCCTCGAGTTCGTCGCGATCCCGAGCTACGTGACCGTGCATCTCGGCAAGCCGGACGCCTCCGCGCAGAACGTCACCGTGACTTTTCTGAACTATATAAAGAATGTCTGCTGCTCGGAGGTCTACCCGACCTGGCCGGAAAATTCGCTGCGCGCGAACATCTACTGCCAGATATCGCTCGTGCTCAACCGCATCTTTACCGAGTGGTACCGCAGCAAGGGCTATCCCTTCGATATCACTAATTCCACGAGCTACGATCAGTACTTTGTCTATGGGCGCAACATCTTCGATAATGTCAGCGAGCTTGTCGACGAGATATTCAACGAGTATATCCGCAAGGGCTCGAGCATGGAGTCCTACTACGCTGAATATTGCAACGGCACCACGGCGACCTGCCCGGGGCTGTCGCAGTGGGGCACCGTCGCGCTTGCCAACCAAGGGTATTCGCCGCTCGAGATCCTGCGCTACTATTACGGCAGCACGGTCGCGCTGTATGATGCCCCGCTCGTCGACACCAATATCGAATCCTATCCCGGCACGCCGCTGACGGTGGGCAGCACCGGCAGCTATGTGGCGATCATTCAGGAGCAGCTCAACCGCATCCGGCAGAACTATCCGCTCATTCCGAGCGCCGGCGCCGTAGACGGCGTCTTCGGCAGCGCGACCGAGGCCGCGGTGAAGAAGTTCCAGTCCATATTCAACCTCACGCAGGACGGCATCGTCGGCAAGGGGACATGGTATAAGGTGTCCTATATCTATGTGGCCGTCAAAAAGCTCGCCGAGCTTACGAGCGAGGGGATCACCTCGCCGGACATCATCGCGCCGGTCCCCGCAGTGGTGCTGACGCTCGGGAGCTACGGCAGCTATGTGTCCCTCGCGCAGTATCTGCTCGACGTCGCGGCGGATCTGTACGCGACGCTCTACCCCATCACGGTGGACGGCGTTTTCGGATATTACACGCAGCAGGCGGCGCTCATCTTCCAAAACGAGCGGGGAATCACCGCCGACGGCATCATCGGCGCGCGCACCTGGAATGAGCTGTATAAGGTCTTTTATTCCGTCTTCAACGCGGTCGTGGCCGTCGGGGAGACGGCTTATCCCGGCACGGCGCTCAAAGTCGGCAGCACGGGAACGACCGTGCAGCTGATGCAGCGGTATCTCAACTACATCGGCGGCTTCTTCAAGAGCATCCCGCAGCTGACCATCGACGGCATCTTCGGCAACGCGACCAAGACCGCGGTCACGGAGTTCCAATCGCTGTTCGGCCTTGCCGCCGACGGCATCATCGGAAAACAGACGTGGAACCGCATCATCGCCGTGTACGACAGCGTTCGCATCTACGAATGAGCGCGGGCGGGATCCCCCGCGGGGGATTCCGCCTTCTTTTTTATCCTGCGGACGCCTATAATTGAGTTGACAATCGTCCGGCGATCGTTATACTGATATAAATCAGAAGGAACAGAGAGGAGCGGCAATGGAAAAGCTCAACGTGGGACTGTTCAACGATTCCTTCCCGCCGACGATCGACGGCGTCGCGAACGTGACGGTCAATTACGCCCGCATCATCCAGGAGAAATACGGAAACGCCGTCGTCGCAACTCCCTTTTATCCCGGAGTGCGGGACGATTACCCCTTCGAGGTGATCCGCTATCCGAGCATTTATGTGAGCGACGACATCGGCTACCGGGCGGGCTATCCGTTCGACCCGCGCGTGCTCAACAAGCTGGAAAAAAAGGATCTCGACATCATCCATACCCACTGTCCGTTCGTCTCGACGATCCTAGCGCGCATGGTGCGCACCGTCACGGGCGCGCCCATTGTTTTCACCTACCACACGAAATTTGACATCGACATCGACAAGGCGATCGCGAGCGACTCGCTGCGCCGCGCGTCCATCAAATTTTTGCTCAACAACATCAACGCCTGCGACGAGGTCTGGGTCGTGTCGGAGGGCGCGGGGCAAAATCTGCGCAGCCTCGGCTACGAGGGCGAATATGTCGTCATGGAGAACGGCACCGACTTTGAGCGCCGGCGCGCATCGGACGAGCGGGTGGAGACACTGCGCGCGCGATATGCGATCGACCCCGACGAGACGGTCTTTTTGTTCGTCGGCCGGATGATGTGGTATAAGGGCGTGCGCATCTCGCTCGACGCGCTCAAGGCCGCGCGGGACGCGGGGCTTCGTTTTCGATTTTTTCTCGTGGGCGACGGCGCCGACCGCGACGAGATGGAGAAGTACGTGCGCGACAGCGGCCTTTCGGACGCCTGCGTTTTCACGGGCGCGGTGCGCGACCGGGAGCTGCTGCGCGATTATTTCACGCTCGCCGACCTGTTTTTGTTTCCCTCCACCTTCGACACGAACGGGATCGTCGTGCGCGAGGCGGCGGCCTGTTATTGCCCGAGCGTGCTCGTGCGCGACAGCTGCGCCGCGGAGGGCATCGGGGACGGGGAGACGGGGCTTTTGATCGAAGAGAATGCGGATTCCATGCTCGCGGCGATCAGGCGCGCGTGCGCCGACCGCGAAGCGCTCAGACGCATCGGGGAAAACGCGGCGGAAAAGATCTACGTATCGTGGGACGATGCCGTTGCGCGCGCCTATGCGCGCTACGAGTACATCGTTGAAAAGTACGCCGACGCGCGGCACGACGAGCCGTCGCTCGCGGACGACCTGTCCGCGGCGGTCGAGCGGCTGACGGACGAGCTGACGGAGACGAAGGACTTTATTCAGGATCTTTTCTGGGACACGCGCGACTGGGTCAACAAGCTCGGCCATTCGGGCGGGCTCGTCAAAAACGCCGACAGCCTGCGGCGCATGACGGCGGGTGAGAAGGAAAATCCGGGCCAGCTGATGGAATTCGTTCGGGAGCAGCGCGCGCAAAGCGAGGAAAAACGCGCGGCGCGCAGGGCACGCAGAAAAGAAAGGCGAGCAGCGGAAAAATAGAAGCATTAAA
>JAYFQJ010000067.1:0-5343 GCA_034927165.1 Oscillospiraceae bacterium
ATGAACGGCGGCGTCCCCTGTCCCTTTCTATCCGCGGGAGAATGCCCAAAACCCACACGCAGTGGGGTGATCGATGATCCTGTCTCCCCCTGGTCTGCGCAGCAGCAGCATCAGCGCGATCGTCGTATCGCCGCCGGCGGCCAGCATATTGAAAGCGCTCAGCCAAAGCCATCCCACAGAACCGGCGGCCATCGCCGCCGCAAAGCTTCCCAGCCCCAGCACAACAAAAGGCGCCAGTCCCCCGAGCAGATAGGCCCCGGGGCTCAGCGGCTCCATGCAGCAGCAGTACGGCGTGAGCTTTTTCCAGAGAACCCCGATATGAATGCTTCGCCATCCGTTTTTACAATACAAGCTCCATGTCAGCCCGTGCAGAAACTCGTGGACGGGCACACTCAGGATCATTCCGGCAAAAAACAGGAGATATCCCCGCCACGTGAAGGAAAAGCCGCCGGCCGGATGTTTGATGAAAAAGAGCAGGACGCAAACCGCCGCAACGGGTCCGGCAGTCGCAAACGCCATGACGTTCGCGCGGACGACGGAGATCGTGCACGCCGTACCGCGCCATCCCTGCGCTTCCAGCGCTGCGCGCATACGCTCAAAATTTTCCGTTCTCTGCCGTTCGTCCATCTTATTCCTTTTCGCTGTACAAAATGGCGAGGAAGGTGCAGTCGCTGCCGCCCGTCGCGATCATGCCGTGCTTGTTCTCCGAGTCGTAATAGATGGTATCGCCCGCCTCGAGAAGCTCGGTCTTGCCGCCGAGCACAACCTTCAGCTGCCCGCTGAGAATATAATCCATCTCCTGGCCGCGATGCGTCGACAGCTCGATGGGCTTCGTCTGTTCCTCCGGTTTGTACGGCGCGACGACGAGGAACGGCTCCATCTTTTTATCCTTGAATACCGGCGCGAGGTGTTGATACTTAAAGCCGCTGCGGCGCTCGAGCGGCAAGCCCTTGCCTGCGCGCACCAGCGTGTAAAAGGACAGCTTCGGCTGCTCGCCTGTCATCAGCTCGATAAGGTCGACGCCGAAAACCGACGCGCATTTTGATAAAAAAGTAACTGAAAAATCGCGCTCGCCCGATTCCCGCGCGCAATAATCCTTCTCATCGATCTCCAGCTTTTCCGCCATCTCGGCGGTGGATATCTCCATGAGCTCCCGCAGTCCGCGGACCCGCGCGGCAATCTCCCGAATATCGATTTCCATGTGCGCTCCTTTCAAGTATAGCTCACAACATTGTATGCGATGAGCAGGATCATCGCCGCCGCCGTCAGCAGCAGCAACAGAAAATACCATTTATTCATAGCTCCAGCTTCATCTGCGTATAGCCGTCGTATATGTCGTCGATGGAGTTCAGAAGCTCGCCGACGCCGCCCTGCAAGCAGGAACAAACCACAATATCGGCAGCCGCACGGGCCTCCGGCGTTCCGTCCGCGACGGCGACCGCACAGCCCGCCACTTTCATCAGCGGGATATCGTTGTCAAAATCGCCGATGGCGACCGTCTTTTTTATCTCTATCCCCAACAGCTTTGCAAGCATACGAAGACCATCGCCCTTGTTGATGCCCTTTGGCATTACTTCATATTTTGTCGGCCCGGTCAGAAAGTAATCAAACTGTGCATAATTTCCGTCCGTGCGGCACTGCTCCTCCGTGTATTTTTTCAGCGCCGCGACCGCTTCCGGCGAATCGGAGAAGAATATCTTGTTCCAGCGGTCGCCGATCGACTCTATGTCGCGCAGAGTGAAGGAAATGTGCTCGGCGGCGGTGTGGTTTAGAATATGCTCGTTCATGTGGACGGCGACGATCTTCCCGCCGATATGTACCTCGATGCCCATGTCGGGAAAATGCTCCCTCACATCGTAGACAATCTCTTTCGCGCCCGGATCGAGCACACTCTCGTACAGAATCTCTTTTTTATCAAAATCATAGATCATGCCGCCGTTGCAGAGGATCGCCGGTGCGGAAAAATGCAGCCAATCGACGTATTTCCCGACCGACTCGATGCTGCGCCCCGTCGCGACAGTGAACAGACCGCCTTTTTTTACGAAAGCGTCTATCGCGTCGATATTTTCCTTCGGTATGCCGTAGCCCGCCTGCAGCAGCGTGCCGTCCATGTCGGAAACGACGAGCATATCTCTGTATCTGGACTCCATTCTTCCCTCCGTCACAGCTTCTTAAGAAAATCCGTAAAATAGCGCGGCAGCTCGCTGTGAAATTCCATGTATTCGCCCGTCTCCGGATGTACAAAGCCGAGCACTCCGGCGTGCAGGCACTGGCCGCCGAGACTCTTCGGCGTGTCCTTCGGCCCATAGACCGTGTCCCCCGCCACCGGATGCCCGATAGAGGCCATATGCACGCGGATCTGGTGTGTGCGCCCCGTCTCGAGCCGCAGCTCCACATGGGCGAAGCGCTCATAATTCTCTATCAGTTGATAATGCGTAACGGCGCTTTTTGCATTTTTCTCCGTGACGCAATACTTTTTCCGATCCTTCTCGCTGCGCCCGATAGAGGCGTCGACCGTCCCCTGCGCTTCCCTCAGCGCGCCGTGGACGACCGCCTGATACCGGCGCGTCACAGTGTGCGCCGCGATCTGCTGCGAGAGCGACAAATGCGCCGCGTCGTTTTTCGCGACGACGAGCAGTCCGCTCGTGTCCTTGTCGATGCGGTGGACGATGCCCGGGCGCAGCACGCCGTTGATGCCGGACAGCGACCCGCCGCAGTGGTACAACAGCGCGTTGACAAGGGTGCCATCCGGATTTCCCGGAGCCGGGTGGACGACCATGCCCTTCGGCTTATCGACCACGATTAGGCTGTCGTCCTCATAAACAACGGCGATGGGGATGTCCTGCGGCTGTGCCGCAAGCGCCCGCGGCGGCTCCGCTTTGATCTCGACGACCTGTCCCGCGCGCAGCCGCGCGTTCTTTTTCGCAGCCTCCCCGTCGATCGATGCGTCGCCGCACAGGACGAGCTTTTGTATGTATGAGCGCGTGAACACAGAGGGCGCGCCCTCACAGAGCTTGAGCGCCAGATAACTGTCGATGCGCTCGCCCGCCTCTTCATCGCTCACGATAAAGCGGCAGCGCTGCCGCTCATCCATTTCCATCGGCTGCGTCGTTCTTTTTTGTAAACAGCGGCGCGTCCTTCGGTGACAGAAGCACCGACAAAACGACAAGCGCCGCGCCTACGCAGACAAGACAGTCGGCGACATTGAAAATGGGAAACTCGATAAAAAGAAATCGGAAAAAATCGGTGACGTATCCGTAGACGATGCGGTCGTAAAGGTTGCCGATGCCGCCGGCCGTGATGAGAACGGCCGCGATCTTCATGAGCTTTGACGCAAATTGCCTGCAGAACAAGCAGTAGATCAGCAGCACGACCACAACCGCAGTAAGCACGATCAGGATCATCGTATTGCCCTTGAACATCCCAAACGCAGCGCCCGTGTTCCCACCCTCCAGATAATAGAGGCCGAGTATCCCCGGCAGAATCTCAACCGTCCCCCGGCCCACGAGCAGCGCCGTCGCCAGGACCTTCGACGCGCGGTCGAGCGCGACAAGCAGCAATATTGCGATCGCGGTAGTCACCATAGAACAAACTCCTTCAAGAAAATATAGCGGTGTTGCGCACACCGCTATAATCTGCTTTTTATTAGCCTATGATAGCGGCGCAGCGTGCGCACAGCGTCGGATGCTTCTTATCCCGGCCGACCAAGTCGCTGTAGCTCCAGCAGCGCTCGCACTTTTCGCCGGGCGCCTTTTCCACGTCTGCCGAGACGAGCTCTCCTGCCACGGCGCCGCCTTTTCCGCGTACGATCTCCACCGCCGAGGTTATCAGGATGGCCGGCAGCAGCGCCTTGTTCGCGCAAAGCAGAAGATACAGCGCCTCGTCCTCCGTATACAGCGTGACCTTTGCTTCCAGCGAAGCGCCGATCACCTTTTGACCGCGCGCCTCCTCGAGCGCCTTTTTCGCGTCGTCACGCACGGCGTGGAGCTTTTCCCATTTATCGCGGTGCGCCGCGTCGAAGTCGATCGGGTACAGCTGCGGAAATTCGTTCATCATGATCGTTTCATAGCGGAATTTCTGCGATCTCGGCAGAAAGGACCAGACCTCCTCCATCGTGAAGGGAATGACCGGCGCAAGCATACGCGCGACGGCGGTCAGAATGGTGTAAATGGTCGTCTGCGCCGCGCGGCGGGAAGCGCTGTCCGCTCTTTCGACATACAGCCTGTCCTTGAGCACGTCGAGATAGAAGTTGCTCATGTCCACGACACAGAAATTGTGCAGCGTATGGTAAACGCCGTGGAACTCATACGCGTCATACGCGCTTTTGACCGTCTCTATCGTCTCGTTGAGCCGGTTGAGCGCCCAAAGGTCGATCTCCTCAAGCTTATCGAAGGGAACGGCGTCGGCGTCCGGGTCAAAATCTCCGATATTACCAAGAATAAAGCGCGCGGTGTTGCGCAGTTTTCTGTAGGCCTCGGAGAGCTGCTTTAAAATCTCCTTCGAGATGCGGACATCCGCCTGATAATCGCTCGAAGCAACCCACAAGCGCAGGATATCAGCACCGTACTGATCGATGATCTCGCGCGGCTCAACGCCGTTTCCGAGCGATTGGGACATCTTGCGTCCCTCGCCGTCCACGACCCAGCCGTGGCTGAGCACCGCCTTATACGGCGCGACACCGCGGCAGGCGACCGACGTCAGCAGAGAGCTTTGGAACCAGCCTCTGTACTGATCGGAGCCCTCAAGATACAGATCACACGGCCATTTGGAGTTCTCCCGCTGCTCAAGCACCGCCATATGGGTCGAGCCGGAGTCGAACCAGACGTCCATGATATCGTTGTCCTTGATGAATTCGGTGCCGCCGCACTCCTCACACTTGGTTCCCGCGGGCAGTATCTCGCTTGCCTCGTGGGTGTACCACGCGTCGGAGCCCTCCTTGCGGAACAGCTCGGACACGGCGTTGATGCTCTCGTCCGTGATATGATATTTGCCGCACTTCGTGCAGTAAAACGCCGGGATCGGCACGCCCCAGGTGCGCTGGCGGGATATGCACCAGTCATTGCGGTCGCGCACCATGCCGATGATACGGTCCTTTGCCCAGGACGGCGTCCATTTGACGCCGTCGATCGCCCGGATCGTCTCGTCGCGGAAGCCCTCGACCGAGCAGAACCACTGCTCGGTCGCGCGGAACAGGATAGGCTCCTTGCAGCGCCAGCAGTGCGGGTACTGGTGAACGATGTCCTTGTAAGCGATGATATCGCCTGTGCCGCGCAGGTAATCAAAGATCACCTTGTTGGCGTCCGCCGTCTTGAGTCCTGCGAATTGTCCCGCCTCCTCGGTCAG
>JAYFQJ010000008.1:0-32846 GCA_034927165.1 Oscillospiraceae bacterium
ATAGACGTCGACGGCGTAGCCGACGACGGTGAAGGTGTAAAAGCTGATGCCGGCGGGCAGCGCAAGGGTGAGCTTTGCGGGGATGAGCGTAAGGCCGCCCAGCGCGAACAGCGCCGCGAGCGAGTCCATGAAAAAGTTGAAATATTTAAAGACGAACAGGGCCGACAGGCACACGACGATGCTGACTGAGAGCAGCGCTTTTCTCTTTTTTTCGTCCGTCTGTGCGCCGATGGCGCGCGCGAAGCCGTAGCTCGCGCCGGTCACGGCGAGGATGAGCACGCCGTACTGCGGCAGCTTCCACAGATAAAACACATAGCTAGCGAGCAGCAAAAAGGCGTTGCGCCACCGCCCCGGCAGCAGGTAATACACCGCCGCCGAGACCGCGAGAAAGCATAAAAATGTCAGCGAATTGATGACCATGGCACCGTCCGTATGGTTTTATGGGCGCGTGATGCGCACGCAGTCAAAGGATGCGTTTCCGAAGATGACGTCGATGAGCAGCTGCTTTTGCGGGCCCTGCAGGTGGAAGCCGTCGTAAAAGTTGTCCTCGTTTTCCGTAAAGGCGTTCGGATATTCGAAGTCGTACACGACCACCCGCGCGGCCACGAAGCCGCGCAGCCGGTTCAGCTCTTCCGCAAGGCCCAGCGGCTCGACGACGTCCGTAAAGATGGAGACGTGCATCGGCGGCAGTACGATCGTGAGCTCTATGCCGTTCGCGTCGCAGTAGTCGATGACGGCGGCGAGCGCCTCGTAGGTCGCGTCTTCGATATGAAAGTCCGCACCGGTCATGGCGCGGATGGTCTGCGCGTAGTCCTCGAGATCCGCGCGGTAGACGTCGCCGCGCGCGTCGGACACCGGCAGCGCTTCAAACCGGGTCGGGTCCTCCGGATACCACAGCCAGTCCGCGCGGCCGAGCGCCGTGCCGAGCGCGTTCTGAGTCTTATACTTCAGCGTGTTGAACGCCTCCAGCCAGTGGTTGAAGTTGGACACGAAGCCGTACACGCTGTCCGCCTGCCGCAGGACGCCGGGTATGCGGCCGCCGTCCTGCGTGCCGCCCATGTTGTAAAAGCTCACGCCGAGCACGACCCGCTCGAGCTGCGTGTGCTGCGCGGCGTACCAGAACAGCGAAAGGCACTCCCCGAGCTGCGCGCCGCCGAATGCGAGCGAACAGTAATCCTCCCCGCTCACCGCGCGGATGTAGTCCTCGCTGAGGGTCGCCATGCGCGAATCGCCCAACACGATGCCCGTCGGCTGCCCGCGCAGCAGCGCGCGCACCGCCGACAGCGGGCGCGACGTGTAATTCGATTCCCCGTGCCAGCCGTAATAATCGTAGGGCTCGAGCGCGAAAAAGAGCACCAGAACGGCGAGCAGCGGCGCGAGAAAGCGGATAAATTTTTTCAGCAGTCGGAACAAACGGCGCTCCTCACAAAATACTATTTGTATACATTTACTTACTAATTACGCAAATTGGGCGTCGTACAGCGCTTTGTAGGCCCCGCCGCGCGCGAGCAGCTGCTCGTGCGTGCCCTGCTCCTCCACCCCGTCGTCGGTGAGCACGATGATCTCGTCGGCGTTTCGTATGGTGGACAGGCGGTGCGCGACGACAAGGCAGGTGCGCCCGCGGCACAGTGCGTCCAGCGCGTCCTTCAGCAGCGTCTCAGTCACGTTGTCGAGCGCCGAGGTCGCCTCGTCCAAAATGAGGATCTGCGGATTTTTGAGAAAGATGCGCGCCACGGCGATGCGCTGCTTCTGTCCGCCCGACAGCCGCACGCCGCGCTCGCCGACATAGGTGTCGTATCCGTCGTCGAGGCTCATGATGAAATCGTGGATGCTTGCGCGTTTTGCCGCCTCCACGATCTGCTCGCGCGTGACGTCGCCGGTCGTATAGCCGATGTTGTCGGCGATGGTGCCGGTGAACAGGAAAACCTCCTGCTGCACGATGCCGATGCCGCGCCGCAGACTGCTGCGCGTGATGCTTTCGATGTCCCGCCCACCGATGGTGATGGCGCCGCCCTGGATGTCATAAAATCGCGGCAGCAGATGGCACAGCGTCGTCTTTCCGCCGCCGGAGGGCCCGACGAGCGCGACGGTCTTGCCGTCGCCGATGGTGATGTTGAGGTGATCGAGCACCTTGCGGTCGTCGCCGTAGGTGAAGCTGACATCCTTAAAGACGATATCGCCGGACAAATCGCTCACGTCCCTCGCGTCCGGCCGCTCCGCCTCCGGCTCGACGTCCATGATCTCGCAAAAGCGCTTGAAGCCGGTCTTGCCCTCCTCGTACATCTCGAAAAACTGCATCAGTCGGCGCACCGGCGTGATGAACTGGCTGATATACAGAAAGTAGGCGGCAAAGTCGCCCATATTGATGACGCCGTTATAATAAAACAGGCCGGCTGCCGCGAGCACGATGAGATACATCGCGTCGAGGAAAAAGGTCATGCCGGAATGAAACTGCGCCATCGCGCGGTAGCTGAGCTTGCGCGCCGCCTCGTAATCCACGACGGTGCGCTCAAATTTCTTCATTTCGCAGCGTTCGTTGTCGAACGCCTTCGCGACGCGGATGCCGGAGATGGAGTTGGACAGCTCCGCGTTGATCTCGGCGGTCGTGCGGCGCGCCTCCGCAAAGCCGTGCTCCATGCGCGACTGCATGCGCCACATGAAGAAGATGAACAGCGGCAGGAAGGCGAAGACGATGAGCGTGAGCTTCAGGTTGATGGTGCACAGCAGCGCGAACGCGCCGAGCATGGACAGCACCGACAAAAATCCCATCTCGGGGCCGTGGTGGGCGAGCTCGGAGATGTCCTGCAGGTCGTTGACGACGCGGGACATGAGCGCGCCGGTCTGGTGCTCGTCAAAATATTTGAAGGGAAGCTTCTGCATATGCGCGAAAATGTCCCGCCGCATATCCGCTTGCATCTTTACGCCGATGACGTGACCGAAGTAGGTCACGAAATAATTGAGCGCGAGCTTGACGAGATAGACGCCCAGCAGCGAGACGGAGAAGACGACAAGCATACGCAGGTTGCGGTTGGGCACGACGTCGTTGATGATGGAGCGGGTGAGCATCGGGTAGACGAGGTCGCACGCCGTGATGCCGAAGGCCGCCGCGACGTCCGCCGCCATCGCCCATTTGTAGGGCTTATAAAAGCCGAGGAAGCGGCGAAAGCCGCCGGGTTTCTTGTTATTCACCATGCTGTTCCTGTTCGTTTTTTGTATTTTCATCGAGAAGTCCGTATTCCCCGAGTCTGCGCAGCATAAACAGAAGCTGCAGCCGTCCGGCGAACAGCTGGCGGTATTCGGCGCTCTTTTCGCGCCCCGCCGCGCGCAGCGAGGTCATACGCGTCTCACCCGCGCGCAGCTCCGCTTGCAGCGCGCCGACCAGCGCGCACAGCCGGGACAGCGCGTCGGGCGCCGCCGCATTGGACGGCAACGCGTTCGGGCGGTCGTCAGCGTTCATCACTCACACAGGAAGGTCTCGACGATATAGCGCGGACGCGCCTTTGTCTCGCCGTAGATCTTGCCGACGTATTCGCCGATGATCCCGAGCGACAGCAGCTGCACGCCGCCTAAAAACCACACGGAGATCATGAGCGACGACCAGCCAGGCACCGTGCTGCCGCAGAAATAGGAAATGAGCGTATACAGCAGCCCGACGATGCTCAGCAGACAGATCAGCACACCCGTGCCGGTGATGATCTTAATCGGCTTGACGGAGAAGGAGGTGATGCCGTCCCACGCGAAGGCGAGCATCTTCTTGAGCGGGTATTTGCTCTCGCCCGCGAAGCGCTCCGCGCGCTCATAGGTGACGACGTCCGTCTTGTAACCGAGCAGCGTCACCATGCCGCGCAAAAACAGATTGACCTCGCCGAACTGCGCGAGCGCGTCGAGCGCCCGGCGGCTCATCAGGCGGTAGTCGGCGTGGTTGTAGACGATCTTCGCGCCGAGCTTGTCCATGACCTTATAAAAGCCCTGCGCCGTCGCGCGCTTGAAAACCGTGTCCGTTTCGCGTGCGCTGCGCACGCCGTAGACGATGTCGCAGCCCTCGTCAAACTTTTCGACGAAAGCGTCGATGGCGTTGATATCGTCCTGCAGATCGGCGTCCATCGATATGACGGCGTCCGCCTGCTCGCGCACCGTCATCAGGCCCGCGAGCAGCGCGTTTTGGTGTCCGCGATTGCGGGACAGCTTGACGCCGCCGAACAGCTTGTCCTGCGCAAAGGTCTGTTCGATGAGCGTCCAGGTCTTGTCCTTAGAGCCGTCGTCCACAAAAATAACGCGGCTCTTTTCCGATATCTTCTGTGTACCGATGAGCGCGCGCATTTTCTCGCGCAGCCGCTTTGTCGTCTCCGGCAGCACCGCTTCCTCATTATAGCAGGGCACGACGATATATACCGTACTTTTCATGATCCGCACTCCCGTTTGTATTTTTACCAGTATAGCATTTTTATATTTTAGAGACAACACAAGGGATGCCCTATCGCGGACGCAACAACAAAAACGAGCCGGTCGCCGGCTCGTTTTGTCCGCAGGATCTAATAGCTGCCGTAGGGCAAAAAGCGCTCGGGGAGCTCGGGCTCATTCGGGTCGCCGCACACGGGAGGCAGGTAAAGCGAGCCGCTGTTGGGAATCAGCATAAAGTAATAGCTCACCTGCGCCGCAGTCGCGCTGTCGGCGCACGCTTCGGCTGCCGCGGCGTATTGCTCGTAACTCGTGAACACATACAGCGTGCGCGCATCGAGCTCGCCGCGCAGCAGTTTTTCATATTGCTCGTTTGCATAGACAGCGTACTGCTCAAAATCCACCGAGGCAAAGAAGGCGTCGTTGGTCGTCATGCCGTTTTTTGCCGCCCACAGGTCGATGTACATTCCGCGAATGACCTCCTGGTCGCCGATGGCGACGATATGGTCGAAGGCATCGCCGTTCTCCCGGAAGAACGCCGCGGCGGTCGGGTCATCGTGGTGGGGGGAGCCGGTGTCAAAATCTACATGCTTTTCATACAAGGTCGGCGCCATATCGCCGAGCTGCACGCACAGCAGCGCGGCGAGAAGGATCGCGCCGACATTTGTCCGCCGTACCCGCCGCACCCGCCGTGCGAGAAATACGATGACGAACAGGAAGATGAGATAGTAGACCGGCCAGAACAGACGCGAGGAGCTTCGCAGCATATCCGCCAGCCTCTGGATCGATTCCGGCAGGTCGAACAAAAGAAATCTCCGCTCGTTAACGGTCACGATGTTGCTCACGGCAAACGCTGTCAGGCAAACACATACGCCGAACAAAGCGGGGTAGCGCTTGATGTAATCGAACGGCCTTGTCCTTTTCCAGAACAGCAGCAGATACAAGCCGATAAGGAAGCAGGCGAAAAGCATCCCGAGGCCTAGGTAGACGAAATTCTCATAGATGAAGACGACGTTCCACGACGGCAGGATCTGCGACCAGCGCACGTCGTTGGAGCTGACAGGATTGAAAAAGGAATTGAAATTGAAGCAGAAGATGCCGTAGCCGCTGTGCAGGTCGCTTTTGCTTTGGCTGAAAAAGCCGACGCTGTAAAAAGAGAACAAAACTGTCGCGAGGTTCGCCGCGAGGAAAGCGAGGGAACGCAGGAAGTCCTTTTTTTTGAAGGCGTGCTCCACAAGGTCGGCAAAGAGGATCGCGCAGACCATCGGCACAAAATAGGTGTGGATCATCGGCGCGAACAGACTCAGCAGCAGATAGCCGACGCGAAACCGATAGGGTTTCTTCTTATTTTTAAAATACAGATAAAATGCGGCAAGGATCAGAAACTGCGAAGCCAGCGCCGTGTGGCGGTAGCAGCGCTCGATCATAACCGGGCTGAAAACCAGCAGCAGCGTGCCGAGAAGGTTGGCGATCTTTGAATCGATCAGCATACTCAACGTGAGAGAAGCGAAAACGCCCTGCAGAACAAAGCACATCAGCACCCAAAGGCCGAAATACTGAAAGGTCTCCGGCAGCAGCGGCTCGATGAGCCGGAAAAGAACGCAGGCGATCGGAATGGAGTCGGTGAACAGCGCAGAAGTCCCGTATGGATAGTTCATGGCGCCGCTGATGCAAAGCGGGTAGGACAGCGGCGCTTCCCGATAGAAAAGCCAGCCGGTATAATGCTGCACAATGTCACGGTCGACATAGCCGCTCAGAATCCAGCTGTCGTCCGTGACGTCGAGCCCGCGCGCGCCGAAGATCAGGAAGAAAGCCAGCACGCCGAGCAGCGCACCGCACAACGCGAGCATCGTTTTTTGATCTATTCGACCTTTTTTCATACCGCGCCCCCGAAAGCATTTGCTGTTTTGACCAGTATAGCATTTTTGTTTTCCCCGTACAACAAAGCGGCCAATACAAAAAACGGCCCCTTTTGGGAGCCGCTTTTTGTTTTGCGGGACGGATCAGTCCCGGATCATATCAAATTTTTCGACGTCAAACAAACCGGTATCGAGCAGACGGATGGAGGGAATGACGGGCAGTGCGACGAAGGACAGCGTGATCATGGGATCGATGTCCTCGCTGACGCCCAGCGCCGCGGCCGCGTCGAGGATGCGGTGGACGCACGCTTCGACGACGTCCTTCGGCTGATCGCTCATAAGACCCGCGATGGGCAGCGGAAGCTCCGCTTTGACCTCGCCGCCCGACGTGACCACATAGCCGCCGCCGAGCTCGCGGATGCGCCTCGCCGCGAGGATGATGTCCGCGTCGTTGTCGCCGGCGATGACGACATTGTGCGAGTCATGGGAAACGGACGAGCCGACCGCGCCGTTCTTAATGCCGAAGCCCTTGAGCGGCGCGACGGCAACATTGCCGTTTTTGCCGTGGCGCTCGAGCACGGCGACCTTGGAATAGACCGCGTCGGGGATGAACATCTCGTTTCCGGGAATACTCTCGAGGAGATGCTCGGTGAGCAGCTGATCCTTTACGAGCGAGATCACGTGGTTCTTCTCCCTGCGCGGCAGCGCGAGGCGCTCCGGCGTGAGCTCGCCGTACTGAACGGTATTGAGCAGTTCTTTATCTGTCACGGTGTAATGGACGGAGTTGAGGTAGTCGTCGGTGATGAGGTGCCCGCTCTTGATGACGAACAGAGGGTTGACCTGTTCGAGGCTGTCGAGCACGACGATGTCCGCCTTGAACCGGGCGCCCACGGCGCCGAGCTTGCGCAGCCTGCACATACGCGCGGGGAACAGCGACGCCATTTTGATGGCTTTGATGGGCGGCACGCCCAGCGCGATGGCCTTGCGCACACAGTGGTCGATATGCCCCTCGTGGTCAATATCCTCAAGGTGTTTGTCGTCGGTGCAGAAGGCGCATTGCTCAAAGGGAATGTGGTGCTCAAGGATGCCCTTGACGATAGACTCGAGGTTGCGCGCCGCCGAGCCCTCGCGGATATAGATGTTGAAGCCGGCGCGCATCTTTTCGCGCACCTCGGCGAAGTCGACGCACTCGTGGTCATTGTTGACGCCCGCGAGGCGGTAGCTCTGGATCTCCTTGCCGGTGATGCCGGGCGCATGACCGTCCCGCAGATCCTTTTTGAACAGCTGGAGCTTTGCGAGCGCGTTCGGCTCGGAATTTATGACGTCATGGAAGCACATCAGCTCGCCGAGGCCGAGCACGTTCGGCGCGCCCACGAATTCCTCCATATCGCCTGCGAGAAAGGGGCCCGATCCGTTGGTGTCGAACCCGGTGCAGGGCACCGAGGACGGCACCATAATCAAAAAGTTCATCGGCGCGCCCTTGATCGAGTCGAGAAGAAAGCGCATGGCCTTTTTGCCCTTTACGTTGACGATCTCGTGCGGATCGGCGATGATGGAGGTCGTGCCGCGCTTGAGCAGCGCCTTGGAAAGCTCCAATGGCATGACCATCGTCGATTCGATGTGCATATGGACGTCGATGAACCCCGGTGCTATGTATTTTCCTGTACAGTCGATCTCTTTTTTTCCCTCGTAATCGCCTACACCGACGATGAGGTCGTCTACGATGGCGACGTCGGCCTTGAGAATCTCCTCGGTGAAGACATTGATCACATACCCGTTTTTGAGCACGAGATCGGCTTTTTCCTCTCCGCGCGCGACGCGCTGGAGGATGGCAAGATCCTGCAAAAAACCACTCCTCTCCATTCCGCTTGTCTGTATATTATCGGTTATTGTACCACACCGAGAGCGCGCGCGCAATATAAATGCGCGGTGGTTTTTGCGGATTTTATGTGGTACAATAGATCATACGAGACAGCCGCGGCTTAAAGCGCGTCAAGGAGGCAAGAACTATGGCACTAGAGCTTGGAAATCTTTTTTCATTCAAGAGCAGGGAACAGCTTGAAAAGGAACGTATCGAGTACGAGAATAAAGTTTTTCCGCTGGGCGTCGAGGAGACGCGCGCGCTCGCGCTCGAGGCGCTGCGCCCGTTTTTCCGAAAAAAAGCGGATACCGCCGAGATACTCTTTCCGTTTTTGACGGCAAAACAGGCGCTGCTCGATCAGACGAGCATTGAGGATATCGCAAGTAAAGTCAAAAAAAGCGCGTTCCGCGTGGACGACACACAGGTCAGGGCGGTTCTCGCGCTGGCACTGCTCGACGGGTGTACTGTGTCGCTGGATACGTACCCCACCGCCGCCGATGTGGAGCAGAAGATGGCGGAGATCGCTCTTTAAGAGAAGAACGGAAGGTACACGGGTCTGATTATGGAGAAACGGAAAAAAACGAAGAAACCACAAAGCGAGCGCAGGACGCGGGACATTCTCGGTTGGATATTGTTCATCACGCTGATCGGCTCCATCGCCTTTTCAGTCATTATGATCATTCGCGCGCCGGAGGACGCCGTCGCCGTAGAGCTCGGCGAGCGTCTCAAAAGCGACTATGTATTGATGCTCGCACAGTGTATGCTGGGGCTGATCGTCATGTTCCTGCCGTCCCTGCTGGAAAAAAAGTTCAAGATCTCCGTGCCGAACTATATGTGCGTCATGTACTTTATCTTTTTGTACTGCGCCATTTATCTCGGGGAGGTGCGCAGCTTTTTCTATGTCTTTAAAAACTGGGATACGCTGCTGCACGGCTTCAGCGCGATGATGCTCGGCACTCTGGGCTTCTCGCTCGTAACGATGCTGAACGATTCCGACCGCGTGATGGTCGACCTGAGCCCTTTGTTTGTGGGGCTGTTTGCGTTTTGTTTCGCCATAGCCGTCGGCGTCGTATGGGAGATCTATGAGTTTTCCTTTGACGGTCTGTTGGGCATGAATATGCAGAAATTTCGCCTTGAGTCGGGGGAGCTGTTGGTCGGCCGCGAGGCGCTGCGGGACACGATGGAGGACCTTATCGTGGACGCCGGCGGCGCGCTGCTCGTGTCGGTCGTCGGCGCGCTGACCATACGCCGGCACCGCGGTGATCAGCCCGAGCAAGCGCAGTGACAGGAAAAGCCCGCCGGCAACGGCGGGCTTTTTGGCGGATTCCTTTACGCCGCGTTTTCCTGCGCTGACAGCGTCAGAAAAGCGCTTATCGCGGCCGCGCAGGCGCAGCCGCCCGTGAGCGCCGCGAGGACGCCGGCGGCGCACAGCCAGCCGCGGCACAGCGCGAGCAGCAGCGCTCCGCCCGCGAGCAGCACAACGGCGGCCGCCGTATAGACGTACAATGAGAATTGCAGCAGCTTTTGCATAAACATGGTTACCCCTCCGGATGTTTTTTCTGGACAGCGGTTTCCCGCCCGCGGATGCCGCGCGCACGGCGTGTCCCTCTGTTGCACAGTATCGCACACGAAGATGATGAAATTTTGACGGTTCCGGGAATAAAGGATGAAGGAGGACATTCTAGAGGCCGCTGCTCCGGACGGCGCCCGGTCCGCGGCACAGCGGCATTCTCCTCGAGAAACAAAAAAAGCGGGGCATAATGGCCTCGCTTGCACTTTTTGCCAACCTATATGAATGTGACAGTCGAGGCGCGAATGCATAGCTGCATACTTGAGCAGCTCTGTGCTGCATTCGCGTTTGCTTTGATGGGTATGATCTTACTTTCCAATTAGTACTTTCCTTTCTTCTATCTTATGCTTTTCTCCAACAGACGCAATATTTAGAAGGTATAGGACGTCATCGGCATCTAACAGTTGGATAGAGGTAATACACCCTGTGAGTGCTCCTGAAAACAAATTGCATATTTGAATGGCATGATCAATCAATTTATCAACTTTATCCCAAGGCAAAGGAAATTCCTGATAAACCAAGCTTGGATTGCAAATATACTTTTTATCGATATGAGCAATGTTCTTGTCGCGAAAAGTCTTTAGCCGTTGCCGATCTTCTTCTACTTCACGGTAAAGCGCTTTTGCGTCGGCAATGACGGAATGGATATCGATTAAAACTCTTTCCTCATATGGCGCTCCTCCATCAAGGTTTGCATATTTGTGTATTCTTTCTTTCGGGAATTCTTCTGCATTCTGCTCGCAGACGGCAGTTAACTTTTGAAGCCCAAAACAGTCCTTACTCTCATCGTAAATTTTCGCTATTCCTAAAAGTATTTGGCTGTGAATATTTTGCAGCACAATGCTCCAAAACGTTGGACTAATTTTGGCAATAGATTTATATTTGCCCTCCTCACTAAATAGCTGGGATAATTGCAGCTGAATCATGCGATTTGAATTTATGAGAACGATCTTATTGGTGAGAATTTGTATGCGCGATTCTATTTCTTCTTTTTTCATATCCATCTCCTAAATAAATGCTGATAACAGGATTTGCATCTCATTATAAGAAGCTCGAATACAGGAGATATTTGCAGTATCATGCAATTCAGCTTCGACAAGCAGTAAAAAAGAGCCCCTAAAATAGGGACTCTTTCATGGTGCGCCAGAAGGGACTCGAACCCCCGACCTACTGGTTCGTAGCCAGTCACTCTATCCAGCTGAGCTACTGGCGCATACAGACCACCGCCAAATCGGTAGCTTATAAATAATAGCACAACACGCAGCGGGTGTCAATAACGGATTGTGCGACAAAAATGGCGGATAATGTTGAACACACACGCGCAGTTTGGTATAATGTTCTTCAATCGGTACAGACTCGAAAATCCGTTCGGAGGTGTCACCATGAGAGAAAAAAAGCTGCTCGCCGTTTTGCTTTGCGCGCTGCTGCTGCTGTGCGCGTGCGGGGAAAAAACGCACGTTTTTCGCGCGGCGGATCTCGGTATGAGCAAAGCAAAGGTTGCGAAGACAGAGTCCCAAAACTATGATTTTGCATCAGATGAACTGCTGCTGTACAATACGACGATGTTCGATTATGACGCCGAGGTCTATTACTACTTTACCGACGACGCCCTCACCGGGGCCGAGTGCCGCTTTCCCATCGGCGAGCGCACCATCAACGATGACATGGAGCGCTTTGCGGAGATTGCCGCGCTTCTCACCGCGCAGTACGGAGAGCCGGTCGACGCAGATTTTCGTCGCTTCCTGACGAGCGATGAGAGCGAAAAAACCGATCCGGACAACCTGCTTATTTATCGCAACGTACTGGAGTACTATCTTGAATGGGACGGCAGCGGCTATACCGCCACGCTGCTGCTCAATTACAAGGACGCACAGGTCACGCTGCTGTACGCTGTCGCAAAGGCTTAGACAGTCTGCCGCCGCCGGGCTTTTACCGGCGGCTTTTTTATGCGCCCCTGCGCGCCGCCGCCTCCGGCTGAACACGGGCGGGCGTCCGCCGCGCCGGCTCCATGTCGGAGATAAAAAATGCCTCCCGCAGCGGCGCGCGGCCGGACGCGTCGGTGTAGCCG
Organism: Oscillospiraceae bacterium; assembly: GCA_034927165.1. Classification (GTDB taxonomy): domain Bacteria; phylum Bacillota; class Clostridia; order Oscillospirales; family Ruminococcaceae; genus JAYFNU01. Next base: position 11,757 of record JAYFQJ010000008.1, read on the forward strand.
TCCCCCTCAAACTCCGTGTCTAGGTCCACGTCGAACACCCCGCAAAATCCCGCGACCATTTCTAAAAACCGCATTTTTTGATCCTCCTCTTTATATCTGTATACAGTTTAACAGATGCGTTGTCCCATAGAACGGACACTGAAGCGATCTATGGCTGCCGGCGCCGGGATGTGGTACAATAAATCCTATGAAAAAGAATGAGCTTCAATCGGACAACGAGCTGTACGGCTGTGCGCTTCGCATCTGCGCGGGGCTGCTGCTGTTTATGCTGCTGGATGCGGGGCTGTCACTGCTCGCGATGCGCGCGGCGTCCCAGGGGACGGCGCTGTATGCGGGGCAGGCGGCGGCGTATGCCGCCGCGATGTGTGCGGCGGTCTGCTGCGCGCGGACAGGTCGTGCGGGGCAGACGCCGGCTTTAGGGACGGGCGGACGGTTTGACTTTTTTTCCTTGTTCGCGGTGTTCTGCGCGGTGAGCTTCGGCGCGTCGGTCTGCGGCGGCGTTGTCCGCGGCCTGCTGCAGGCGGCGGGCCTCGGCGCGGCGGCGTCGCCCGCCCTGCCCGTCGGTGCGGGCGCGTGGGTGTTTTTTCTTTTGAAAAGCGTGCTGCTGCCGGCGCTGCTGGAGGAGCTGCTGTTCCGCGGCGCGATCCTTGACCGACTGCTGCCGTTCGGGGAGCGCTTCGCCGTGCTCGTGTCGGCGGTGTTGTTCGCGCTGTCCCACAGCGCGGCGGAGGCTCTGCCCGGCGCGCTGCTGTTCGGCATATTTTTCGCGCTGCTGCGGCTGCGCACCGGATCGCTCTTGCCGGGAATGCTGTTCCATCTGCTCAACAACGCCGGCGCGGTCGGCGCGCTTCTGCTGACGGAAAAAGCGCCGTTCCTGTACGACGGAATCTATACAGCGACAGGGATCGTCGGCGCGCTTTGCGCGCTCGGAACGCTCGTATATTATCTGCGCGCCGGGCGCGCGCCGCTGCCGCCTGCGCGGGAGCCCCGCGCAGGCGCTTTTTTCCGCACGCTGCCAACGCTGCTCTGGCTCGCCGTGAGTGTGCTGGTGATCGCGGTCAATGCGGGGGTGTGAGGAATGACGCAGGATGAAAGGTTTATGTGCGCGGCGCTCGAGGAGGCGCGTGCGGCGCGCGACGCCGGAGAAACGCCCGTCGGCGCGGTCGTCGTGCGCAGCGGAGTCGTTTTGTCGCGCGGGCGCAATACGCGCGAACGGGACGCGAGCGCGCTCGGTCACGCCGAGATCAACGCGATCCGGAATGCGTGCGCGGCGCTGGGCAGCTGGCGGCTGGCGGACTGCACGCTGTATGTGACGCTTGAGCCGTGTGCGATGTGCGCGGGCGCGATCCTGAACGCGCGCATCGGCCGCGTGGTCTACGGCGCGCGGGATGCGCTCGCGGGCTGCTTCGGCGGCGTGTGCGACCTGTCCGCCATGCCGCTTGGGGACGTGCGGATAAAAAGCGGTGTGCTCGCGGAGGAATGCGCGGCGCTGCTGCGGGAATTTTTCGCGTCGCTTCGGGACGGACGACCGTAAAAACGGAATTTTCGCGCCCTTCCCCTGCGCAGTTTATCAACAAACGCCGAAGCGGTGTTGTTTTACGCGCGGTTGAGCGCCCTGTGTCGATTTAGGTCGAAGGCGGTCGCACGCTGCTGTTTTTGTGCGCAGCGGGCCAAAATCTGACAATGTAACAATACGCCCCGTATAGGGTCCAAAACGGCTGATGTTGAAAAGTCGGTTGAAATCGTTGAAAAGTCCGTTGTACAAACCGCGCGGCTTTAACATGGCGCGGATATCCTTCGGAAAAAACAGGGCAAGGCGGGTAAACTTTGGGTATTAAAATCCGCTCGCGGCGGGCCCGGACAATAAAACAGTGGTATTTTGTGTGCTTTCATGATAAAATAATAGAGAAGCGGACGCGGAAGCGCCGCTCAAAAGCGACATGAAGGAGTGTGAGATTTTCATGAAGCTTATCACGGCGATCGTCAACACGGACGACAGCTCGGCGGTCCAGTCGGGGCTGACGAGTGCGGGCTTTTCCGTCACGCGGCTCGCGACCACGGGCGGATTTTTGATGGCGGGAAACGTCACGTTCATCACCGCGGTTGAGGACAGCATGGTCGATAAGGCCATCGCCGTCATCACCGAGCAGAGCAAGCAGCGCAAGCAGATGGTCCCTGCGACGGCGACCTACGGCATGGGCATTGCGAGCGCCGCGCCGCTGGAGGTGACCGTGGGCGGCGCCACGCTGTTCGTGCAGAATATCGAACGCTTTGAAAAGGTTTGACGAAACCTTTGCGCCGCTGCTGGGCAACGAAGGGCTGAAGACCCGCCTTGCGGCGGAATTTGAACAAAACGCCATTCCGCACGCCTGCCTTATCACCGGCGACGACGGCTGCGGGCGCAATCTCGCCGCGACGCTGCTCGCCGCGGCATATTTGCAGGACGCGCACGACCTCGTGCGGCGCGGGGAGCACCCCGACTGCATCGAGCTGCGCGGCGAAGGGGCGGCCGGGCAAATACCCGTCGACCGCGTGCGGGAGACGCTGTATGAGCTGAGCAAGGCTGCGGTGACGGCGGACGGCCGGCGCGCCGCGATCCTGCGCGACACCGCTTCCCTCAACCGCAATTCGGCGAACGCGCTGCTCAAGGGTCTGGAAGCGCCGCCGCAGGGCGTTATATTCATCCTTACCGCGCAAAGTGAGCGCGACGTGCTTGAGACCATCCGCTCCCGCTGCGTGCGCTATGGCGTGCTGCCGCTGAGCGCAGACGCGTGCCGCGCGGCCGCGCGGACGCTGTATCCGACGTTCGACGCGCAGCGACTGGACACGCTGTGCCGGTTGTACGGCGGTCGGCTGGGCCTCTTAAAAAGGGCGCTGTCGTCCCCCGATCGGCTCGCGCTGTGCGACGTCGCGCGGCGTGTTTACGCGGCAGCAAAGAAGAACGACCGTCTGGAAATGCTCGCGGCGCTGGACGCGGTGGGCGACCGCGTCTCGCTGCAGGCGGTGATGTTCGACGTCACCATGTGCGCGCGCGCGGATGTGCTGGAGGATCCGTCGGTCGCCGCGTTTGCGGACAGGCTGACAGGCGACGCCGCGCAGTGCGCCGCGGACGCGGATCGAAACATCAATATAAAACTGCTGTGCACCCGCTTTGCGGCACAGCGCAACGGAGAAAGATAAATGACGGAAGTTATAGGTATACGGTTCCGAAGCGTCGGAAAGCTGTACTACTTCGATCCCGCCGGCTACGATATCAAAAAGAACGACAAGGTTATCGTGGAGACGGCGCGCGGCATCGAGTGCGGCACGGCGGTCACCGATGTCCACGACGTGGAGGACGCGTCCATCGTGAAGCCGCTCAAGAGCGTTACGCGCAAGGCGACGCCCGCCGACATAAAGCAGTACGAGAACAACCTCGCAAAGGAAAAGGAGGCGTTTTCCGTCTGTCAGCGCAAGATTGCCGAGCGCAAGCTCGAGATGAAGCTGGTCGACGTTGAATACACCTTCGACGGGCAGAAGATCCTGTTCTATTTCACGGCGGACGGACGTGTCGATTTCCGAGACCTTGTCAAGGATCTCGCGGGCGTGTTCCGCACCCGCATAGAGCTGCGCCAGATCGGCGTGCGCGACGAGAGCAAGCTGCTCGGGGGTATCGGCATCTGCGGACAGCCGTTCTGCTGCTCGACTTTTCTGTTTGACTTTCAGCCCGTATCCATCAAGATGGCGAAGGAGCAGGGAAAATCGCTCAATCCCACGAAGATTTCGGGCACCTGCGGGCGCCTGATGTGCTGCTTGAAATACGAGCAGAACGTCTATGACGAAATGATCAAGCTCATTCCGCGCAACGGAACGATCGTAAAGACCGCCGACGGAGAGGGCAGCGTTATAGAGGCGAACGTTCTCAAGGGACAGGTGCGCGTTCGGCTGTTCGACAACAACGACGCGGCCCCGAAGATGTATCCCGTCGGCGACATCACCGTCATCGGCAGAAAGCCGCAGCAGGGAAGACAGCAGCGCGCGCCGAAGGACGACGACAGCTCCGATAATTCCGACTGACGCGGTTCGATAAGGTTTTGCTTGAAAAAATTTGAATTTGTGTTATGATTGTCATTGTAAATAAGCGACGATAAGGAGAAACCAAATGGCTCATAAGATCAACAAGGAAGAATGTATCGGCTGCGGCTCCTGTGAAGCGACCTGCCCGGTCTCCGCGATCGCGGCGGATTCGGACGGAAAATACGAGATCAACCCCGATGTCTGCATCGATTGCGGCGCCTGCGCGGCCGGTTGCCCGGTCTCCGCTATTTCCGAGGGCTGAGCGGAACAACAAAGCCAAAATGGCGGACACGAAAGTGCCCGCCGTTTTCTTTCTTCGGAGGCGCGTTTGAAAACGGAGCGGCTGCCCGGCGGGACGGGGGTATATGTGGAGGGCGGCGTCGGCTTTTCTGCCGACGCCCTGTTCCTTGCACATTTTTCCGCGCTGCGCGGCGGCCGTGCACTCGACATCGGCACCGGCTGCGGCATCCTGCCGCTCGCGCTGTTTGACGGCGGTTTTCGCGGCAGCTTCACAGGGCTCGAGATCAATGAGACCGCCGCCGCGCTCGCACGGCGCGGCGCGGAAGAAAACGCGCTGCCCTTCGAGGTGCTGCGCTGCGATGCGCGCAGCTTTCGCACGAGCGCGAAGTACGACGCGGCGTTGTGCAATCCTCCCTATTTTGAGAGCGGGCGCGCGAGCGCGGATCCTTATCGTGCGGCGGCGCGCCACGCGCTGACGCTGTCGCTCGCACAGGCGGCCGCCGCCGCACGGCGCAGCCTGAAGGAGGGCGGACGGTTCTTTGTCTGCTTTGCGCCCGCCCGGCTCGCATATTTGTTTGCGGCGCTCGCGGAGAACGATTTTTTTATAAAGCGCCTGCGCTTTGTGCGGGAGCGCGCCGGCGACGACGCGTGGCTCGCGCTCATCGACGCGGTGTATCGCGGTGGCGAGGGATTGGCGGTGCTGCCGGACCTTGTCGTGCGCGGGGAGGACGGCGCTTACACGCCGGAGGCCGCGCGGATTCTGCGCATGGACGGGAAGGATACGCAATGAGTAAAACGGGAAAGCTGTATGTGGTGGCGACGCCCATCGGGAATCTGTCCGACATCACGCCGCGCATGGAAAGCGCGCTGCGCGAGGCGGACTTTATCGCCGCGGAGGACACGCGCGTCACGGCGAAGATACTCAATCATCTCGGGATAAAAAAGCCGATGATCAGCTATCACCAGCATAATACGCGCGAGCGCGGGGACGATATTATCGGCCGCATTCTCGCGGGTGAGACCTGCGCGCTGTGCTGCGACGCGGGCACGCCCGGCATCAGCGATCCGGGCGAGGCGCTCGTGAGGCAAGCGCACGAGGCCTGCATCGTTCCGGTGCCGATCCCCGGCCCGTGCGCGGCGATCACGGCGCTGTGCGCGTCGGGCATCGCGACGGGGCGTTTTGTCTTTGAGGGCTTCATCCCCGTGCCGCGCAACAGCCGGCGCGAACGCCTCGCCGAAGTGCGCGAGGAGAAGCTGACAATGGTGTTCTACGAGGCGCCGCACAAGCTGCGCCGCACGCTCGACGACCTGCTGGAGACGCTCGGCGACCGGCAGCTCACCCTTGCGCGGGAGCTGACCAAGCTGCATGAGGAGATCACCCGCACGACGCTGGCGCAGGCGGTGGAGGTCTATAAAACGCGCGACCCGAAGGGAGAGTATGTTCTCGTCGTCGCCGGCAAGCCGGAGCCCCCGGCGCAGGAGCCGACGTCCGAGGACGCGCTGGCGATCGTGCGCGCGGGTGTGGAGCGCGGACTGCCGCTCGCCGAGGCCTGCAAACAGGCGGCGGCGCGGACGGGGCAAAAAAAGAGCGAGCTGTACAAGCTCGCGTTGGAAATGAGGAACAGCGAAGCATGAGGATCGTCGTATTCTCTGACTCGCACACGCGCACCGAGCGCTTGGAGCAGATCGTGCGCGCGCAGCCGGATGCCGATTACTATATTCATCTCGGAGACGGCTGGACGGACGCACAGCGCTTGCGCGCGGCGCACCCCGGTATTCGTTTATTGACAGTGCGCGGAAACTGCGACTACGGCTGCACGGATGCGGATACCAAAGAGCTGGTTGCCGGCGGAAAAAGGATCCTTTACACCCACGGGCACAGCTACAACGTGAAATATACGTTGGATTATCTGAGGGATGAGGCCAAAAAACGCGGCGCGGACGTCGTGCTGTACGGGCACACCCATTTGCAGGATGTTTCGACCTTCGACGGCGTCTACTTCGTCAATCCCGGCGCGGCGGCCCAGTACGGCGGCGCGCAGTTCGCGATGGTCGACATCCTGCCGGACGGCGATATCGTCTGTGTTCCCGCAAAGCTCAAGCCGTGAGACGACTGAGTGCAAGAGCGGGACCATAGGCTTGCCTCAGTTAAAACGGACCGCTACAAAAGCTCCGAAGCGTACGACTTCAGAGCTTTTTTATTGCTGCATATTTAACACGACATATGTCGTATCGGGTCTTTCGCGCGTCATGTATCATACACTCAGCAATTAAAAAAAGCAGAAAGGTCGTATACGATATGATTACATCCTGTTTCTCTTTTCAGTATCCCGACGAGGCGCTCGAATGCATTAGCGTCGGACTCAATTGGTGCGGACTGCTGTCGGGAGATGATCGCTGCCCTGCTGCGATCAGCCTTGCGCAGGCCAAGAAGGTCTTTGATGCGATCGGCAATAAAGCGACGAAGGTCGCGATTCTGATGTTTCGCGACGAACAAAAGGTTCTGGAGGCTGCACAGATGCTGCGGCCCGACGTGCTGCATCTGTGTGACGACACGGTTTTTGCAACGTCAGAATTCTGCAAAAAAGCGAAGACGCTTGTGCCGGGCATGCGCGTAATGCAGGGGATCGCCGTCGGCGGGCCGGAAACGATGGAAAGCGCGCTCGCCGATGCAAAAAGCTACGAAGGCACCGCGGACTTTCTTATGCTGGATTCCTTTGTTCCCGGAACGAGCGAGGTCGGCGCAACGCCCAACGGCGTCGGCGCGGCGGGCATAACCCACGACTGGAACGTGAGTGCCAGAATCGTCAGGGAAGTAAATATTCCGGTGATACTTGCAGGCGGGCTTTGGGGAGAGAACGTGGGGAAGGCCATTGCCACCGTGCACCCGTACGGTGTGGACAGCTTAACGCGTACGGAGATTGTGCGCGAGGGCGTTTACATCCGCAAGGACACCGCGCTTGTAAAGAAATTCGTAGAAAACGCACACAAAGCGGCCGGGCGCGGATGAACAGATACCGTGCAGGGGCGGTCGTCTGTATGGGCGATATCAGTCCTGATGTGATCATCCCTTACGGCTATATGCGCCGCTCGCTGTGCAAGCTGCACGACGGGATCGGTATGGATACCTGCAAGCCCTCCATGCGTGCGGGCGGCAGCATTGGCAGCACAGCGCTGGTTCTCGGGAAGCTGGGGATATCGCCCTACCTGCTCGCGCGCGTGAGCGCAGATGTTTATGGCGATTACCTCCTGCAAGCGCTGAAAGAAAACGGAGTTGATACGGAATTCGTCACGCGGCAAGCGCAGGCGCAGACGATCTTTCTCGCGGTTCTGGACGAGTGCGGCGAGCGTACTCTGTTCGATTTTAACGGGCCGGGTGCGTGTATGCCGCAGCTGCAAAGAGAGCATCTGCCAAATGCGTTTATTCCGCATATCGGCTGGCTGCATGCCAATGGCTTTGCCAACGAGGCGATGGTCGACTATATGCAAAGCTGTGCGCGCGCGGGCGCGGTCGTATCATTCGATTTAAATTTGCGCATAGAGCAGCACGGTTTTGACGCCGCCCGCGAGCGTTTGATCCGGCGCGCCGTGGATGCAAGCGACGTGATTTTCGGCTCCGGGATAGAGGAGTTTTACCCGCTGACAGGCCTTCGCAATTTGCGCGCATCGGCGCATGCGCTTTCCGACAGCAGGCGATTGGTGGTCGCCCGCGACGGCTGCAATCCGGTTTATGTGGTCGACGCGCAGGGATGTCAGTCCGTTCCCGTACAAAAATGCGCGCCCGTCAATACGACGAACAGCGGAGACATTTTCAATGCGGGATTTATCGCCGGTGCGGTGCGGGGCAAGGACGCTGTCAGCGCGGCGCGCTGGGGCGCCGCTTGTGCGGCGCATGCCATCTCGTCCCCGCTGCCATACTGCATACCCGATGCGGACGCGCTCAAAAAGCTTTAAAAATAGCGCGGATATCTGTTATACTGGTGCGGAGGTGATGGAGGCTATGCTTTTGCAGGGAACAGCGGCGGAGCGGCTGCTGGAGCGATATCCGGTCTACAAGTTGTTCTCCGTGCCCGTAAAGCAGCGGCTGTTGGTTCGGCGTGTTGCGGCCGGAGAGGTCATTTATTCTTCCGACGCGCCCGGAAGCAGTCTCATATTTATTGCCGAAGGGCGGGCGAAGACCTGCGTTATGCACAACAACGGCGTGGAGTCGCTGGTGTCCATTCTTGATGCCGGGACCATTATGGGGGACATGGAACTTGTCGGTGAAAAGTCCGAGGAGTATATCGTAAAAACGATGCATGAATGCTTTACCATCGAGCTTCCGTATGTGCGGGATAACGATCCGATCCTCGCTGATGTGCGCTTTTTGCGCATTCTGTGCCGGATCCTCGCGGATAAGCTGCATCGAAATGACATTCGCTTTTCTGCGTTGTTATCCTATCCGCTCAAAGCGAGGTTTGCCGCATTCGTTCTCAACACGCAGGTTCACGGCATTTTCCGCGAGCGTTTGACAGAAACCGCGCAGCATCTCGGCGTGAGTTATCGTCAGATGCAGCGCGTCGTGGCTTCGCTGTGCCGCAGCGGCGCGCTGCGGCGGCAAGCGGCCGGGTATGCCGTTGCAGATGCGCGACAGCTGGAAAAACTGGGCGGCGCAGTAGTCGCCTTTACAAAGAGCGAGGGATTTCTGCGTTTCCTTTAACCTGAAAGGCAATCCTCGGAAAAAATCAAAAATTGATAAGGATCCCCCGGCTCAATGCCGGGGGATCCTTATCAATCCTTGTTTTGATGGAAGACAGTTTTTTTATCTGGCGGCGCTTCTTCGTTTTTTTTATGCCGCGCTTTCGCTGCCTCTATGAGCGCCAGTGCCCGCTTTTTGCGGGTCTGCGCGTCGGGCGTATCGCCTTTTCCCGCGGCGGCAGACGCATCCGCGCAAGGCGTTTCCTCAGCGTGCTCCGCCGGCAAAACTGCCGGAATATCGGGGGCCGCCTGCGGCTGCGCCGGGGTGTCGCCGACCTGCGCGCTCTGCCCGATTATCGAATCGGCTTTTTTCCTTGCGCGCTCGAAAAGCCGTTTCGTCTTTCCGGCGGCGGAAGCCGCCTGCGATACGAGCTCCTTTTCAAGCTCGTGCACAGCGTCCGCGCCGCGAGAAAAGCGCGGCGGTGTGACCGAGGCCGGGGAAACGTCGCCGGCAAAGCTCGTGAAGCGATACAGGATCGCTTTTGCGATATAGCGCACCGAGAAGCACACGAGCACGAGCACGCATATCGGCGTGCAGATCCTCGCGACGGCGAACTGAGAGGACACCTGCTTTGCCGTTGACACGAGCAAAATGACGATCTCCGGCAGCAGGGGGAGAAACAGTCCCGGCCAGTAATAGCTGCCGAACAGCAGCCGGTCATTCTTCGGCTCGAACAGCAGCCATACGGCATAGCCGAGCAGCAGCGCGGCGGCGGCAACGGCGGCGGCGATGCCGGTCGGACGCATGATAAGCTTAAAGGCGTTGGAGACGGTCTCGGCAAAATGCCAGCGCCAGGCGGCGCTGAAAAAGAGCCAGGCTGCGAAAGCGCTGACGAAATAGGAGACGGCGGCGAAGATCATATCACAGGCGTAAGCCGCGCCGCCGCGCCGCAGGCTGTTTATAACGACTGTCGCGCCGAGATAAACAAGGAACAACGCCGCGAGAAACAGCAGATAGTACAAATTCACGCGGTCCATCGAGCGGCTGACAAAAAAGAAATAGGTAAACAGCGACTCGATCCAGATGGTCATAAAGACGCACCAGCTGAGTGTCTTCAGCCCCGCGCGGCTGTTGAAGAGCTTCATTTCCTCCGCGACGAGTTTGCCCGCCGCGCACTGATTCGGATAATTCATTCTGTCGCCCCTTGTGTTTCGTCCGGCACGGCGTCCGGCACCGTATTGTCCGCGGCATCCTCCGCCGGATTTTGTGTCTGCGCGTCTTCCGCGGCCGCTTTTGTCACATTGTTATAAATATTCTGCGCATAATTGTTCTCAATATCGAAGCGGACAATAAACTCAAACTGTCCCTCCATGCCGTTCACCGCGACGTAGCGCCCATAGCAGACGGTGAAATAGCTCTCGTCCACGAACAGCGCCGTGGGCAGGATGGGCACGAGCGCGCATACCTCGTTGTAAGACATACCTTTTGTTACGGCCTCGTACTGGGTCCCCGCGAGGGTGCCGCGCTTCTCATACAGCCGCATATTGGCAAAGGAGAAGGCCCGGAAGCGGCCCGCGGAATCGAAGCCGAAAACATAGCGGTACGGCACAGAGCCGCTTTCGTCGGCGTCGCCGGCGCTGTGGCTGTAGAGGTAGGTGCCGCCGAGCAGCGTGTCGTCGTACAGCTGCATATCCTGCGCGGCGAAGATGCGCTTCGCGTCGCCGCGGCTGTAATGGTTGAGCGCAAGCAGCGCTTCGTCGAACACAAATTTGTCGTTGAGAAAATCGGTGTAGCTGTCGTACTGCGCCGCGGCGGGCGTCCCGTCGAGCGACGCGAGCATGAGCGGATCGCCCCCGTCATAGCCGACCCAGTTGCGGTCGCTTGCGGTTTTCTTTGTGAGATTTGCCGTCACGACATATTCTCCGCGCCAGGCGGGATCAAAATTCGCAAAGCAGTCGGCGCGCCCGAAATGCACCTCGAGCATTTCGTCGCCGCCGTTCCTGTAGCGGCGCAGCATCGACACGGGGCTGCCTGCGATGGCGGCGATGCCCTCCACCGTTAGCTGATCGGCCGGATAGTCCGCGCTTTTCACCTCGATCGTGCCGACTGCGCGCGCCGCGGTCAGATCGAGATAGGTGATCGACTGCGCGATATAGTCGTCATAGAGCACGTAGACCTGCTCCGCCGCGAGACCGTCCCCGGTGCGCGCCGCGCCCTCGTACAGGATGCCGTCGCCGTGTTTGCGGCCAATGCTTCCGAGCGTGCGCTCCACCTCGTTGCGGCTCATGCCGGGCAAAAGCTGCGCGGCGCTCGACAGGTTTACGCTCGCCGCCGTGTTTGCCGATGCGCCGGAAAAATAACGATAGGCGACGGGATAGAGGACGGCGTACGCGCCGGTGAGCAGCAGCACCGCGGCAAGCGCCCCGGCAAGGATGCGCAGCGCGCGCCCGTGCTTATGCTTTTTTCCCTCCGCGGACGGTCCGTCCGTCCTTTCGGGCGGCGCGCCGTCTGTGGATGCGGCGCGCACGGCGGGCGCGTCCGAAGCGTCCGCGCCGCGGTCCGCCGGAGCCGCACCGGGCAGACCGCCGTCCATCGCCGTGCGCAGACGGACGAGAAAGCCGTCGAGCATCGGTTGGGTGAAGCACGCCGCGTCCGCGTCGTTCAGCGAAAGCACTGATAAAGCGACGTCGCAGCCGCCGGCCTCCGCGTCGCTCAGCTCGACGGTGATATAACGATCCGCGTTTGTCAGCTTGGCGGTATAGGGGACGAATCGCGCGTCGTACTGTTCGCCCGCGATATGCACGCGGCCCGCCGATTTGCGGTCAAAGGCGAGGAGCTTCGCGTCAAAGGGCAGCGTGAACAGTCCCCCGACAAAATCAGCGTCCAGAAGAGATGTCCAGACGTCCGCGATATCGGCGTTTATCCTGCAATGTGCGTGAATGAGTAAATCTGCCATAAAAGCTTTCTATCCTTCTAAGCGTTGACGTAAATATATTTTGCAAGCTGCGTTTCAAGATCGAAGGTGACCACGATCTCAAAGCTGCGGCGCATATTGCCGTGTTCTGCGAGCCGCTGCCCGAAGCAGACGCTCAGCGCGCTGTCGGTGATCTCGGCGGCGCTGGGCATGATGCCGAGTGCCGCGCAGACCTCTTGCAGCGACATACCCTCGCGCAGATCGTAATCCGCCGTGTCCGTGAGCATACCGCTCTTTTGCTCGAGGAACAGATTGACGAAGCTCGCCTGCGCGCATACATTTTCACGGAAAACAACGGTGTAAAGATAGCGCGCGGAGGTTTCTCCGTTTATGATGACGCTCTTCTCGTAGACCCTGCTGACGCCGGCGGAGACCGTATCCTCGCTTGCCGGTTCTGCGGCGAGCAGGATGCTCGCCTGCTCCCCTGTCAGCCCCGACAGGAGCGACAGGCGCTCATAGGACACCTTGTCCGCAAGATACAGCGAATAGCTGCTGTACTGCCGTTTGAGCGCCTTTGTCAGCTCCGTTATCTCATACGGATCCTGCGCGTCGTACGGCGCGTAATAGAGCGCGTCGGTCTTCATCGTCGCGGTGTTAAGGCGCACGACGAGCGTGCTTTTCTGCTCGGAGGAGAAGACGCTCTTCTCCGTATTGAACTCGCCGTAAAAAAAGGTGCTCAGGCCGCTTTTGTCGACGGAAAAGGCGGAGCAGGCCGCGCCGACCGCTTCGTCGACCTCGTCGACGCTCATGCTCGGGGAGAGATAGGCGTCATAGGAGCACACGCCCACAGTATACGGCAGCAGGCTTTGCTCGCGGTCGACATAACCGAATCTGCGGACCTTCGCGTATGCGTCGTAGACGACAAAGATCTGTCGCAGCGATTGGCCGTTCTCGTCCCGCTCGAGCGAATCATACCGATACTCATCCGGCGACAGCCGGTGGCCCAGACAGCTGAGCATCAGCTCAAGCGAGGTCTTGGACTGCCCGATATAGATCTGCGCTGCGTGCTGTCGGTCGATGCCGTCGCTTTCGAGGACCGAAAGACCGGAGGAGGGCACGATGTCGCTGCGCTCGAACTGCAGCGACACGGACAGCACTGCGAGCAGCAGCGCCGCGAGCAGCAGCGCGACAAAACATGCCCGCGGTGTGAAGCGGATATCCGCTTCGGTATTGTCGGCGCCAACCGCCGCGGGTCTTGCCGCGGCGAGGCGGGAAACGGGCGATTTGTAACCCTGAAAAACGGAGGACAGAAGTTCTGCGGCGCGCTTGGTGCGCGAGGGCTTGTCCGGCAGCAGCGCGGGCGCGTAATTGGTGATCTCGCTGTCCCGCGCGTAGGCCGCCTTTTTGAGCCGCGCGAGGATCTCTCCGTTGACCCGCGCGCGGGCCTGCTCCGTGCCGCGCCAGTCCGACGCGCCGAGCACCGTTATGAGCGACACGCGGCAGCCCGTGTCCGTCGGCGCTATCGTAAACTCGTCGCTCTCGTCGTCGGCGCTTATCGTGAAGCTGCGCAGCGGTTCGAACACGGTCACGACGCGCGTGCGCGCGTCGCCGCGAAAGCTGAGCTTTGCGCCCAGAGACAGCGGCGTCTGCGTGTCCGTCAGCTCGCGCGGCTGCGGAAAGCCGTACCATTCCCGGTAGCTTTTCGGGTTTGTCAAAACGTCGAAAACGACGCTGTCCGCACAGTGGAAATCCATAGAAACGGGCGTGCAGCCTACCGGCATAAAACGGCCTCCTTTCCGCGCATTTGCAATAGTAATGATAGCACGACCGGCTTTCGTTGTAAACAAAAGAAAGCGCGCGCGCCCGCCCGCAAGAGTATAATTTCCAACCCGAGCGATAAAACTACAGCGAAAGGGAAAGGGGATGTTTTTTATGCTCGAGGAATGTGCGCGCACGGCGCTCACCGCGCTCGCGTCGCTCGTCACGCTGTTTTTGCTCACCAAGCTCATGGGCGCGCGGCAGGTGTCGCAGCTGAGTATGTTCGATTATATCAACGGGATCACCATCGGCTCCATCACGGCGGAGCTCGCGCTGTGCGAGCGGGGCGAGTTTCTGATCCCGTTCGTCGCGGTGGTCGTTTATGCGGTCGCCGCGGCGCTCATCGCGCTCGCCACAAATAAATCCATCAAGCTGCGAAAATTCTTTGTCGGAACGCCGATGCTTCTGTATGAAAACAACACGCTGTATGAAAAAAACCTCGCGCGCGCGAAGCTCGACGTCAACGAATTCCTGACGCACTGCCGGTGCGAGGGCTATTTCAGTCTCGACGACGTCGAGGCCGCTGTGCTCGAAACGAACGGCAAGATCAGCTTCCTGCCCAAGAGCACCGCGCGCCCCGTCACGCCGGAGGATCTCGACCTCGCGCCGGAAAAGGCGTCGCTGAGCGCCAACCTCGTCATCGACGGAAAAAAGATGGATGCGTGCGTGCGGCAGGCGGGCAAGGATGACGCCTGGCTCAAAAAGCAGTTGGATGCCGAGGGACTGAAGCTCGAGGAGGTGCTGCTCGCGACCTGCGACGGCGAAAACAGCTTCAACGCCTACGAAAAAACGGGCGAAAAGGTCGACAAGAGCGTATTCCAGTGAGAGATCCGAAAAACAGCGAGCCGCGCGGCTCGCTGTAATTTTTTAAAGCAGCGGGATCCCGTGCTCCGCGCAGGATCTGCGCATATGCTCGGGCCAGACCGACGCCTGCACCTCGCCGATGTGCGCCTTTTTGAGCATCAGCATACACAGCCGCGACTGGCCTATGCCGCCGCCGACGGTATAGGGCAGCTCACCGCGCAGCAGCGCGCGGTGGAACGGAAGCTTCGCGCGCTCGGGACAGCCCGCCTTATCGAGCTGCTCGCGAAGCGACTGCTCGCTGACGCGGATGCCCATGCTCGACAGCTCAAAGCCGATGCCCAGCAGCTTGTTCCACACGAGAATGTCGCCGTTGAGCGCCCAATCGTCGTAGTCGGGCGCGCGGCTGTCATGCGGGGCGCCGCCAGTGAGCGCGTCGCCGATGCCCATGATAAAGACGCTCTTCTTCTCTTTGCAGATCGCGTTCTCGCGCTCCTTTGGCGTTTTGTGCGGGAAGGCGTCCTCCAGCTCCTGCGCGGTGACGAAAAAGATGTCCTCCGCGAGCGGGAAATCGACCGCGGGAAACTCGTAGCACGCGGTCGAAGCCGTCTGCTTCATCGCGCCGTAGATCGCGCGCACGGTCTGCATGAGATAATCCGTCGTGCGCTGCTCCTTTGTGATGACCTTTTCCCAGTCCCACTGGTCGACATATACCGAGTGCAGATTGTCGAGCTCCTCGTCGCGGCGGATGGCGTTCATGTCGGTGTACAGGCCCTCTCCGGGGCCGAAGCCGTACTGGGACAGGGCGTAGCGCTTCCATTTCGCGAGCGAATGGACGACCTCCACCTCGCCGCCGAGCGCGGGGATGTCGAAGGTGACCGGGCGCTCGACGCCGTTGAGATTATCGTTGAGTCCGCTCGCCGCGGTGACGAACATCGGCGCGGACACGCGCCGCAGATTCAGCGCCACGGCGAGATATTTTTCAAAATTGTCCTTGATGACTTTAATGCCGCTTTGCGTGTCGCGCCCGTTGAGACGCGGGGCATAGCCCTCGGGATAGATCATTCTGCTCATGTGTATTCCTTTACAGCAATTTTTTTGGATCGTTTATGCGGCCGCGCGGCGGGAAGCCCAAAACTGCAGCGCCGCCGCGAGCACCCAGAACAGCGCGATGACGAGTGCGCAGTGCAGAAAAAACCGCTCGGGCAGGATGGTGATGACCGGGTCGGTCTCCGGATCGAAGTACCAGTAATTATTGTTGAAGAACAGCCGGTGGAACAGCACGAACGCGCGGTCGAAATCGATCGCGACGGCGGCGAGCAGCGCGGCGGGCACAGCGAGCGTCACGGCGGCGGATACGCGCAGGTACGCGCGGGAGCGGCGCCGCATAAAAACGGCGACGGCGGCGAGCAGCGCGAGCGACGCGCCGCCGAGCGCGTATACGCCGTTGAACAAGACGCGGCATTCCTCAAAATGGACGGCGCCCGTCTCAGAAAACGCGAGATCGGGCAGGGAAAATGCGGCGCTCGAGAAAGGACGCAGGAAATCCATCACCGCTTGATAATTGCGCAGCGCGACCTCGCGCGTGACGCCCGCGGTCTCGGGGATGCGCAGCGCGTCGACGTCGACACGGTAGGGCAGGCCCGTCAGATGGATAAAACCGAGCCCCGCGGCGGTCGCCGCGAGCAGACATAAAATGCCGAACAGCACACCGACAAGAAAAAATCGCTTCTTTTTCATAAAACACCCCGCGCAAATTCACAGCCGCAATAGCTTTGACGGTAGATGTCGTATTGACGGGCAAGCTGCGTCGCGCGCAGATAGCCGTCCCGCTTTTTGAAGTCGGAGAACAGCCACGGAACGTTATACCTATCGGCGAGCGCCGCGCCCGCGGCGTTGACGGCGTCGGCGTCCTTGTGCGGGCTGACGGTGAGCGTCGAACAAAAATAATCGAACCCGTTCTCCGCCGCGTAAGCAGCCGCCTTTTCAAGGCGCAGCCGGAAGCATCGCGCGCACCGCGCGCCGCCCTCCGGCTCGTGTTCAAGGCCCGCCGCGCACGCGAGAAACTCGCCGTGGTCGTAATCGCAATCCACATAGCCGACCGGCCGCGGAAAGGGCATCTCGGTCAGGATGCGGCGCTGCTCCGCCTTGCGCTTCTCGTATTCCGCGCGCGGGAAGATATTCGGGTTATAATATACGACGGTGACGTCGAAATACTGTGACAGCAGGGTGACTACCTGCGACGAGCACACCGCGCAGCAGCTGTGCAGCGCGACGCGCGGCAGGCGATCCCGCGACCGCGCCGTGATCGCGTCGAATAAAGCCGTATAATCCGTTTTCACGCCGCGCCCCCGTCCGGCTGTTCCGCCGTTGCCTTTAATTAAAGTATTATAGCAAATGCGCCCGGGTTGCGCAATAAGCGCGCCGCACAAAGCGCTTAACAAAAATCTCAAAATGTGCTATGATACTTGCAACTGTGACTTTTGCGCAGCGGAGGACCCTTTCTCAGTAAGGAGAGTAAGAAATCAATGGACGATAAGAAGAACCTCAACTACAACGCGGACGGGCAGGATGCCGCGTTCGACGCGCATGCGCAGGACACGTCCTCGCGCGGCGACAGCGACACGGACAACGAAGGCGTTCGTATTTTCCGGTCGGAAAGCTTTACCGACGGACAGGAGGAGACTGCCGAGCCGCGAAAGCGGTCGGTCCCGGACCGCGCACGCTCGTCCCGGAGCAGATCCTCGGGAAGCTCCCGGTCAAAAAAATCCGGATTTTCCGCGCTGATCGACGGCATGGGGTTCGGCGGCGGAAAAAACGGAAAGAAAAGCGGGAAAAAAGACAAAAAGAAATCCGACGATCCGGCCGCGCTCACAAAAAAGCAGCGTGTCTGGAGAACGGTGTGGCATATCGCTCTGACGGTATTTTGCGTTCTCGTTATTCTCGGCTGTGCGCTCGCGGTCATTCTGTCCATCTACCTTGTCGATGTGACGGCGGACGACGACGCGCTGCTCGACCTCAATTCCCTCAAGCTCAGTTATTCCACCATCCTTATGGCAAAGAACCCCGACACGCAGGAGTGGGAGGAATATGAGCGCATCTACGGCAACGAGAACCGCGTGTGGGTCGATTACGAGGATATGCCGCAGCATCTCGTCGAAGCGACCATTTCCTCCGAGGATCAGCGCTTTCTGAGCCATCACGGCGTCGACTTGAAGCGCACCATCGCAGCGTTCGTCAACGAATACGTGTTTCAGCTGTACAGCAACACGCAGGGCGGCTCGACCATCACGCAGCAGCTTGTCAAGAACATCACAAGTGAGAATTCAGTGGGCGGCCTGTCCGGCGTGCTGCGCAAAGTGCGCGAGATCTACCGCGCGCTGCGTCTCGAGCAGGAGTTCTCCAAGGAGCAGATACTGGAGGCCTACCTCAACACCTTCCGCCTGAGCGGGCAGCTCGCGGGCATCGAGTCCGCCGCAAACTATTATTTCAATAAGACGACCTCGGAGCTGTCGGTCGCGGAGTGCGCCGCCATCGTGTGTATTACAAAATATCCGACAAAATACGACCCCATTTCAAACCCGGATGAAAACAAGAACCAGCGCGAGACGATCCTGTGGCAGATGAACCAGTACGGTTACCTCACGGACGCCGAGTATCAGCAGGCGCTCAGTGAGAGCGCGGGCATGACCTTCACCGAGGGCAACACCTCCGACAACACCCAGATCTACAGCTATTTTACCGACACGGCGATCGAGGAGGTCATCGGCGATCTGCAGAAATACAACAATCTTTCCTATGATGAAGCCTATACGATGTTCTATGAGCAGGGACTGACGGTCTATCTCACCGTCGATCCCACCGTGCAGGCCGCCGTCGAGGATGTCGCGGTCAACGGCGATATGTGGCCGGCGCTCGAATACAACGACGACGGCACCGTCGCAGAAAATCAGCTGCAGGGCGCGATGGTCGTCATGAATTATCAAGGCGAGAGCGTCGGCATCGCCGGCGGCATCCGCGAGAAGACCGAGAGCCTCGGCCTCAATCGCGCCTACGGCTCCATGACTTTTTACGGCGACGGCACCTATGCCCAGACGGGCGGCGTGCGGCAGACGGGCTCGTCCATGAAGCCGCTCGCGGTCTACGCGCCGGCGCTCGAGCTCAACAAGATCACCTATTCCTCCCTGTTTGAGGATTCGCCCGTCATGCTCGACGAGAACGGCTCGCCGTATCCCCGAAACTACGGGCGCACATACGGCGAGTACGGCACCTCCGTCACCGTCTACGAGGCGGTGCGCGTGTCGCTCAACACCGTCGCGGTCAAGGTGCTGCAGACCATCGGCTACGACTTCGCGTTCGACTTTGTTGAGACGCGTCTTGGCGTCACGACGCTCGTCGACAACAGCGACAATATTTTCGACACGACGACGGGCAAGCGCATCATCGATCGCACGTTGTCGCTGGGCCTCGGCAGTCTCACGTTCGGCGCGTCGCCCCACGAGATGTGCGCGGCTTACGCGGTGTTCGGCAACGGCGGGACCTATATCACGCCGCACTGCTACACCAAGGTCGTCGACGCGCGCGGCAATGTCATCCTCGACACGAGCAAGACCAATCAGACCATCAAGGCGCTGTCGGACGACACGGCATATATCATGAACAAGCTGCTGCAGGGCGTCGCGACGCAGGGCACGGGTCTGTTCTTTAAGCCCAGCGGCAGTCTGCCCTACGCCGGAAAATCCGGCACGACGAGCGACGCGAAGGACTACTGGTATATCGGCATGAACCCGTATTACGTCATGGCCTGCTGGCAGGGTTACGATCAGCCGCAGACGATGGTCCTGCCCGACCGCAAGCCCGCCGGTATGGCGTTCAAGGCGGTCATGGGCACGATCAGCGCCGACCTCGAGTGGAAGGATTTTCCGAGCGCCTCGGGCGTCGGTACGGCGACGATCTGCAAGGCCTCCGGCGACCTCGCGTCTCCCGAATGCACCGAGACGATGACCGGCTACTACAAGAGCGGCTTTTATCCCACGACGACCTGCGTGCACGCGCTCGCGCCAGTCAAGGAGATCGTCGACTACTCCGGATTCACAGGCTGATCCGAAAAAATAAAAAGCCCCGACAGACGTCGGGGCTTTTTGCTGCAAAAAACAGAAGATCAGTCGTAATACGGCGCGAGATCGAACAGCGCGTTCAGCGCGCGCGCGACGCCGTCGTCGCAGGAGGCGGGGGCGATATATCCGCTGACCGCCTGCGCTTGCGCGCTCGCGTCCGCAAAGGAGACGCCGAGCCCCGCTTGCGCGAGCATCTCAACATCGTTGAGCCCGTCGCCGAAAACGACCGCGTCGCTCCAGCCCATCCCGATGGACGCGAGCAGCCGCGCGAGACTGTTCGCCTTGTCGGTCGAGCGCTTGCAGATGTCGTGGTGACCGCAGATAAACCGCACGAGCCGCAGCGGCGTATGCATTTCATTGTAGGCTGCGGCGACGTCGTCCGGCAGCATGAGAAAGCCGCCGAAGGGCAGCGCGTCGTCCGTCCGCGGGTGCGCGGTCGCGTCGATGATCTCCAGAGCCTCGCCGCAGCGCTCCGCATATTCCTGCACCAGCGCGTCGCGGCCGCAGTAAGCGTAATAGCCGTCGAGGAAGGTGAAATTGATGCTCGCGCCGTGTGCTTTTCCGAAGCGCAGCAGGTCCTCCATCTCCTCCCTTGACAGGGTGTCCGCGAACAGCAGCCGTCCGTCCGCGCCGAGGGTGCACGCGCCGTTGACACACACGAGATAGTCGTGCTCCACGTCGCCGATGACGGCGGGCGTCGCGCGCGTCGGACCGCGTCCGGTCGCGATGATGACCGTGACGCCCGCGCGGCGCAGCGCGCGCACTGCCCGGCAGGTCGCGTCGGACGCGGTCACGGCGCTGAAGGGGACGAGCGTCCCGTCGATATCGAAGATGGCGGCTTTATAATCTGCATTTTTCATGTCTCCAGTTTAACATGGATGTGCACGATTGAAAAGCGTCCGCGGACGTGGTAGACTGATTCTGGATCATGAACATAAAAATGTTGAGGTAACGGGATGAAAATTATTGAATGTGCCGACTACGGAGAAGCGAGCGCCGTCTGCGCAGACCTTTTCGCAAAGCAGCTGCAGGAAAAGCCGGACAGCGTGCTCGGCCTTGCGACGGGCTCCACCCCCCTCGGGGCCTATCAAAGACTGGTCGAGAAATATAAAAACGGCGAGATCAGCTTTAAAAAAGTCAGGAGCTTCAATCTCGACGAATACTGCGGCCTCGGGCCCGAGCATGACCAGAGCTATTCCTATTTTATGCACAAGAATCTGTTCGACGCGGTGGATATGCTGCCGGGAAACGCGCATTTTCTCAGCGGCCTTGCGCAGGACTGCGAGGCGGAATGCAGCCGCTACGACGCGCTGCAGGCGGCGACCTGTGACGGGCTGGATATCCAGCTGCTCGGCATTGGGCCGAACGGTCACATCGGCTTCAACGAGCCGGACGAGGTCTTCACGGCGGGCAGCCACCGCGTATTTCTGAAGGATGCGACCATCGACGCGAATACGCGCTTTTTT
>JAYFQJ010000109.1:0-11378 GCA_034927165.1 Oscillospiraceae bacterium
TACTCCGAAGCGATGCGTGAAAAAATGCTGCGCGAGCAGGAGTTGACCGAAGACATGGAGCCTGCGCTGCAAAGCGGGCAGTTTGAGGTGTGGTTTCAGCCGCAGTTCGACTACCAAAACGGAAAAATGTCGGGTGCGGAGGCGCTGGTGCGCTGGAACCACCCGAAGCGCGGACTGATATCACCCGGTGAATTTATTTCGCTGTTCGAAAAGAACGGACGCATATATGAGCTGGACAAATATGTCTGGGAAGCGAGCTGCCGACAGGTGAGCGCATGGAGAGATAAGAACTATGCGCCGTTGACGGTGTCTGTCAATGTTTCGCGCATCGATCTGTACGACCCGCAGCTTGTGGATCACCTGGTCTCCCTCGTACAAAGCTATGCGCTGGCGCCCGAAAGGCTGCATCTCGAGATCACAGAAAGCGCCTATATGGATAACCCGGAGCAGCTCATCGACGTGGTGTGCAGGCTGCATGACGCCGGCTTTGTTGTGGAAATGGATGATTTCGGAAGCGGCTATTCCTCGCTCAACACCCTCAAGGACGTGCCTGTGGACGTGCTCAAGCTGGATGTGAAGTTTCTGTCCGCCAGCATCAGCGACGCGCGCAGCAGCAGCATTCTCGGCTCAGTGATCCGCATGGCGAGCGCCATCGACCTGCGGGTGATCGCAGAAGGGGTGGAGGACGTCATGCACGCGCAGCTGCTGCATGAGCTGGGCTGCCGCTTTATGCAGGGCTACTATTTCTCAAAGCCTCTGCGGCCCGCGGAGATGGAAAAGATGCTTGAAAATGCCACGGCGAATGAAGCACCGGTGCGATAAAATCTATTTTGGGAGATGCTTATGAGCGATACGGAGCCAAATGCAGCGGAGCTTTTAAAATCGCTGCTGATCGCCCAACTGGAGCAGAGGGACGCAAAAAAAGCGGCTGCGCTTTTGTCTGAGGATGTCATATGGCTGGGGGCGATCGACAGCAGAAGCGTCCGTGGCCGTGAGCAGGCGTACGCCTGCTTAAAGGCGGAGATCCGGCGCGAACCGGAGAAATTCACGCTGGCGTTTTCCGATGAAACGATCGTGCCGGTCGCCGAGGGCTGCGCCGCGGTGTCGCTGCACGCCGACGTGTGCAGGGGGGAGCGGAAGAACCGCTGCCTTGTCAGCGCGGCGACAAAACAGGAGAACGGGGCGCAGAGGATATGCTCGGTGCACATTTCGCTGCCGCAGCCGGAGGAGACCTCCGGCCGTCCGACGGCTTTTTCCCTGTCGAGGAGCTTTGCGGACGACGCCTACCGCGACTTTGTTGAAAGCAGCATCAGCATCGGCATCGTCGGCGGCTATGACGACGAGCCCGGCTTTCCGCTGTACACCGTCAATCAACAGTTCCTCGATATGCTCGGCTACGCAAACGAAGCGGAATATGTGCGCGCCGTCGGCGGGATGATCGACAATTGTATTCATCCGGACGATATGGACGAGACCCTCCGAAAAACGCGCGCGCAGCTGCGAAAAAACGGAAGCTACTGCGTCAAATACCGCATGCGCAGAAAAGACGGGGAATACATAACAGTGGAGGACAGGGGCAAGCGCGTGCGCGCGGCGGATGGGCGGGCCGTCGTGATCTGCCTTTGCACCGATATCACGGAAAACGAACAGAACGTAGAGCGCCTGCGTCGGCAGGCGGATCAGCTCTCGCTGTACCGTGTATCCCAGAACGCGGCCGCCTATCGAATCCTCATGGATGAGAACTATACGCTGCTGTACGGAAACGATCGCTTCTATCAGATGATCGGCTATAAGAAGGAGCGCTTTTTCAAGGAACTCGGCGGCAGCTGCCTTGCCTATGTGATCCCCGAGGATCAGGCGATGGTGCGCGCGGCGGTGCGGACGGCGCAGCGCCGCAAAGACGACTATACCGAGCTTGTCATGCGCATCAGGACGGGCGACGGCGCGCTGCGGTATATCCATGTCGTCGGCGCATTCCGCAAAACGGGGGACGGGCTGGTGCTGGAGGGCATCGACATTGATGTCACACGGCAAAAGCTGACGGAGAAAGAGCTCTTCGAGAGCAACGCCGTTTACAGGATCCTCCTTGAGAACAGCAATCTCAGCTTGTGGACCTACTCCATCGAAACGCGCACGGCGACGCTGATCTCCAGCAAGAAGCACCAGCGCCCCATGTCCGCGAGCGGCACGCCGAACTATCCGGAATCGGTCATCCGCACGGGCTTTATCAAGGAATCGAGCATCAAGGATCTGTGCGATCTGATGGCGCGCGTAAATTCCGGAGAGCCGCGGGCGGAGGGAGACGTGTGGTACAACCCGCGCAACGAGGAGGCGTGGTGCGACCACATCACCTACATCAACATTTTTGACGAGGCAGGATGTATCGCGCAGACCATCGGCATCGCGGAGGACGTGACCGAGCGCCGCGTCGCGCAGCAGCGGTACGACGAGGAGCTGCTTTACCTGCAGACGCTTCAAAATGATAATCTGCTGACAAAGGCTCGCTGCAATCTGACGCAGAACATTCTCGAAAGCTACGAAGCCGCGGAAAACGTCGGCGTCGCGGAGGAGAGTATGTCGTACGTTGATTCCATCGCGGCGCTCGCGGAGAGCTGCTATACGCAGGAGGAGGGCGCACGGATCAAAACAATGCTCAGCAAGGAGCGGATCTGTGGAGAATTCGAGCGGGGTCAGCATTATTTCAGCTTTGATTACCGCAGAAAGACCCGGGAAGGGCGCGTCCTCTGGGTGAATATCTCCGTCAAGACCTATCGCGATATGCAAAGCGACGATATCAAGTCCTTTATGTATACGACGAATATCGACAGAGAAAAGACCAACGAGGACATCATTCGCACGGTCGCGGCGGCGGAGCACGACTACATCATGCTCGTGAATCTGAACACGGGCGAATACGCTTTGTACTCGGGTATTGACAGCGGCGTGCCGCTGCCGCCGAGCAAGGGCGACGATTATGTCGAAATGATGCAGACGTTCAACCGCGCGAAC
This sequence comes from Oscillospiraceae bacterium, assembly GCA_034927165.1. Classification (GTDB taxonomy): domain Bacteria; phylum Bacillota; class Clostridia; order Oscillospirales; family Ruminococcaceae; genus JAYFNU01. The sequence goes on from JAYFQJ010000109.1 coordinate 3,010, forward strand.
GCCGTGCCGGAGGACGTCGAGCGGATCGTCCACGATATGTCTCCCGATGTCATCCGAGAGAATCTTGAAAAGAACAGATATTTTTCTGCCGCCTACGCGGGGAAAACGCCGACCGACGCGATCGAATACAAAAAGATACAGTATTTCTGGCTGGACGAGACGAGCGGTCAGCTCGTCGTCACCCGCAGCGACGTAACGGAGCTTACGCGGGAGCAGCAGCGCCAGCAGGAGCTGCTGCGCAACACGCTGAAGCAGGCGGAGCAGGCGAGCAACGCAAAAACGGACTTCCTGTCCAAAATGAGCCACGAGATCCGGACGCCGATGAACGCCATCATCGGCATGAACGCGCTTGCCGCGCAGAATGTGCGGGATCCGGCTATGGTCGGCGACTGCATCGCAAAGGTCGGCATCTCCGCGCGGTATCTGCTCTCGCTCATCAACGACATCCTCAACATGAGCCGCATAGAAAGCGGGAAAATGGACCTGCGCGCAGAGGCAATTCCCTTTGAGGAGTTTATAAACGGCGTCAACGCGATCATCTATGAACAGGCGTCGCAAAGCGGTCTCACCTACGATTCCATCATCACGGGCTGCGTCGCGGAGACCTACGTCGGCGACGCAATGAAGCTGCAGCAGATTCTGCTGAACCTGCTCGGGAACGCGGTCAAGTTCACCCCCGCGGGCGGCAAGGTGCAGCTCATCGTCAGCCAGGAGCGAATGGAAAACGGCGTCGCGCATATGAAATTCACGGTAAATGATACGGGCGTCGGCATCGGCGAAGCGTTCCAGAAGGTCATGTTCGATCCGTTTGAGCAGGAGCACAGCGGCACTACGACCCCCTACGGCGGGACAGGACTCGGCCTAGCGATCACCAAAAATCTCGTTGAACTCATGGGCGGCGGCATCTCTGTGAACAGCATCGTCGGCGTCGGCAGTGAATTCGTCGTGCACGTTCCGCTCAAGGTGGATACATCGGAGAAAGCGGCGGCAAAGAATCTTGCAGGGCTGCACCTTGAAAAGCTGCACGCGCTGGTCGTGGACGACGAGATACTCATCTGCGAGCAGACGAAGTCGCTGCTGCTTGAGATCGGACTGCGGGCCGAATGGGTCACGGGCGGAATGCAGGCGGTGGAACTCGTCCGCAAAAAATGGGCTGCCGGAAAAAAATACGATATCATCCTGATCGACTGGAAAATGCCGGATATGGACGGCATCGAGACCGCACGCCGCATTCGTGGAATCGTCGGTCCCGACATCACGATCATCATCATCACCGCCTACGAGTGGACGGAGATAGAGAAGGAGGCAAAGGAAGCCGGCGTCAATCTGCTCATAACAAAGCCGCTGTTCAAATCCACGCTTATCTCCAGCTTTGAAAGGATTCTTTCTCCGCAGATGCCGCCTGAAGCCGCCGCGGTGAACTATGATTTTTCCGGCAGGCGCGTCCTGCTCGTCGAGGACCACCTGCTCAATGTGGAGGTCGCCAAGCGACTTTTGCAGGTCAAGGGTTTTGAAGTTGAGGTCGCGGAAAACGGTCTTGCGGCGATCGAGATGTTCACCTCCAACCCCGACGGCTATTACGACGCCATACTCATGGACATCCGTATGCCCGTCATGGACGGCCTGACGGCAGCGCGTTCCATCCGTCACTTAAAAAAAGCGACGGCGCGGGATATTCCCATTATCGCGATGAGCGCGAACGCCTTTGAGGAGGATGTCGAGAAATCAAAGGCCGCCGGTATGAATATGCATCTGAGCAAGCCCATCGAGCCCCAGCGGCTGTATGCGGCGCTCCATTTCTATTTGAAATAAAAAACAGCGAAAGGCGCTCCGCAATATGCGGAGCGCCTTTTTATATCGTGTGTGCTATACAGACGTGCGGATGTTGACTGTGTCGTGATAGGTCGTGATGATCTCCTGCAGAATGTCCGGATGGGAAAAATCCTTATTGTAAACGAGCTTCGTTTCCCGCAGCATACTGAGATTCTCTATGGGCAGCGCGATGATCTTTCCCTTGCGCAGCTCGTCCATACACGCACTCTTTGGCAGGATGGACACGCCCATGTCCTTGCGGATGAGATCCTTGATCGTGGCGATGTTGTCCACCTCCAGCGTGATGTTGAAGCTGTCTATGGATTCGTTTATACTCTGCAGCGTCGATTCGAACAGGATGCGCGTCGCCGACGTGGGCAGCCGCAGGATCATCCGCTCCCGCCGCAGCTCCCCGAGCGTCACCATCGCGTGCTTTGCGAGCGGATTGTTGACCGATACGACGCACACGAGATAATCGGTGTCGAGCATCAGCGAGTGGAGCGACGGGTCGGTTGGGGAACCCTCGACGACAGCGAGATCGATCTCGTAATTCTCCAGCATTGTATAAAGATTATTTATCGTATCCGTAAGGATCGTTATGCTCAGCTTGTTGTTGAGCGCGCTGCATTTTGCGAGCGCTTCGGCGGTCAGGTTGCTTTCCGAGGTGTGCGTGATGCCCACGCGCAGCCGCGTAAGGTTGCGCTGCGCGTTTTGGATCTCGTTTTGCAGCTGTGCGTACAGCGCCTTGATCCGTTTGGCATATTTCACCGCGATCTCGCCCTCGGCGGTGAGCCTCAGGCCGCCGCGCCCGCGCACGAACAGCGGCGTGCCGAGCTCCGATTCCAGCTGTCCTATGTGATGGCTGACCGCAGGCTGTGTCAGGGACAGCGCCTGCGCCGCCCGCGTGAAATTCTGCAGCTCTGCGACGGTGAGCAGGGTCTCCATTTTTGAACTTATCATAGCGCCTCCATAACATATGTGAATGGATATAAAAAATAATATAATTTGAATTTATTTATCTACAGCATATTATAAGTATAAAGAAATGAAAAGGCAACAGGGAGGAGGGATCCGATGCTTTCGCAGGTCGCGGGCGTCGCCTCGGTCGTGCTCTCGGTGGCGCTGATGCTGCTCGGCGGCTTCTTGATGACAAGACTCACAAAGCTGCTGCGTCTGCCGGATGTGACGGCGTATATTGTCGCGGGCATCTTGCTCGGGCCGTACTGTCTGCGGCTCGTTCCTACGCGTCTGATCGAGGGGATGGACTTTCTGTCCGATATTTCGCTCGCCTTTATCGCATTCAGCACAGGAGAATTTTTCAAGCTGTCGGTGCTGAGAAAAAGCGGCATGAAGGTGGTCGTCATCACCCTGCTGGAAGCGTTTCTTGCTTCGGCTCTGGTCTTTGGGCTGACCTATGGCCTTCTGAGGCTGTCGCTGCCGTTCAGCATCGTGCTCGCGGCGCTCGCGAGCACGACGGCGCCCGCGTCGACGATGATGACGATCCGACAGACCGGCGCAAAGGGCGAGTTCGTCGACACGCTGCTGCAGGTCGTCGCGCTGGACGACGTGGTGGGCCTTGTCGAGTACAGCATCGCCATTTCCGTTGCAGCGGCCGGCATCGGGGCGGCGGGCGGCGCGGCGCTGAAAAGTATTCTACAGCCGGTGGCGCTCAATCTCGGTGTGTTCGCGCTCGGCGGCGCCTTCGGGCTGCTGTTAAAGCTGCTGTTATCCCAAAAGCGCTCGACCGACAACCGTCTGATCGTCTCGGTCGCGCTGTTGTTCGGCTTTTGCGGGGTGTGCGCGCTGTTCGGCGTCTCGCCGCTGCTCGGGTGCATGTCGATGGGAACGGTCTACATCAACGTCAGCGGCGACGACAAGCTGTTCAAGCAGCTCAACTACTTCAGTCCGCCGATCCTGCTGCTGTTCTTTGTGCGCTCGGGGATGTCCTTTCAGCTGGATTCGCTGTTCAGCGCATCGAGCGCCGTCGGCAGCACGCCGCTGCTTGCGGTCGGAGCACTGTATTTCATCGTGCGCATTGCCGGGAAATATGCGGGCGCGTTTCTGGGCGGCCTTGCGACGGGGAAACCGAAGGCGATCCGGGATTACCTCGGCCTCGCGCTCATCCCGCAAGCGGGCGTGGCCATTGGCCTTGCCGCGCTGGGCTCGCGGACGCTCGGCGGGGAAACGGGAAGCGCGCTGCAGACGATCATTCTCGCCTCCAGCGTGCTCTATGAGCTCATCGGGCCCGCCTGTGCAAAGCTGTCGCTGTATCTATCCAAATCCTACTCCAACAAGCTTGAGGATATTGTGCCGGACGTTGCGGCTGCCGAGCTGACCGAGGCGGAGCTGCTGATCCAACGCATTCGGGCGATCGAAGCGGAGCTCTCCGCACAGCGGGTCGAAACGGAGGAGGAGCAGGCGTTTTCCGAGGCGGCGGAGGAACAGGCCGCCGTATACGGCGCCGTGCGGCGCTATCCGTACAGAAGGGGGTATTAGAATGTTCACTAATAATGTCGATCTCATCGCGGGCGCGCTGGGCGCATGGTCGGTTTCGCTCAATCTGTTTTCGGTGCTGCTTCGGGTGGCGCTGTCGGTGCTGCTCGCAGCGGTCATCGGCTGCGAGCGCTCGAGCAAGCGACATTCTGCCGGCCTGCGCACCTTTATCCTCGCGTCGCTCGCCGGCACGACGGCGATGATTGTGGACCAATATTTGATGCAGACGGCGGGGCAGGGCTTCGCCGGACTGTCGATCGCGGCGGTCGTCGGCGCGGCGATGATCAGCGGAAATTCCATCCTGTTCAGCTCGCGCAGTCAGATTAAAGGGCTCACGACCTCCGCCGGACTGTGGGCGAGCGCGCTGCTGGGTATCTCGATGGGCGCGGGACTCTATACCGCGACGCTCATTGCCTTTGTTGCGCTGATGCTCAGCTTGTCCATCTTTCCGGCGATCGAAAAGTATCTGAAGGATCGCTCCAACCACTTTGAGATTCATCTGGAACTTAAAAACAAGGCCAATTTACAGGATTTTATCACGACGGTACGGCGGCTCGGCATCCGCATTGACGATATCGAATCCAATCCGGCTTATCTCAACTCCGGTCTGAGCGTATATTCCGTATCGTTGACCATCAGCAGCGGGGAGCTCAAAAAGTACAAGCAGCACAGCGAGATCATCGAAGCGCTGCGCTCGCTCACCTATATCGCTTACATTGAGGAGATGAACTGACGCGGGCAGACAAACGTGTCCGTTTCCGCGGCGCGGTGAACGCACTGCGTGTGTTCATTTTTTGAGATGCCTCGACTCTGCCAAATCCCAAAAAGACGCCGCACGGTGCTGCTTTCTGCATCCTTTCGGATGCGTTTGCAGTCGTGCGGCGCTGCTATTCGTATGCCGTTCAGTATTGCTTGAAGCAGAGATTGAGGTCTACGTCGCCCCGGATGCCGTCGATATCACCGTACGCGGAGTATTGCAGCATCTGGTAATTATAGCGGAAGGTCGGGACCTCCTCGTATTCCGCGAGCCAGAAATCCACGTTTCCGAGCGCGTCGAGATCATAATACATATACGCGAGATCGAGGTTGAAATACACCATCGGCTCATAGCCGGCTTGCCGCAGCGCGTCGCAGAAGGTCACGCAGGCGGCCGTCACCACGTCGCCCGAGATCCCCAGCGTGCGGGAGCCGTCGTCGTGAGAGCGTTCCCAGTCAAAGACGACCGGGTAGTCGATCTGATAGCCGTCCAGCCATGCGAGCACCTGACGCGCCTCCTCGGCGGCCTCGCTGACGCTCGTCGCCTGAGAGAAGAAGTAGATGCCGATGCTGATGCCGGCGGCGGCGGCGCCAGCCATATATTCCTCAAAGCGGTTGTCGAGATACAGCTTTCCCTCGGTGCTCCCGCGATAGCCCACGCGGATCATCGCGAATTCCACGCCCGCTTGCCGCACGCGCTGCCAGTCGACATCGTCCTGATGGGAGGAGACGTCTACGCCGAACGCCGTGTCGGCGCCGCTGTAGGTGAGGATGCCGTCGGACAGGGAAAACGCCTCGGCGGCGTAGGGATTTGCTTCGACGCTCTGCGCGACCTCGACGGGGTTCCCCAGATAATCGAAATATACGGGCTCGTTCTCATCAACGGGTGTGTCCTCTTTTTCCTTCCACGCCTCCTCGCTGCGCGGGGAACATGCCACACAAAGCAGCATACAGGCGACAAGCAAAAGGGACACGGCGGCGCGCGGCAGTTTCATAAAACAACTCCTCGGAGATTTTCAGGACAGGATCCGACAAAAGTATACCATATTTGCCTCGCCCGTGTACAGCCGCAGACAGAACAGAACGAAAGCCCGCCGAAGCGGGCTTTCGTTCCGTTTGGAGAGAAGATTAGAAATAGCGCTTAAGCAGACCCGCAAACCCGGCGCCGTGCCGGGCTTCGTCGCGCGCCATCTCATGGACGGTGTCATGGATCGCGTCATATCCGAGCTCCTTCGCGCGCTTTGCGAGCTGGAACTTTCCGTCGCACGCCCCTGTCTCGGCGGAAACGCGCATCTCAAGATTTTTTTTGGTGGAATCGGTGATGACCTCGCCGAGCAGCTCCGCAAATTTGGATGCGTGCTCCGCTTCTTCGAACGCGTAGCGCTTATAGGCTTCCGCGATCTCGGGATAGCCCTCACGCTCGGCGACACGGCTCATCGCGAGATACATACCGACCTCGGAGCACTCGCCGTTGAAATTCATGCGCAACCCCTCGACGACGTCCTGCTCGCAGCCCTTCGCGATGCCGACCTCGTGCACTGTCGCAAAGCTCATATCGCCGGCGACCTCTTTAAACTTGGAGGCGGGCGCCTTGCACTGGGGGCAGAACTCGGGGGGATTTTCCCCATTGTAAACATAACCGCAGATGGTGCAAACATACTTTTTCATTGCAGAATTCTCCTTATAAATAATATGTATGATAAATTTGATTATCAGCGATCGAGACAAGCGGCGCACACGCCGTAAAAAAGGATCTCGTGCTTTTCGACCTGTCCGCCCGTCAGCGCCGCGGCCGTGCGGTCGAGCGCTTCGTCCGGAAGCGGCGGCAGATCGAGGATCGACCCGCACACGCGGCAGATAAAGTGCGCATGAGGGGAGACGTCGCCTACAAAATGCTCGACGCCGTCGAGCACGCCGACGGACAGGATCGCACCCTCGCGTTTGAACAGCGCGAGATTGCGATAGACTGTGCCCAGCGAAAGACCGGGAATGACCGGCCGCAGCTGCTCATAGATCCACGATGCGTCGGGATGGCACTTTGTAGAACGCAGCACGCGCAGGATCTCATCGCGCTTTTTGCTGTGCTTCTGAGTCTGCTCCATCTCTCCTCCAAGACAATAATGATTACTGTTATTATTATAACAGCTGCGTTCAAAATTGCAATAGGTATATAAAAAATAAATCGGGGAATTTGTGATTCCCCGATTTATCAGTAACTTCGCGCTTGTCAGCCCATGAAACCGTAGGCGTTGGACCGATTTTGCGAACCAGACAGGCCGCTGAGAAATGTTTCGTAATCCAGGGTATCGTAGCCCTCCGGCAAGCCGAAGACGGTCGTGTCGACATTGTTGTCGTATTCGACGACCTCGATGAGCGACTCGCCGGTGCGGATATAGCGAAGGCGATCGGTGCCGGCGTCGAAGTAAAAGCGCGTGACGGCGCCGCTGTCGGTCAGCTCCTCGTAATCATACGCGGTGCTGTTGATCGTCTCGTTGCCCGCGGCGTATCGAAGCGCGCTCCCGCTGTAATAGCTCTCGTCGTGTCCCTGCGCGAGGTAGCCGAGCGAGCTCGCAAGGCCCGCATCCGAGCCGGTCAGCACCGTCGTGCCGTCGTGCCACAGGACATAGGATTTTCCTTCGCTCGACAGCGTCCCCATGCGGCCGAAGCCGGACAACTCAAAATCGCTCGCGATGTCCTGCCCGTTCATATAGACGCTCACGTCGGCGGGCGTCGCGTCGTCGGCGCCGGTGCTGACGTTCATGCGCAGCACCAGGCGCACAGGCGCCGACGCCGCGTTGAGCGTCGTACCGAGTACGCGCACAGTGCGCGCGCCGGGCGCGTTGTCCCAATAATTTCCCGTCTGCTGCGGCGGCTGTGTCTGCAAAGGCGTCTCCTTTTTTTTCTTGCAGCTGCACAGCGCGGTGAGCAGCACGATCGCGAGCAGCAGCGAAAGCAGTTTTTTCATGGCTTACTCCTTGCTTTAAAATACTGCCGTTAGTATATGCGCAAAAACGCGGAAAATATGCACGGGGCCCCGCAGGCGGTGCGGGAGGAAAGAACAAAAAAGGGCGCCGACGGATTGAACTATTCCGCCCCAAACGGACAATGACAAAAAAGGCCTCCTGTCGTAGAATAGAAACTACGACAGGAGGTTTTTGCATGTCCAGAAAAAAGGAACAGGCAACACACCACAAAGCATCATAAATGAAATTATAGCAAAGCACCGCAGCGGGGCGACCATAAAATCATTATCCGAAGAATACTGCAAGCCATTTAAGACAATAAAAAATATGTGCACAAGAGAGAAC
>JAYFQJ010000138.1:0-1924 GCA_034927165.1 Oscillospiraceae bacterium
TCTCAGAGAGCTTCTGCAAGCTGGACAGCTCCAAAATACAGCGGAGCTCAACAAGGTCGCGGATATTTTTGGGCGTTATCTGGACAATCTGGTACCCGCAGCGGGGAATGCTGCGCAGAACTTCCTCGTAGCACAACTGGATCAGCGCCTCCCGTACGGGAGATTTGCTGACAGAGAACCGCTCTATCATCTGATTCTCCGTGATGATATCATCGCACCTCAGCTCGCCCGATATGATAAGCTCAATGATTTTATGATAGACCATATCCTTGAGCGAGCCTTTTTTCTCATCCGTTGCCAATACCACACCACCATGTCACAAATTAAGCGCATTAAGAAATCATAATGCGCATATTATTGTTTATTATAAAATAATTCTGAAAAGCTGTCAATGCGGCAGCTTTTCATATGCTAATCCTCCTGCAGCATCGTCTCCAGAATCACCCTGTCGGCCAGCTCCATCCCCTCGCGCGCCACGCGGCCGATCCCCTGTATGGTGCGATCGGCATCCCTTTTCATGAGCCCGTCGCCGTCGGCAAATCTGCACCCGGCCATAGACAGCTTAAAGCCCAGGATCGCGGCGTCTACAGCGGCGGAGATCTTTGCCGCGCAGGACGCCTTCGCTCCGTCGCACAGCATACCGGAAACGCTCGCGAGCGTGTTGCAGACCGTGTTGCAGATTTGTTCGTGCGTTCCGCCGTGCAGATAGGTGATGCCCGCGCCCGCGCCCGCGGCGGCGGTGACGGCGCCGCAGAAGGCGGACAGACGACCGATGGCTGATTTTTGATAGATAGACATGAGGTTGGAAATCGTCAGCGCGCGATACAGCTTTTCCTCCGACGCTCCGAGCGTCTGCGCGTATACATGGACCGGCAGAGAGACGGTGATCCCCTGATTTCCGCTGCCCGCATTGATGACGACGGGCAGTTCACAGCCGCTCATGCGCGCGTCGGACGCCGCCGCAGCGGCAGCGCGCGCGCGCGTTTCTACATTCTTTCCGCAAACATCGAGGAGCATCCGACCGACCGCGAGCCCATATCTTTTTCTGAGCCCCTCCTCCGCTATCGCCGTGTTGTATTTTATCTGGTCGGAAAGCAGCCTGCGCACGTCGTCAAGGCAAACGCAATCTGCAAACTCACAAATTCCCTCTGCACTCAGCAGCGCGGTTTCCTCCGGAGACACCTCCTCGATCTGCTTCACACCGCCGCGCGCCTGCACGCCCTTTTCCGTCTCTACGCGCGTGATCCCGTTGTGCACATGCTGAATCTCGACCTCCGCAAAGCGTTCGCCCAATACGCCGCGCACAATAATATGCAGCTTATCCTTGCTTTCCAACAGCTTGACCGAGCAGATATTCTTTTGAAGCAGCGCCCGCGTCTGCCGGATGTCCGCTTCCTTTGCCCCCGTCAGCACTTCCAAATCCTTAGACGCGTCCCCGCAAACCGCCCCCAGCAGCGCAGCCGCTTCTATCCCCTTCATGCCGCCGCTGCCCGGCACGACCACGCTTTTTGCATTTTTGATGAAATTTCCGCTGCACTGCACCGTAATGCTGTCCGGCAGCGCGCCCAAGGTCTCCCGCATTTTTGCACCCGCGAGCGCGATCGCGATCGGTTCCGTACAGCCCAGCGCCAGTACAAGCTCCGCTTTCAGGATATGGACATAAGCATCATATATCTGTCTGCGCATTTTTTAATCTCCGTCTGATATGTTTAGTGTTATTATCAGACTAAATTATATCCTTTTGCCTGCGCATCCGTCAAGTTTAAAGCTGCACAAGTGTTTGCGCGCATTTGCGGCATAGTTCACAAAAGAGCTTATTTGCGCAGTTGAGAATGGGGCGATCCCACGACTGTTGTCTCGTATCAAGTTCATTGGCATGAAAACGGCATACATCCTGTGTGAAAAGGCCGTGCGCCCCATATTG
>JAYFQJ010000102.1:0-8450 GCA_034927165.1 Oscillospiraceae bacterium
GCAAGGGGCAGCTGCCCCTTGCCGGCGACGCCTTTGTCAACGGACTGTGGAATTATAGCACAGCGCGCCACAGAAGGCAAGCGCGCCGCGCCGCTTTACGCGTGCTCTTTCTGCAGTATCTCCCGCGCGGCGTCGGCGCGCGTCTGACGCGTGTCCATCGCGGTCTTCTCGATGTGCCGGTGCGCCTGCGCCTCGGTATATCCCGCGCCGATGAGCGCCCATTTCGCGCGCTCCACGAGCTTGATCTCGTCGATGCGCGTGAGCAGCGCACGGTTCTCCCGCTTGAGCGTATCCGCGCGGCGCCGGCTCGCGAGCGCGAGCCGGAACGCCTGATGGAACTGCGCGCGGGAGACAGGCTTCGCGACCGTCAGCACGCCCGCATCCTCCACACGGCCGCAGACCTCGTCATACAGCTCGCCGCGCACGACGAGCAGCGTCTCGCACAGCGCGTCGCCGCAGAGCATCATCGCGAGCGTGTCGCCGAATTCGTCGGACAGCGGGGCGTTCACCACGGCGGCGTCAAAGCGCTCGTTGAGCAATATGCGCCGCGCCTCCCCGCCGTTTTTCGCGAGGATCACCTCGTGCGCCCCCTCGCCCGCGAGCAGGCTGCGCAGGCCCGCGGCGCCGTTGTCTGTCGAGCACACGACGAAAACCCGCAGCGGCTTTTCGTCCGGGCCCATCAATTTGACTCCTTCGCCTGTTTATCCTGACCGCCGCGCAGCAAATAGCACTCGATGAGCGCCTGCGGCACAACGCGCCGCACAAAGTCGCTTTTCGCCATGAGCCCGAGCGCCTCGGGAAGACTCTCCGGCAAGCGCGCGCAGCCGGAAAGCTGCTGCGCCGTGGCGGAGAACGCGTTTCCCTCAAACGCGGCGGGCGCGCGCAGGCCCTGTTCTATGCCGTCGAGCCCGGCGTGGATGAGCAGCGCAAAGGCGAGATACGGCGACGCGAGGTTGTCCGGCGAGCGCAGCTCCATGCGCGAAGCGCCGTTCGTCGTACCCGGCACACGGATGAGCGCCGAGCGGTTCGCGCGCGACCAGAGGACGCAGCGCGGCGCCTTGTGCGCTCCGAGACGCTTGTAGGAGGCGTCGTCCGGATTCAGAAAGGCCGTGAGCTCGCACACGCGCGCGAGCAGACCCGCCATGAAGCTGTCGCGCAGCGCAGCGGTCGACGCGCCGTCCCCGTCGAGTGAAATATTGATATGAAAGCCGTTGCCGCTGTCGAGCGGGCGGGGCTTCGGCGAAAAGTCCGCGTACAGACCGCTGCGCGCGGCGACAGAGCTCACCGCCGCCTTGAAGCTGACGACGTTGTCCGCGCAGGTCATCGGATCGGAAAAACGGAAGTCGATCTCATTCTGCCCCGGGCCCTCCTCGTGATGGGAGCGCTCGACGGCGATGCCCATCTGCCGCAGCGTCAGGCAGATCTCGCGGCGGACGTTTTCCCCCGCGTCCGCGGGCGCCGCGTCGATATACCCCGCGTCGTCGAGCGGCACGTCGGTCGGCCGGCCGTTTTCGTCCGTCTTGAACAGATAAAATTCACTCTCTGTGCCGAAGGAAAGGCGCACATCCATGCGCTGCGCGCGCGCGGCCGCGGCGCGCAGCAGCGCGCGGGGATCGCTTTCGCACGGGGTTCCGTCGGTGCGCCGCACATCGCAGAACAAGCGCGCGACCCGTCCGCGCTCGGGCCGCCACGGCAGCAGGCACAGCGACGCCTTGTCGGGAAACAAAAACAGGTCGCTGTCGGTCACGTCGCCGAAGCCCGCCACGGCGGAGGCGTCAAAGCCGACGCCGTTGCTCAGTGCGCTTGGCAGCTCCGAGCTCATGATCGAAATATTTTTCTGCCGGCCGAACGCATCGCAGAACGCGAGCTTGATGAACTGCACGTCGTTCTCCTCGCAAAAGCCGAGGACCTCGTCGTCAACCTGAGACATGGCAGTGACCTCCTGTTTTTATATACCGTTATTGTAGACCGGCGCGGGTGCGCTGTCAATTTGCACGCTCAAACGGCCACATACAGGCGCTTGTAGGGATTTTTCGTGTCGGGCGTGATCTCAGTGAAGCCGCAGCGCAGTATCTTGTCGGGCTTCAGCCCGAAGCAGCGGCAGAATTCCTCGATATACCCGCGCGCGGCGGCGATCGCCTGCCCGCCCGCCGGGCGCGCGCTCACCTGCGCGGGCAGATCGTCCGGCGCGCCGCCGCGCACGAGGATGCGCCCGCCGTACATTCCGACCGCCGCAAAGTCCCCGACCGCCCGCGGGCGGTCGCTGAGATTCAGGATCACAATGGTTCCCCCCGCCTGATATTCGCCTAGAAAGCTGCCCGCCGTCCCGCCCACGACGAGCGCGGGCGACTTGTCGCCGTAGGCCTTCATGTGCACGCCCGCGCGATAGCCGACGTCGCCCTCAATATAGATCGCGCCGCCGCGCATCGCGTAGCCCGCCGCGTCGCCGCAGCTGCCGTGGATGACGATCTCGCCGGCGTTCATCGTGTCGCCCGTCGCGTCCTGCGCGTTGCCGAACACCTCGACGCGCCCGCCGTTGAGATAGGTGCCCAGCGCGTTGCCGGGCGTCCCGTGCAGCCGGAGCGTCCCGTCCGAAAGGCCGCAGCCGAGGTAGCGCTCGCCCATGCAGTCTTTTTTTTGCTCTGTCATATCGCCGCCGCCTTTCCTGCCGGTTGTTCGTTGAGCCTGTACGCGCGCGCGCCGCCGTCGAACGCCATCAGCTGCGGATGCTGCTTGATCCGCTCGAAATCGATCTGCGACAGCGGCGTGCGCTCGCGCAGCAGCGCCGTGTAGATACCCGCGCCCGCGACGTCGCCTATGAGGATAAATCCCCGCAGACGGTCGTCCTTATAAAACAATTCCTTGAATCCGTCCTGTGTCTGCTGCCGGTACACCTCTCCGTCGTACACGCCCGCCGTGAGCGTGTGCAGCCCGAAAAAGCCGACTGCGTTCATCGCGAGCGCCGTGTCAAACACCGCGTCGCCGCCCGCCATATTGATCCCCGCGCACGACCCCGCCATATAGGCGTTGGGCAGCAGCGCGAGCATACGGCTTTCCCCCGTGAGGAGGTCGCGGCACTGTGCGCAGTCGCCCGCCGCGTAGATGTGCTCTCGCGTCGTCTCGCAGTGCAGGTCTGTGACGATCCCGCGCGCGACCTCGGCGCCGGCGGAAACGGCGAGCGCCGTTTCCGGGCGCACGCCGACGGCGACGACGAGCAGATCGAACGGGAGCGTCCGGCCGCTTTTCAGAGTCGCCGTGTTTTTTGAAAAACGCTCGACGCTGTCGCCGAGGCAAAAATCGATGCCGCTTTGCTCGAGGTGCTCTTGCACCAGCGCGGCGGCGGGCGCGTCAAGGACGCTCGGCAGCACATGGTCGGCGAGATCGCACACCGTGACCGACGCGCACCGCGCGCGGATGCCCTCCGCGCACTTGAGCCCGATAAGTCCCGCGCCCACGATGAGCGTGCGCGTCTGCGGCGTCAGCGCCGCCGCCAGCGCCTTTGCGTCGCCGAGCGTCATAAAGCTGAACCGTTTTTCGACCGTCTCAAGCCCCGCAAAGGGCGGTACGAGCGCCCGGGATCCGGTGGCGAGCAGCAGCCTGTCATAAGCGAGCGTCCCTCCGTCCGACAGCGCGACCGTCCCGGCGTCAGCGTCGACCGCCGTTGCCGTCACGCCGTACAGAACCTCGGCCCCGTTCTTCTCATAAAAGTCCGCGCCGCGGTACGCCATGCGCGCCTCGTCCGTTTTTCCCTGCAATAAATAGGAGATGAGCGGCCGCCCGTATACCGGGTAAGGCTCCCTGGATACCACGGTGATCCTTCCGGCGGCGTCAATCTGCCGGATACCCTCGATGCAGCCGACGGCGGCGATCGAATTTCCCACGATCACATATGTGCTCACTGCGGCACCTCCTCGAGCGTGATGGCGCGGTTGGGACAGCCCTCCACGCAGGCGGGCTTCCCCGTCGTATTGTCTAAACAAAGCTCGCACTTGCGCACGGGTCCTTCCGCCGACGGCAGTACCGCCCCGTAGGGGCACACGAGCACGCAGGTGTAGCAGCCCACGCATTTGTCGCGATTGACGCGCACGACGCCGTCCTCGATCGAGATCGCGCCGCTGATGCAGCTTTTTCTGCACAGCGGGTCGCGGCAGTGGCGGCAGGCGACGGCAAAGCACACGTCGCCCCCCTCCTCCACGCGGATGCGCGGGGCGATCGTCTTTCCCTTGAGCGCGCTCGCCATATCCTTTTGGCCGCTGTTGGCAAACGCGCAGTTGTATTCGCACAGGTGGCAGCCGAGGCACCATTCCTCATGCACAAGAATCCTTTTCACAAGCGCCCCCCTATTCTCCGGCGTGCTTGACGCCGAGGATCGAAAGTTCTTTTTCGTTGAGCCCTACGCCCCGCAGCATCAGCCGGTTCCCGCGCAGCGCCTCGATGGAGTTGATGCCCATGCCGCCCATCATTTCTTTTATTTCGTGCGTCCAGGCCTCCACGAGGTTTATGAGCCGCTCGCTGCCCGTGTCGGGGTTCAGCCGCTTGACGAGGTCGGGCCGCTGGGTCGCGATGCCCCAGTTGCAGCGTCCGGCGTGGCAGCTGCGGCAAAGGTGACAGCCGAGCGCCAGCAGCGCAGCCGTCGCGATGTATACCGCGTCCGCGCCGAGCGCGATCGCCTTGACGACGTCCGCGCTTGAGCGCACGGAGCCGCCGATAACAAGGCTGACATCGTTGCGGATGCCCTCCTCGCGCAAGCGCCGGTCCACGCTCGCGAGCGCGAGCTCGATGGGGATCCCGACGTTGTCCCGGATGCGCAGCGGCGCGGCGCCCGTCCCGCCGCGAAAGCCGTCGATCGCGATGATGTCCGCCCCGCTGCGCGCGATGCCGGAGGCGATCTCCGCGACGTTGTGGACGGCCGCGATCTTGACGATGACCGGCTTTTGGTATCCGGTCGCTTCCTTGAGGGAATAGACGAGCTGCCGCAGGTCCTCGATCGAGGAGATGTCGTGGTGCGGCGCGGGGGAGATCGCGTCGGCGCCCTCGGGCACCATGCGCGTGCGCGACACGTCGCCGACGATCTTTGCGCCGGGCAGATGCCCGCCGATGCCGGGCTTCGCGCCCTGACCCATCTTTATTTCGACCGCGGCGCCGGCGTTGAGATAGCCGCTGTGAACGCCGAAGCGCCCCGACGCCACCTGCACGATCGTATTGGCGCCATATTTGTAGAAATCCTCGTGAAGTCCGCCCTCGCCGCAGTTGTAATAGGTGCCCAGCGCCTGCGCCGCGCGCGCGAGACTCTCGTGCGCGTTGTAGCTGATGGAGCCGTAGGACATTGCGGAAAACAGGATCGGCGTCGACAGCACAAGATGCGGCTTTTGCTCCACGCAGGGCTTTCCGGCGGCGTCGCGCCGCATGGGCGCGTCCTTTTTCCCGAGGAAGGTGCGCGTTTCCATCGGCTCGCGCAGCGGATCGATGGAGGGATTGGTCACCTGCGACGCGTTGAGCAGCAGCTTATCCCAGTAGACGGGCAGCGGCTTCGGGTTGCCCATGGAGGACAGCAGCACGCCGCCGCTGTCCGCCTGCCGGTAGATGTTGTTGATCTCATACGGCGTAAAATTTGCGTTCTCCGAGAACGCAAGCTCGCTTTTCGTGATGCGCAGCGCGTGCGTCGGACAGAGCGTCACGCAGCGGTGACAGTTGACGCAGCGGCTCTCGTCGGAGATCATTTTCTTCGCGGTCTCGTCATAGCGGTGCACCTCGTTTGCGCACTGCCGCTCGCAGACGCGGCAGGCGATGCAGCGCTCGCTGTCGCGCCGGACCTCATAGGCGGGCTGTACATATTGGATCGCCATCTTATCCGACCTCCCTGTCCTTTGTGTAGATAACGGCCTCGCCGCCGGGCGGCGCGAAGATCTTGTCCGGCGCGGGCTCGACGACCCGGATGGCGGACTCCTCGCTCGCCATATAGACCGTGTCGCCCTTTTCGGCGACGACGAGCGAGCGCAGCTTCAGACGGTCGTTGAGCGCCATGATCCCGCCGTCAAAGCCGACAAGCACGGAAAACGGTCCCGTGACGAGCAGGCTTCCGAAGCGCTCGCGCAGACCCGTCAGACGCGCGCGCTCCGCCGGCTCCATGCGGTCGATCCTGCTCCAGAAGGGCGCGGCGATGATCTGCGCGGTCTCCGCAAGGGTGAAGCCCTGCTTGCGGGTCAGGTAGTCGAGTATATAGGCGATGACCTCGGTGTCGGTGAGCAGGCTGCACTTATACCCGAACATCTCGATCGCGCGTCGGTTCGCGTCGTAAGAGGATATCTCGCCGTTGTGCACGACGGACATCCCGAGCATCGCGAAGGGGTGCGCGCCGCCCCACCATCCGGGGGTGTTGGTGGGATAGCGCCCGTGCGCCGTCCAGCAGTCCGCCTCGTAGGTCTCAAGGCGGTAGAAGCGTCCGACGTCCTCCGGATAGCCGACGCCCTTAAACACGCCCATATTTTTGCCGCTGGAAAAAATGTATGCCCCGTCGATGTCCGCATTGATATGCATGACGGCACGCACGACAAAGTCGTCCGCCGACAGACCCGAGGCCTCGAGCCGCGTGCGCAGCGGATAAACGAAGTAGCGGCAGATGAGCGGCTCATCGGTGATCTCGGCGATCTTGCGCGTCGGGATCTTCGCCTCGCCCGCGATCTCATAGTTGCGCTCGAGGTACGCCTCGCAGTCCTCCTTTGCGCGGGGGGACTCGTAAAACAGATGGAACGCATAGCATTCCGCGAACTCGGGATAGATCCCGTACGCGGCAAAGCCGCCGCCGAGGCCGTTGCTGCGCGCGCGCATAAGCGCGATGGAGCGCAGGATGCGCTCGCCGTTCTCCTTCTCCCCGCTGCGGGAAAAAATCGCCGAGACCGCGCAGCCCGCCGGGATACGGCAGCCGTCCTTCCCCTCGATACGCATACTCTTGCAACCTCCGAAATCAAATAAAAAAACGCCCCGCAGGGCGCAAAAGCCCCCGCAGGACGTCGTTGTCTTCGCTGTATTATATCCTTACACCGTTAAAATGTCAACTCATATTTCACAAAATTCTTATGTGTTCTTCGTCGTTTTGCACATTTCACAAGCCTTTCCCCCCGAGAGGGGTCAATTCCTGTGCGGAAACGACAAAAATCGCACAATCGCTTGACAAACGCCGCGCCGCGGCATAAAATACGGAGCATACAAACACGGCAAAGGCGCCGCGGACGATTTTTCGTCCGCGGCGCTTTTTGTTTTGCCGCGAGGAGGAGGATTCACATATGAACAGAGTTTCGGACATCTTCGGCAGCATGGTCTTCAACGACGGCGTCATGCGCGAGCGGCTCTCGAAGGAGGTCTATAAGTCGCTGCACAAGACCATCGCCACGCGCAGCGAGCTGGACGCAGGCGTCGCAGATGCGGTCGCCGTCGCAATGAAGGACTGGGCGCTCGAGAAGGGCGCGACGCACTTCACCCACTGGTTCCAGCCGATGACCGGCATCACCGCGGAAAAGCACGACAGCTTCCTTTCGCCGCAGCCGGGCGGCGGCGCGATCATGGAGTTCTCCGGCAAGGAGCTCATCAAGGGCGAGCCGGAGGCCTCAAGCTTCCCCTCGGGCGGCCTGCGCGCGACCTTCGAGGCCCGCGGCTACACCGCCTGGGACCCCACCTCTTACGCATTCATTAAAGACGACTCGCTGTGCATACCGACGGTCTTCTGCTCCTACGGCGGCGAGGTGCTCGACAAAAAGACGCCGCTGCTGCGGTCGATGGATCTCATCAGCGAGCAGGCGCTGCGGGTGCTGCGCGCGCTCGGCGACGCCGACACGCAGCGGGTGACCGCGACCGTCGGCCCCGAGCAGGAATATTTCCTCGTCGACCGCGCGATGGTCCGCGCCCGCGAGGATCTGATGCTGTGCGGACGCACGCTGCTGGGCGCGAAGCCCCCGAAGGGGCAGGAGCTGGAGGATCACTACTTCGGCGCCATCAAGCCGCGCGTGATGGAATTCATGCGCGACTTGAACGAGGAGCTGTGGAAGCTCGGCATCTTCGCAAAGACCGAGCACAACGAGGTCGCCCCCGCGCAGCACGAGCTCGCGCCCATCTTTACCGATATGAACACGGCGACCGACCACAACCAGCTGACGATGGAGGTCATGAAGCGCGTCGCCGACCGGCACGGGCTCGCCTGTCTGCTGCACGAGAAGCCGTTCGCGGGCGTCAACGGCTCCGGCAAGCACGTCAACTGGTCGCTGTCCACCGACACGGGGAAAAATCTTTTGGAGCCCGGAAAACAGCCGGAGGATAACAAATCCTTCCTGCTGTTCCTCGCGGCGGTCGTATCGGCGGTAGACAAACATCAGGATCTCATCCGCATCTCCGCGGCGAGCGCGGGCAACGACAACCGTCTGGGGGCAAACGAGGCGCCGCCCGCCATCGTGTCGGTC
>JAYFQJ010000037.1:0-19608 GCA_034927165.1 Oscillospiraceae bacterium
CGTCCCCTGTTCAATACATCTGATAACAGGCTGAGGCATTTTGGGTCAGCGCGGCAGCGTTGACGACCCGGTATCCGTGCGCCTCCTTTATCAGCCATCCGTTGTCACAAAATTTTTTCAATTCGCGGAAAAGATGTCTGCTGCTGACGCCGAGCATCTCGGCGAGCTGCGTATAATTGGCGGAAAACATGTCCTCCTGTTTTGTCGAATTGATATACGCGCACAACCGTTCCTGCAGCGTGTTTAGAATATTCACGGCGGAATTTGTGATGCTGCTGCGCGCGATCTCCGCGAGATGGATGCTGGTGCGGCGCAAAAAGACAGGATTTGAATCCATGCACGCCCGGCACAGCTCGAGGGAAAGCCCCACACAGACGACCCGTTCGGTTGCGGCGACATTGGAGATCGCCGCCGCGCCGAGAAACAGTTCCGCCACGCCGAGCACCGCGCCGGCGCCGCAAAGATAAATGAGGAGCGTTTTTCCGTTTGGCGCCGACCGGCTGATATTTACCCGCCCCGACAGGATCAGCAGCAGATGCCCCGCGGGCTGCCCCTCGCAGAACAGAAGCTCGTTCCTTTCATAGGTCAGCCGCACCGCGCGGCGTGTGTCCTGCTCGCTCAGCCCAAGCTCCATGAGCCGCGCCCTGTCCGCTTTTTCTGCATTTTCTCTTGTCACGTTCGCTTCCCCCAATACCACTCAACTATGACATATGTCATAGTCGATGTCAAGCGTTTACCGTTATTCTTGCACTGGGGGGTGAGAGAATGATTTTGATCCGGGAAATATTCACCGCAGAGCTGTGCGGCGCCGTATGTACCGATTCCGGCTGTGTGATCTTATTTTGCGGGATCGTTCTGCTCTGCATATGCGTATGCTGTCTGCTGTTTCGCGCGCGTGAGCGCCGCCGGCGGCGCAATTACGACGCGCGGCTCGCGGAGATGCGGGAGAAAGAGCGGCGACACACGCTGGAGATATCCAAAGGGGATATGGTGCGGTTCGAACGCGAAACGGATCGCTCACGCGAGCTCTGACGGACAGGTTTTCGAAAAACAAGAGGGACGGCGCACAAAAGTGCGCCGTCCCTCTTCGCGTTGTCCACAGAGATTATTTTCCGTAAACACTGCGGTTTACATAGCTTGTGTGCAGCACTTCATGCGCGATGTGGCTGCCCGGCTTCTGGAGATAGGTGTCGTAGATCTCCTTGACGACCGGATTGTCGTGGCTCTTGCGCAGCTTCGTGTTCTTGTCCTCGCCGTAAAGCGCCTTAGCGCGCTCGGCGCGAAGATCGATGTTGTTGCGCACATAGCCCGGCTGATGGGGCTGGCCGCCGCCGTTGACGCAGCCGCCGGGGCAGGCCATGACCTCGATAAAGGTGTAATCCTTCTCTCCACGCTTGACCATGTCGAGCAGCTTGGAGGCATTCTCAAGACCGGAGGTGACCGCCACGCGCACCTTGGTGCCCGCGAGATCGTATTCCGCTTCCTTGATCGCCTCAACGCCGCGAACCTCTTTGAAGTCGAGGACGTCGAGCTCCTTGCCGGTGACGACCTCTGCGACCGTGCGCAGTGCCGCCTCCATGACGCCGCCCGTCGCGCCGAAGATATGGCCCGCGCCGGAGGCTACGCCGAAGATCGGATCAAACTCCTCGTCGGGCAGCTCGGTGAAGACGATGCCCGCGCGCTTGATCATCTCGGCGAGCTCGCGCGTCGTAAGGGAGACGTCGATGTCGGGCACGCCCGCCGCCGCCATATCCTCACGGCCGATCTCGAATTTCTTCGCGGTGCAGGGCATGATGCTGACGACGAAGATATCCTTCGGGTTCAGATCAAATTTCTGCGCGTAATAGGTCTTGGTCAGCGCGCCGAACATACCCTGCGGCGATTTGCAGCTGGACAGGTTATCAATGAATTCCGGATAGTATTCCTCGCAGAATTTGATCCAGCCGGGGGAGCAGGAGGTGATCATCGGCAGTTTTCCGCCGTTCTTGATGCGCTCGAGAAGCTCGGTGCCTTCCTCCATGATAGTCATATCGGCGGCGGTGTCCACGTCAAACACGCGGTCGAAGCCCATGCGGCGCAGCGCCGCGGCGAGCTTGCCTTCGACATTGGTGCCGATGGGCAGTCCGAAGCATTCGCCGAGCTGCGCGCGCACGGACGGCGCGGGCGCGACGACGACGTGCTTGCCAGGATCGGCGAGTGCGTCCCAGACCTTCTGGGTGTCGTCGACCTCCTGCAGCGCGCCCGTCGGGCACACCGCGATGCACTGGCCGCAGTTGACACAGGCGGTCTCGCCCAGCGGCAGCTCAAATGCGGAGCCGATGTGTGTTTTAAAGCCGCGGCCGATGGGGCCGATGACGCCGACGTGCTGGTTGCTGCGGCAGACGGCGACGCAGCGGCGGCACAGGATGCACTTGCTGTTGTCGCGGATCAGGTGGGGCGTGGAACACTCATAATCCGGCTCCATATTGCTGCGCGGGAAGCGGTCGAGCGATGCGCCGTATTCGTTCGCAAGCGACTGCAGCTCGCAGTTGGTGCTGCGGGAGCACGCGAGACAGTCGGTGCGGTGGTTGGAGAGCATCAGCTCGAGGGTCATTTTGCGCGCGTCGCGCAGCTTCTGGGTATTGGTCTGCACCTCCATGCCGTTGGTCGCGGGGGCGACGCAGGCGGCCATCAGACCGCGCGCGCCCTTGACCTCGACAAGGCACATACGGCACGCGCCGATGGCGTTGATGTCCTTCATGTAGCAGAGGGTCGGGATACGGATGCCAGCTTTCGTCGCGGCGTCGAGGATCGTAGCTCCCTCCGGGACGGTTACCGATATTCCGTTGACAGTCAGTGTGATTTCACTCATGATCGTTAACCTCTTCCTTTCTTATTTCTTTACGACCGCGCCGAATTTGCAGTTTTCCATGCAAACGCCGCACTTGATGCACTTGTTCGGATCGATGACATGCGGCTCCTTGACGGTGCCGGTGATGGCGCTGACCGGGCAGTTGCGCGCGCACAGTGTGCAGCCCTTACACTTGGCCGGGTCGATCTCATAGCGCAGCAGCTTTTTGCACACGCCCGCGGGGCAGCGCTTGTCGACGACGTGGGCCTCGTACTCGTTGCGGAAATAGCGTAGCGTCGCGAGCACGGGATTCGGGGCCGTCTGGCCGAGGCCGCACAGGGAATTTGTCTTGATGTGCCAGCACAGCTGCTCCATCTCGTCGAGATCGGCGAGCGTGCCGTTGCCGTCGGTGATCTTGTTGAGCATTTCGAGCAGGCGCTTTGTGCCGATGCGGCAGGGAGTGCACTTGCCGCAGGACTCGTCGACCGTGAAGCCCAGGAAGAACTTCGCGATATCGACCATGCAGTTGTCCTCGTCCATGACGATCAGACCGCCGGAGCCCATCATTGAGCCGATGGAGATGAGATTATCGTAGTCGATGGGCGTGTCGAGGTGCTCGGCCGGGATGCAGCCGCCGGACGGGCCGCCCGTCTGGGCCGCCTTAAAGCGCTTGCCGTTCGGGATGCCGCCGCCGATGTCATAGATGACCTCGCGCAGCGTCGTACCCATGGGGACTTCGACAAGGCCGGTGTTGTTGATCTTGCCGCCGAGCGCGAAGACCTTCGTGCCCTTGCTCTTTTCGGTGCCGATGGAGCTGAACCAGTCGGCGCCGTTGAGGATGATGCGCGGGACGTTGGCATACGTTTCGACGTTGTTCAGAATGGACGGCTTCTGCCACAGACCCTTGACGGCCGGGAACGGCGGGCGGGGACGCGGCTCGCCGCGCTTGCCCTCGATGGAGGTCATGAGCGCCGTCTCCTCGCCGCAGACGAACGCGCCCGCGCCGAGCTTGATCTCGATATCAAAGCTGAAATCGGTGCCGAAGATGTGCTCGCCCAGCAGGTTGTACTCGCGCGCCTGTTTCTGTGCGATGAGCAAGCGCTGTACAGCGATCGGGTACTCCGCGCGCACATAGATATAGCCCTTGCTCGCGCCGATCGCGTAGCCCGCGATGGCCATCGCCTCAAGCACGACGTGCGGATCGCCCTCGAGCACGGAGCGGTCCATAAACGCGCCGGGGTCGCCCTCGTCGGCGTTGCAGCAGACATATTTCTGATCGGACTTGTTTCCCGCCGCGAATTTCCATTTGAGACCGGTGGGGAAGCCCGCGCCGCCGCGGCCGCGCAGGCCGGAGGCGGTGATGGTCTCGATGACCTGCTCCGGGGTCATTTCCGTGAGAGCCTTTCCGAGGGCGGCATAGCCGTCCACGGCGATGTACTCATCAATGACCTCGGGGTTGATAATACCGCAGTTGCGCAGCGCGATGCGGGTCTGCTTTTTGTAGAAGTTGGTGTCGCTGAGCGAAACATGCTCGTTGCCCGTTTCGTCGCCGCTCTTGTTGTAGACAAGGCGGTGCACGAGGCGGCCCTTGAGCAGATGCTCCTCGACGATCTCGGGGATGTCGTCGAGCGTCACGCGGCTATAGAATGTGCCTTCGGGATAAACGACCATGATGGGACCGAGCGAGCACAGACCGAAGCAGCCCGTCTGGACGACCTCGATCTCGTCCGCGAGGCCCTTCGCCGCGATTTCCTTTTTGAGCGCATCAATGATCTTCTGACTCCCGGAGGAGGTGCAGCCTGTTCCGCCGCAGACCAGTACATGTGAACGTATCATTCTTTTGCTCCTCCGTTTAAAGCGTCTTGTTGGTGCCGATGGTGTATTCCGTGACGACGTTGCCCTTGATGAGGTGCTCGGCGACGACGCGCTTCGCCTTGTCGGACGTCATCTTGACATAGGTGACCTTGCTGCCGTCGCTGCCGAAGACCTCGACGACCGGTTCGTACTGGCAGATGCCGATACAGCCCGTCTGGGTCACCTGGACCTTGTCCATAAGGTTTTCTTTATTGACTTCCTCAACGAATGTGTTGAGAACGGGGCGCGCGCCGGCCGCGATGCCGCACGTCGCCATGCCGACGACGACGCGCGTTTTCGCGGAGCCCTCGCGGATGGCCACTTGATTTTTCATCTTTTCCTTGATGGCGGCCAGTTCTTCCAGAGACTTCATAACTGTGTTCCTTTCACTTGGTTTGATTTATGTTAATGTATTGTTCCTCTAAAGTATCTTTTACCCAGCCGAGGATCTGCGGGTCGCTCAGCGATATCTCCCCGCCGAGCACGGCGCGCATTTCGGCCGTGGACAGCGACGCCTGCGCGTCGCCGATGGTATGGATAAATGTGAAATCGATCTGCGGATACCCCTGGATCAGCGTGAGAAGCGTTGAGACGATGTCCCCGAGCGGCGTGTAGTCGATGTTTGTCTTGTCAAAGCGCGCCGTGACGCGGGTGCCGTGATCCAGCGGATGCTCCGCTTGCGGCAGCGATGTCACCGTGACGTCTCCGCCTGCCTGCTCCGCCGCAAGCTTTAAAAAGGGAACGCCCAGACCGACCTTTCGCGTCGTGCGCGACGTAAAAAACGGATCGGCCAGCTTCTGCACCTGTGCGGGCGTCATGCCGCAGCCGTTGTCCTCGATCGAAAAGGTGAGCTGTGTCTGCGTTTCCTCGATGCGGATCGTCACCTGCGTTGCGCCCGCTTTGACCGAGTTCATGGCGATATCAAGAATGTTGAGCGACAGTTCCTTCATTTCTTTTCCTCACGCAGACAGCGGAACAGAGCACGCCTTATTTCCTCCGGCGGCGCGTCCTGCGGACAGTCGAGCCGGAGCGAATGCTCCGCTTCGTTCAGATCCAAAAGGCAGTGCGCGTCCGAGCAAAACAGCGGCCGAACCTTTTTAAGCGCCGGGTAGCGCTTGCGGCAGTCCGCAAGGCTCTTTTCGTCGCGAAATTCTGCGGCGGCGAACGGCGGCTCGTCCGGATAGGTGCCGAGCACCGCTATGATCCCGTTGGAGGGGCGATCCACATGCGCCGGATACAGCAGCGCGCCGTGCGAATCCGCAAACGCATAAGCGTCTCGGAGGCTGAGCGACGTCGCAATGGGCAAAAGATATTCCTCCGTGCCGATGAGACTGTCCTGCGCGTCGACGATGTTCTGGTTGCCCATGAGTGCCGGTTTGTTTTTCACGAGCGTGCGCATGGACTGCAGATCGCGTTCAAAGCTCTGTGCTTGCTCTGTCGATTCAAACAGACATACAAGGTGGATGTCCTCCGCTGTCGTCAGCTCCATGCCGCCCACGGCGACCACGCCGTATTCGGCGCAGGCATCTTCAAAAGCAGGACAGTTTTTCGCAGAGTTGTGGTCGGTCAGCGCGACGATGTGCAGCCCGTTGAGCTTCGCCATGCCCGCGATGTTGTGCGGGGTCATGTCGTCCTGCGCACAAGGGGATAAGCAGGAGTGAACATGCAGATCGTAAAAAAAAGTGCCCATCTCAGATGCCCAGCCGGGAAAGCGCGCCGCAGACGTCATAGCTGCTTTTTTCGGTCCAGAGCAAATTGACCTGCTTGTCCCTCGCGAGCGCAAGCACATCGTCGCCGATCTCCGAGCCGTCGCAGATGATGACACAGGAGAGATCAATGAGCGTCGCCACGGCGAGAATGCTCTGGTTGGTCATGATGGTCACCCAGACGTTGTTCTCCCGCGCGCGTCCCATCACCCAGCTGAGCAGGTCGCCCGCATAGGCGCCGGAGATCTCCCGCGCGGGGCAGGGCACACACAGCGACTTTAACGAGAGCGTCTGCGCGGCTTCACTGACCGTCATGTCCGTTCGCCCCCTTTTTCGGTTTGTCCGCGGACAGCTGCGTGATGCGCTCGCGCATCTTCACGATGCAGTCGTCGATCTTTGCGTTGCCCTTGATGATGTCCTCTGCGAAAGCGAGGCACGTCGGCGCGCCGCAGGAGCCGCAATCGAGGTCGGGCAGACTTTCCCGGATGCGCTTGATGTCGCTGCGCAGGCGGAAGGCCTCGTTCATGTCGTCGGAAAGACCGTCTGCCGGCGTATACTCCACCTTTGCGAAATCGACATATTCGTCCGGAATGAACGATTCGTTTTTCGGCTGATCGGTGAAGTCCCAGTTCTGCGAGACGGGAAGATAGCGCTTTAGGGTCTGCAGACGGGCCTTCGCAATGTACGGATTTTCCACCGTCATCGTACCGCCCACACATCCGCCGTTGCAGGCGTTGAGTTCGATAAAATCGAGCGACGGGAAGGTTCCGTTGTCCAGCTCCTCCAGCACGCGGATGACATTCTCTATGCCGTCCGCCGCAAGATAGCGGTCGTTGAAGATCGCGGAGGCCTCACCGCCGGCAGACGCCCAGCTCAGACCGATCATCCCGGTGCGGGAGACCGGCGCGGGCGTCAATTCTTTTTTGAGCAGCCCGAGGATCGCAAAGTACACGTCGCTGACCGAAACGACCACGTCGATATTGCTCTTGCGGCCGTTCACGGCGTTTTTGACGTAGCTGACCTTTGCGGGACACGGAGAGATAAAACAGACGCAGACATCCTCCGGCTTGAGCTCCGGGTGCTGCTTGAGCGCGCGCTCGCGCGCAAGACGCCCGGCGACCTCCACAGGGGGAAGCAGCGGCATGACGTTGTCGCACAAATAGGGGAAGCGCAGGCTGATGAGCCGCACGACGACCGGGCACGCCGAGCTGATGACGGGCTTCGGTACGTCGTCGCGCTTCAGGTAGCGCCGCGTATAGCCGGAGACGATCTCCGCCGCGCAGGCGACCTCAAAAACGTCGTCAAAGCCGTAATCCAAAAGGCCCTTGAGCAGATAGTCGATGTCGTCGAGATTATCGAACTGGCCATACAGAGTAGGGGCGGGGAGAGCGATCTTATACTTGTATTCGTTGATCGTCTCCAGCTTGTCGTAGTTCGCCTTCTTTGCTTTATACGGGCAGATGCGGATACACTCGCCGCAGTCGATGCACCGTTCCGCGTCGATGGTCGCGTGGCCGTCCCGGATGCGGATCGCCTCCGTCGGGCAGCGCTTGAGGCAGTTGGTGCAGCCCTTGCACTTTTCAAGATCCAGGGATACAGAGTGATTGTAGACAGCCATCAAAAACCTCACAGGATCGCTATTTTACATCCACGCGCATGCGGATCGTGGTTCCTTTGCCGAGCTCAGACTGGATATCCATGAAGTCGGTGTATTTCTTCATATTGGGCAGACCCATGCCTGCGCCGAAGCCGAAGGATCGGATATCGTCGGGCGCCGTCGAATACCCTTCCTGCATGGCAAGACTGATATCGGCGATGCCGGGGCCGGTATCGGCAAGCGTGATCTCGATCTTTTCCGGCCAGACGAGCACATCGGCAACGCCACCGCCCGCGTGGATGACCATATTGATCTCGCCTTCATACATCGCGATGGACACACGACGGATGACCTCCGGAGAAAAGCCCAGCTGGCGCAGTTCTTTCTTGATGATGATCGACGCTTCGCCCGCCGAGGAGAAGTTTTCCCCGTCGACGTCAAAGTGGAACTTGATCGGCTCAGCCATTTTCTTTCACAGCGCCGCGAAGGCCGTTCAGATAGAGAATGCCGCACGCCTCGTACATACGCAGCTGCGTTTTCATCAAAACGATACCGTTCTCGCGCGCGAGCTCAATCATCTCCGGCGTCGGCGCTTTTCTGCGCACGAGCACGACGCATTTCATGTCCATCATCGCCGCCGTGCGCACGACCTGCTCGTTGACGAGACCCGTCAACAACAGCGCCTGATCCTTGACATATGCGAGCACATCGCTCATCATATCGCTGCCGCACGCGGAACAGACCTCCGCGTCCAGATCGGAACCGCTCAGCACCTCGGCATTGAGCAAAGATCTGATTTCACTGATCTTCATATAATTTAACTCTCGTTAATTGTATTTTGCGAGAATGTCGGGGACCTTGTCAGGAGTCAGACGGCCGTAGACTTCGCCGTTGATCATCATGACGGGTGCGAGGCCGCACGCGCCCACGCAGCGGCAATCGGTGATGGAGAAGCGGCCGTCCGGCGTCGTCTCGCCGGCCTTTATGCCGAGGATATCCTGTACCTTGCTGAGCACGTCGCCCGAGCCTTTGACGTAGCAGGCTGTTCCCAGACAGACCTGGATGTTGTTCTTGCCCTTCGGGTACAGGGAGAACTGCGCGTAAAACGTCGCCACGCCGTAGACCTCCGACAGTGGAACGTTCAGCTTTTCGGCGATCATCGACTGCACCTCGATGGGAAGATAGCCGTAGATCTCCTGTGCCTTTTGCAGTACAGGCATCAGCAGACCCTTCTCATCGCGATGCTCGGCGATAAACTCCTCGAGTTGCTGCTGCTGTGCCTTGGTTCCTTCAAAGGGCACTTTGGTTATGCTGCTCATAGAAATTTCCTCCGATACATTTTCATATGCTTATTTATTATAATTTATTTCACAAATAAAAGCCAGTTTTTTGTGAAAAAAATGTCAAAATAAATCGCTCCGATTTGTAAAAAATCGGAGCGAAATACTGTTGAATGTGACTAAAATCGCCTAATCCGCATCTTCCTCAGGCGCGGGTTCCGTCTCATACGGCAGGGATTCTATGACCTCTACGACCGGCTCGCGCAGAAACAGGGACGGGTCGGCGAGAACTGTGAAGCCGCACCCGCAGCCGCACTGCCAGTCGTAGGGCGCCTGCTTCGGGTAAGCGAGCAGGGAGAGGACAGTGCCGATGACGCCCGCGTGCGTCACAACGGCGGCGGAGAAGACGCCCTCCCGCATCATTTCATTTACGATACCGATAAAAGCCTCGCGGCAGCGCAGCCGGAATTCCGCAGCCGGCTCGACGCCGTCCGGCGTATACTGGCTGCCGGGCGCCACGAATTTTTCAAAGTCCGCGTTGCCGCGCAGCGCCTGCATGGATTTTCCCTCGAACGGGCCGAAGGAGGCCTCCCGCAGATCGTCGACACGCAGGACGTCGCAGCCGGGATACAGGATCTCGGCTGTGCGCACGGCGCGGGACAGGGGGCTCGCGTAGACGCGGTCGACATACGGATAGTCGTACCGCCCAAGCAATTCTCCGAGCGAATGCTCGCCCGCGTCGCTCAGCGGAAGGTCGCTCGAGCCGCAATAAAGGCCTTTCTCGTTCGCTTCCGTCATACCGTGGCGGATCAGATGGATTTTATAGGTTTTCACAATTTTACTCCCGAAATTTTGTGTCAAATTTTTGCCGAAAAAAGGCGTAAAAGCGCATTTTTGAACTTTACAAAAGGTAGAAGTTATTATATAATTTTTACTACATTCTGTATTGAAAATCAACCTCTCTGAAAGGCGACGCCATGCCCGATACCGGCAGCTTTAACAGAATATTGACGCTGCTTCGCAAGGAACGCGGGATCACACAGAAGGAAGCGGCGCAGAGCCTCGGTGTATCGCAGGCGCTGCTGTCCCACTACGAAAAGGGCATTCGCGAATGCGGCCTTGATTTTGTAGTTCGCGCCGCCGACTATTACGGCGTTTCGTGCGACTACCTGCTGGGTCGCTCTCCGGACCGCTCCGGCCTCACGCTTTCGGTCGACGAGATTCCGGAGGAGGATCCGCGCGCGGATGCTATTTACAAGGGGAGCGTGCTGCCGGTCCTCAACAAAAAGCTGTTGACCAATTCGCTGGGCGTGATCTATGATCTGCTGCTCAACTGCAGGAACAAAGAGTTTACGACCGAGATATCGAATTATCTCATGACGGCAGTATATAAAGTTTTCCGCATCTTATACGCCGCGAACGAACGCAACCAGGAGAGCCTGTTCTCCGTGCCGGGGCAGCTGTATGACGGCTACGCCGATGCGGCGCTTTCGCGCAGCGCGGCGCGCGCGCGGGCAATGGCGTCCGGTGAAAAGCTGGAGTATCTCGAGCCGGAGGAGGGCTTGCGCTCTCTGTCCATCACGACGGAGGGGCTGACCCGAAAATATCCGCAGAGCGCGACGTCGCTGCTCAATCTCATTCAGCGCGCGGAGAAGAATATTGAGGGCATGGAATAGACAAAGCCATGTTCAGTATCCGGAATACCGTATAGTGCGGCCGGAGGGCCCGTCCACTGCGAAACGCAGCCGGCGGGCTTTTTTGCGCCCGAAACAGCGCGCGCCCCGGTCGCGTCCAGCAGGGATACCGTGCGACGACCGGGGTGCAGTCCGTTTCTCATGTACTTTATCGGGCGTGCGCTTAAAAATGACGCCCGCCGCCGCTATGGCTCATACCGCCCGAGGAGGTGTGCATTGATCCGCCGGTACTGCCGCCGCCGAAGGTCCCGCCGCCACCGCCGCCGGTGGAAACAGGGGGCGGTGGCGGGATGTAACGGCGGGTCGTCTGTTTATCGATCAGGCGGTCCGTGTTCTCCGTCAGCGCGATGGAAACCTTTTCCCCATAGCTGAAGCTGCCCATTGCGCGCTTGGCCGCGTCTCCGGAATGCTTTGCTGAGGCCCGAAGGATCATGGAAGATACCAGCCCGACAAGCAGACCGATGAGCCCGCCGCCTCCGTAGGTGTAGAGGTACCGCTGCGCCGTCGTCGGCAGAAACGCCTTGTCTACGCCGCCGTTGATCTCGCGCAGATCGCCCTTGCTGCCGATGTCGTAATAGACGTTGCTTTCGCTGTCGTACAGCACCACATAGGAATCGCTGCGCGTGCGCGCGTAAGCGTCGGCGTCGGAGGTCTGCCAGCCCCGCACGGCGCTGTTGTCTATGATGTACAGATCGATGGGCACATCGTCCACGTCGAGCTGCAGACAGCCCGCAGAGGAGACGGCTGCATACCCCGCGAGCCGGTTTACAAAAGCGAGCGCCGTCGCCTTGTAGTCGTATTGCGCGATCTCGTTATAGCAGTCGTCGAGCGTGCTGTCGATGCGGTCATAGCTCAGGATGCCGATGTACGCGCCGCCGCAGGATATCCACATATTGCGGTTATCCATGTCGATCAGAAACAGCGCGCCGTCGACCGGCCAGCCCTTGTTGAGGTGCAGGTCGTCAAAATAGTCGTCCGCATAAGCGGTGGAATCCTTGCCGCCGGTGTAGTCCGTCGTGACGATCATGACGGAGGACGCCACGGGCAGCCCCGGCAGGATCGCCTCGATCGAGGCGGCGAGCGAGGCCTCCTCGTCGCTGCTCATGAGGTCTGCCTTGTCGTCGATGATGTAACGCGAGTCCGCGACGCTCCCGCTTTGCGCGGCAAACGTCAGGGCGCTCGCAAACAGGAACAAAAGCAGAAGCGCGCAGGCGCAGATCGTTTTTTTCATAGCAGCGTCACCGCCCCCGCGAGCAGCCCGAGGATCGCGCAGGCGGCCGTGATGAGCGCGCTGACGCGGTTGAGCTTCTTTTTATCGACGGGCAGGTCGCCGTAGATTTTACCGCTCTGTCCGTTGATCGCATAGACATAGCGCGTGCCCTCGACATTGTAGGTCATCACCCAGACGGGCAGCAGCGCGTATTTCCACACGGTGTTTTTTACGTCTACGTTCAGGCTGTCGACGGACACAGACGAATAAGCGCCGATCGTACTGCGCACCGCGTTGCCCGCGAGCGTGTTCATTTTCGCGCGCATCTTTTCCGCGACATCGAGCTGGTCGAGCTCTCGCTGCTCTGCGAACAGACCCGCGAGATAGGTCATGGAGAAATTCTCAAAGGAGGTATCGTCAAACGGACAGACATAGTCAAGATTGACCTTGCCCGCGTCCTTGATGGCCGGCTCCGACAGAGAATTGAGCAGCACATTGCCGCCGCGCCGTATCTCATAGATGCTCGTCTCGGTGTATTCATAGTCGCCCGCGCGCCAAACGCGGATGTTCTGCCCCGTTCCCCGCAGGGCGACGTCGGCGTCGGAGTCCGTGAACCAGTAGGGGAAATAGACGCCCGAGACCTTCTCGAGCTCTCCGCGGTCCTTAAAAATCGGCGGAAGGAAGCGCGCCGATTTGAAAAGACCTGTGAGGCGCTCGGTCGCCTGATCCTTTGTCAGCTTGAACGGCAGCACATAATCCGGCTTCTTGGTACCGGACAGCCGCTTTTCCAGCACGACGGGCGTGTGGCAGAAGTAGCAGTAGGTCGCGGCCGTCGTAGCGGTCGTGACGATCTGCGCGCCGCAGTTTCCGCAGGTGTAGGTCGCGGCGTCGGACTCAAAGCCGTCGTCTGCGCCGGCTTTTGCGGTCGTACCGTCGAAATCCTTTTTTGTATAGTGGGATTTGCAGTAGGGACATATGATATCCTGCGTCGCCGGATCGAAGACGATCGCGCCGCCGCAGTTGGGGCACTTGTATTGCGTGACCGACATAAAAGAGGATCACCTCCTTGCATAGTTCCATCATAAAGTTACGGCTGCGGGATGTCAACAAAAGCGGATAAAAAAAGCGGCGCGAGCCGCTTTGGGTCGAGGTCGTGCGGTGGATCGTCAGATGAACAGATTGACGACATAGCCCGTCAGCAGGCCGAAGAGGAGAAGAACGCCGCACAGCGCCGCGTTTTCCCCTGCGTGCTTGTTGCCACGCAGCAGCACAAGCAATCCGATGCCGGAGTTGACCGTGAGTCCCGCGCACAGCGCGCCGAAGGAAACGGCGCCGCCGGTGAACAGCTGCGTGAGCAGGATGGATGCGCCGCAGCCGGGGATAAAGCCGATGACCGAAGCGATGACGGGACCCAGCAGCGCGCCGCCGGAGAACAGCGCGGCGACGGTATCCTGACCGATGAGCTCCAGCGCGAGATTGATGACGAGTATGGACGCGAGGATGAACAGAAAGCTCGTCAGCGTGTGGTGCAGCGCCGTGCGGAATATTCCGTGCTCGCAGCACGCATCGTGGCAGTGCGCGTGCATCTCGTCGTGCGCCTCCAGCGAGTCCTCGTGCGTGGGGCGCTTGTGCAGCGCGTCGATGAGAAGACCCGCGCCCGCCGCGACGACGAATTTGATGCCCAGCAGCGGCAGCGCCCAGCGGCGCCCGGTGTCGGACGCGAGCAGAATGGGCAGCGCCTCGTCGGAGGTGGCTATAAAAACAGCTGCGAGGGTACCGAAGGAGATGACGCGCCCCGCAAACAGATTCGCCGCGCTCACCGAAAAGCCGCACTGCGGGACGAGTCCCGCCGCCGCGCCGATAACGGGATTGAAGCGGCCAAAGCGCGACAGCGCCGCGGTCATCCTGTCGCTTGCGCGGTGCTCCAGATATTCGATCAGCAAATAGGCGGCAAATAAAAAGGGCAGCAGCTTGAGCGAGTCGACAAGCGCGTCCTTCAGACAGTCCACGATGAGTTCGAGCATAGATATCTCCTAACAATTTCTGTTGTTATTATATACCTTTTTCGTAGACATAGCAATGGAAAAAGCAAAACTGCGCGGACCGATTGACCGCGTCTGCTTCGAATAGTATAATTATAGCAACAAATTTAAAGGAGATGCGATCATGGCTGTCAAAAAAACCGTCGGTACGTTCCTCTCCTCGGATAAAAAAACGCAGATCTGCTATGTCCGCTGGACAGACGAAAAGAAGAAGCCGGAGGCGATCCTCCAGCTTGCGCACGGCATGGCGGAATATATCGGCCGATACGACGCATTCGCGCGCTATATGGCCGAAAACGGCTTTGCCGTGTACGGCAGCGATCATCTCGGCCACGGGGAAACAGCAAAAAATTCCGGCGGAGAACGGGGCTATTTCGCCGAAAAGGACGGCTGGTCACTGCTGCCGGACGACGTCCATAAGCTGACGTTGATCGCAAGGGAGGAGTATCCGGGCCTGCCTGTCGCGCTGCTCGGACACAGCATGGGCTCGTTCATCGTGCGCTTGTATGCCGCGCGGTATTCTCAGGATATCGACGCGCTCGTCGTCATGGGCACGAGCGGCCGCAATCCGCTGGGCGGCGTCGGTCTTGCGCTGATCAACATGATCGCAAAATTCAAGGGAGAGCATTACCGCAGCGCCTTTATCAACAACATGGCCTTCGGCGCTTACAACAAGCGCTTCAAGGACGCAAGGACCCCCTTCGACTGGCTGTCGACAGAGCGCGGGAACGTCGAGCGCTATATGGCGGACGAGGACTGCGGTTATCTGTTCACGCTGTCCGGCTACCGCGATCTGATGACGCTGCTCTCCAAGGTGTCGGAGAAGGCTTGGCCCGGGAAATTGCGCAAGGACCTGCCCGTGCTGCTCATCTCCGGCGCGGACGATCCGGTGGGCAACTACGGCGCGGGCGTGCGCGAGGTGTACGACAGCCTGAACGCCGTCGGCTTGCAGGATGTGACGCTGCGCCTCGTAGAGGGCAAGCGCCATGAGATTTTGAACGAAGACAACCGGCAGGACACCTATGCGGAGTTGCTCGCGTGGTGCCGGGAAAAGACCGGAATCCAGAAATAACGGAGAAATCATGATCCTCGATGTCAGTTCCGTCGCCGTAGCCTTTGGCGCCAACGAGGTGCTGCGCGACGTTTCCTTTCAGATACACGAAAAAGAGCGCGTCGGACTTGTCGGCTACAACGGCTGCGGCAAGACGACGCTCCTGAGCGTGCTCACGGGGGAGCTGCCTGCCTCGGGCGGAAGCTTTGCGCTCAAGGCGAAGGCGACGCTCGGTTATCAGCGGCAGATGGCGTCGCTCGACACGTCCAAAACGGTCTATGCCGAGATGAAATCGGTCAACGATGCGGACGTGCTGCTCGCGCGCATGAAGCGGCTCGAGGCAACGATGGGCGAGGACGCCGCTCTGGTGCGGGAGTACGAGGAGGTCGCGGCGAAATACGACGCGATCGACGGCTACAATCTCGATTTCAACATAAAAAAGATACTCAACGGGATGGGCTTCCCGAAGGATACGCACGAAAAGCGCGTCGGGGTGCTGTCGGGCGGGGAGCGCACGCGGCTCGCGCTCGCGAAGCTGCTCATCATGAACCCCGACCTGCTCATACTCGACGAGCCGACCAACCACCTCGACATCGACACGCTCGAGTGGCTGGAAAGCTTTCTGCTGAGCTATGGCGGGGCGATCCTCGCGGTCTCTCACGACCGCCATTTTCTCGACGCGGTGCCCACAAAGATCGTTGAGATCCAAAACGGGAAATCACGTGTTTACAACGGAAATTTCAGCGACTATCTGCGCTTGAAGGAGGAGAACGATCGCCGCGAGCAGACGGAGTACGAGCGCACGGAGCAGCTTGCGGAAAAGCTCTCCGACTACGTCGATCGCAACCTCGTGCGCGCGTCGACCTCCAATATGGCGAAGAGCCGCCGCAAGCAGCTCGAAAAGCTGGACCGCACGCCGCCGGACAGCGCGGCGCACGTCAAGATCAAGCTTGCGATCGAAGCGTCCGGCGAGCCGTACAAGGAGGTGCTGACTGCGACGGATCTGTCCGTCAAAGCGGGCGCGCGCACGCTCATAGAACATCTCGATATGCAGGTGCTGCGCGGCGAGCGGCTGTCCGTCATCGGCGCGAACGGCACGGGAAAGACGACGCTGCTCAAGACGATCCTCGGCAAGCAGCCGCCGGCGGCGGGACGCGTGCGGCTCGGCGGAGGGGTAAAGATCGGCTATCTTGAGCAGAATCTGTCCGCGACGCGCTCAAAAAACCCGCTGTACTATATCTGGGACTTGTATCCCGCGATGGATCAGCTCTCCATCCGCAGCCTGCTCGCGACGGTGGGCTTTCGCGGCGAGGATGTGTTCAACGACGCGCATGGGCTGTCGGGCGGCGAGCTCGCGCGGCTCAACCTCGCGCGTATCTCGCTCGAGCGGCCCAATCTGCTGGTGCTCGACGAGCCGACCAACCATCTGGATATCTACACGAAGGATATTCTGTATGACGCGCTGCGCGATTATGCGGGCACCATGCTTGTCGTGACGCACGACCGCTATCTCATCGAGTGCATCGGCAGCCGCGTGCTTGCGCTCGAAAGTGACGGATGGCACCTGTTCGAGAGCTACCGACAGTACCGCCAGTGGCGCGAGACGGGGGAGATCCCGGCGGCGCAGCCGCAAAAGCAGGAAGCATTGCCGCCGGCGGACGAGCAGCAAACGGCGGCGAACCAGAAGGAGCAGCGCCGCGAGCGCGCAAAGGAGCGTGAACGCAAAGCGGCGCTCGAAAAACGCATCGCGGAGCTCGAGAGCGATATTTTTTATATGGAAGAGGATATCCGGAAGCCGGAGGTCACCAGCGACTATGTCCGCCTTTCGGAGCTGACGCAGAAGCTCGACGCTGCGCGCGACGAGCTGTCTGTGCTGTCGGACGAGTGGCTGGAAAAGTTTGCGGATGAATAGCGATCAAGCCGCGCAAAAAGGAGAATTCAATGGATCAAAGCTATGTGGACTTAAACGCGGCCGCGATTGACAGTTGGGTTGCGAACGGCTGGGAATGGGGAACGCCGATCGATCACGAGACCTTCGAAAAGGCGAAGCGCGGCGATTGGTCGGTTGCGCTCACGCCGGTGAAGCCGGTGCCGCGCAGTTGGTTTCCGGCGCTTGCGGGTACGCGGGTGCTGGGCCTTGCGAGCGGCGGCGGCCAGCAGATGCCGGTTTTTGCCGCGTGCGGCGCGGTGTGCACCGTGCTCGACTATTCGGAAAAGCAGCTCGAGAGCGAGCGGCTCGTCGCGCAGCGGGAGGGCTATGCCGTCGATATCGTTCGTGCGGATATGACCCGGCCGCTGCCTTTCGAGGACGGCAGCTTTGATCTCATCTTTCACCCGGTCGCGAATTGTTATATCGAGGATGTGCTGCCGGTGTGGCACGAGTGCGCGCGCGTTCTCAAAAAGGGCGGCGTGCTGCTCGCCGGGCTCGACAACGGGCTCAATATGGTCTACGGCGACACGGAGGACGTGATAGAATATTCGCTGCCGTGGAATCCTCTCAAGGATAAAAAACTCTATGACGACAGCGTAAGAAACGACTGGGGCATCCAGTTCTCTCACACCATCGAGGAACAGATCGGCGGACAGCTGCGCGCGGGCCTCGTGCTGACGGATGTCTTTGGCGACACCAACGGCAGCGGCAATCTGCACGACCACAATGTGCCGACTTTCTGGGCGACGCGCGCTGTAAAGCCTCTGTAACTCTATCACAGCGCCGGCGCGCGGAATAGGATAAAATTGGTTTCAGTAATAATTAAGGAGGCTGCTATGGAAAATCGTTTTTATCTCTGCAAGCATTGCGGAAATATTGTAGGCATGATCAACAATTCTGGTGTTCCCATCATCTGCTGCGGTGAGCCGATGTCAGAGCTGGTTCCCGGGAGTGTGGACGCGAGCCAGGAAAAGCACGTGCCTGTTGTCAGCGTTGACGGTGATGTCGTAACGGTGACGGTCGGTTCCGCCGCGCACCCGATGACGCAGGAGCATTTCATCGAGTGGATCTATCTTGAGACGGAGCATGGCGGCCAGCGCAAGGCGCTGAAGCCGGGCGGCGCGCCGGCTGCGAGCTTCGCGCTCAACGGCGACAAGGCTGTCGCAGCGTATGCTTACTGCAATCTCCACGGCCTGTGGAAGGCGAGTATTTAGCATAGTCTATGAGCGAGGGTGGCGCCGCGGGAAGCGGCGACACCCTCGCTCTTGCTTTCGTGACACTTGTTCTGCGTGGCATGGAATTGCGGAAAACGGCCGCTGAATTCAAACGCCCGTCGGCTGACAACCGACCGCGCCGGGACGCACGCAATCGTCTTAAACGGGCAATTGCCGTTTACAAAAAAAGCTGTGCGGGCATGAAGGCTCTCATGTCCGCCGCAGCTCTTTTTGTGGCTGATATTGCTCTGCGGCCTTATTCCGCGACGACCGCGATCGCCTCGATCTCGCAAAGCGCTCCCTTCGGCAGCGCCTTTACCGCGACGCAGCTGCGCGCGGGGGCGGCGGTGAAATAGCCGGCGTAGACCTCGTTGAAAGCAGAAAAATCCTTCATGTCGGCCAGATAGCAGGTCGTTTTGAGCACGTGCCGCGCGTCGGAGCCGGCAGCCTCAAGCACGGCGAGCACATTTTTGCACGAGCGGTGTGCCTGTGCTGCGATGGTATCGCCGTCGAGCGCGCCGGTCGCGGGGTCGACGGGGATCTGCCCGGAGGTGAACACAAGCCTGTCAAAGCCCCATGCCTGTGAATAAGGGCCGATAGCGGCGGGGGCTTTTTCGGTATGGATCTTTTCGATATTCATTTGATGCTCTCCCTAAAATGCAAAATTTCCGTCGACAAACACAGGGACCTGCGTACCGTCCTGACGGATGCCTGTGATGGACAAGTCGGGCGTGCCGACCATGAAGTCTATATGGATATCAGAGTCGTTGATTCCGCGCGCCTCATATTCCTCGCGCGGCGCGGCGGCGTTGTCGACAAAGGAGGGAATGGCTGAACCGAAGGCGATGTGGCAGCTTGCGTTTTAGTCAAAAAGCGTATTATAAAAGAGAATATTCTGATTGGAGATGGGGGAATCAAAGGGCACGAGCGCCACCTCGCCGAAATAGCAGGAGCCCTCGTCAAGATAGACGTTATTGCGCAGAACCTCTTCGCCGATCTCCGCTTTCACCTCGACGATCCTGCCGTCTTCAACGCGAAAACTGAACTT
Source organism: Oscillospiraceae bacterium (assembly GCA_034927165.1). Taxonomy (GTDB): domain Bacteria; phylum Bacillota; class Clostridia; order Oscillospirales; family Ruminococcaceae; genus JAYFNU01. Next base: position 19,457 of record JAYFQJ010000037.1, read on the forward strand.
ATCGATAAACGCGCCGCCGATCACAAGCGGCTTAGAGGCGTAAACGACGCCGTTTGCACCGTATTTGCACGGTGGACAGAAGACCTCCTCGGTGGGCATATTGACGCTTACAGGGATGCCGCTTTTCGTCGTTTCGGCGCCGCCCGCCCATT
>JAYFQJ010000082.1:0-9898 GCA_034927165.1 Oscillospiraceae bacterium
AGCCGGAGCTGATGCCGCGCTTGTGGTCATGATACAGCTGGGACAGACAGGTCGCCATTTTCCCGCTGCCGGGGCCGGGCGCGGTGACGACGACGAGCGAACGGGTCGTCTCGATGTAATCATTGCGGCCGTAGCCGTCCTCGCTGACGATGCGCTTGAGATCGGACGGGTAGCCCTCTATGGGATAATGACGGTAAACGCGCACGCCGAGCGACTCGAGCTTCTTCTGAAACGCGGCGGCGGACGGCTGTCCGGCGAACTGGGTGATGAAGACGCTGCCGACATACAGGCCGATCTCTCGGAAAGCGTCGATGAGACGCAGCACGTCGAGGTCGTAGGTGATGCCGATATCGCCGCGCACCTTGTTCTTTTCGATCGCGCCCGCGTTGATGGCGATGACGATCTCGGTCTTTTCCGCGAGCTTGAGCAGCATATTGATCTTGCTGTCCGCCTTGAAGCCGGGCAGCACCCGCGACGCGTGCACGTCGTCGAAGAGCTTGCCGCCGAACTCAAGGTACAGCTTGCCGCCGAACGCCGCGAGCCGCTGCGCGATGTGCTCCGACTGCATCTTTAAGTACTTCTCGTTGTCAAATCCTATCCGCACCATTTTTTAACCATTCCCCTCTGTCTATGTCTTAGTTATTATATCGGCCGCGCGCGCGGCTTTCAACCGCAATTTCGCGCCGCAACAAAAACAGAGGCCCGTCCGCGGGGCCTCTGCCGTCTTGTCTATTTTTTCTTTCGGAACAGCGCGCGCCAGTCGAACCTGTCCGTCGGCCGGGCCGCCTCGGCGGTCGGCGCGGCCTGCGCCTGGTCGAAGGATTTATAGACGCCGATGGTCCCCTGATCGTGCAGCTTTTTGAGCAGCGCGAACGCCACGGGCACGCCAAGCAGCCCGATGCCGCCGAAGAAATAGGTGCCCACGACCATGCCGAACAGCACGAGCAGCGGGTGCATACCCACCTGCTCGCCGACGATCTTCGGCTCGATGATGTTGCGGATGACGGTGATCACCACCCACAGCGCGAACAGCTCGGCCGCGAGGATATAATTTCCCTGAATGAGCACAATGACGATCCACGGCACGAGGATGGTGCCGCAGCCGACGACGGGCAGGATGTCGAACAGCGCGACGACAAGCGAGACGACAAGCGCATTCTGCACCCGGAAGATGGAAAGGCCGATGATCAGCTCTACGAATGTAATGCCCATGATGAGCAGATAGGATTTGAGATAGCTGCCGATGGTGCCGATAAGACCCTGCTTCATCTTTACGACGGTGTCCGCCGTGTGCGGGTCGAACTGCAGCAGGATGAAGCGGGTGATCAGCTCGTAATCCTTCGCGATGAAAACGGAGGAAACGATGGTGATGAGCACCCGGATTAGGAAGCCCGGCACCGACGTCGCCGTCTTTCCCGCCCATGTCGCGAAGCTGCTCGCGAGACTCGTGAGAGCTTTGCCGATGTTCGCCGTGATCTCGTCGCTGATGTTCTGCAAAAATGCTGCAAAGTCGGGGCCCAACCGCTCCGCCGCGTTCTCGACGCTGTCCAGCATCCCGTTGAGCGCAGGCAGCAGCGAATTCTTATATACGTCGGGCAGCGTGATGATCCAGTCGCGGACAGTCAGAACGATCCTGGTGCCGAGATAGCCGAACAGTCCAAACACCAGCAGGTAGATCAGAACGACCACGACGGCCGTCGCGAGCCCGTTCGGAAAATGCGCCTTTTGGCGCAGAAACGCGATGACGGGGCGCGAGAGCATCGCCACGATGAACGCGACGATGAAGGGCATGATGATGTTGATTCCGTATTTTACGACGACATAGATGACGCCGAGCACCAGCCCGACATAGATAAAATTGATGATAAACCGGCGGCGGCGCTCCACCCTGTCAGGCTCGGCCTCCCTTGGCGGCACGGTCGCCTGCCGCTCGGTGTTGTTTTCTTCCATAACCTTCCTTTCTTGGCAAACGCGCGGCGTCTGCCGTGGGAAAATGCGGCGGGGATGCGAATCGACAGAGCCTATTTGGTCGCGCCGTGCACGACGACCTGGCTGAAGGGCACCTCGATGCCATTGTCGTCGAACATACATTTGATCGCGCGGTTGAGCGCGCGCTGCGCGACAAAAATATCCGTCTCGTCGCAGTAGGCGATAAAGCGCAGCACAACGGCGGACTCGCCGAGCGACTGCACGCCGCGGTACTCGGGCGCCTGCTTGAACAGCGTCTTATTCCGCTCATATATTTCCGGCAGGCACGGCAGAACGCGCTTTTCTATCTCCTCGACGCGCACGGCGTAGGATATGCCGATATCGCACACGGCCACGGAGGGGTTCTGCGAGCGGTTCTGAAGATTGCGTATATCCGAATTGTTGATGATCTTCAGGTTGCCGCCGGCGTCCTCGATGGTCGTCGTGCGCACCCCGATCTTGCGCACCACGCCGCGGAAATCGTCCAGCACGATCACGTCTCCGACATTATACTGCCCCTCAAAGATGATAAAGATTCCCGTGATGATATCCTCGATGAGGCGCTCGGCGCCGAAGCCCAGCACCAGCGTCAGTATCCCGACGCCGGCAAAGATGCCCGCGACGTTGACCCCCATGCGGCTCAGACACCACAGGACGATGATGATGACGCTCGCGTATTTCACGACGCTCAGGATCAGCGTCGCCACCGTTTTGCTGCGGTTGCGCTTGGCGGTGTGCTCGAGCAGCAGGCGCAGCAGCGTCGACAACGCGCACACGCCGAGGATGATCGCAAGGCAGCTGAACAGCGTCGGCAGATCAAAGCCGCCCGTCTCGCTCTTCAGAAAGCCGAAGGTATCCGCGAGCGTCGCGCGGATGGCCGCGGCCGTTTCCCCGTCGATGAACGGCAGCGCGCCGGGGTTGAGCACCGCAACGAGCAGTGCAACGAGAACGAGCAGTATAACGAGTCGCTTCCATGTGTCTTTCATAGTCTTATATCCTTTCGCGGTGCACAGGCTTCTTTGAATCAATATCAGCTTAGATTGTAATTTCCGAGATAGGTGACATATTCCTCCGTGAACGACCCGTCGTCCGACGTCCAACGCAGCTCGAGCTGCACGCTGAGCTGATTGAGCGAGACCGGCCTGTCGAAGGTGAAGCTGCAGCTCGCTGTGCTGTCCCCGGAGATCGAAAGCGCCGCCTCGCGGGGGGCGAGGTCGCCGTTGACGGTGTCCTCGGCGCTGACATACTGCAGCGTGACATTGCCCGCGCTCGCTGCGGGCACGAGAGAGACGGTGACGACCGCGCTGCAGGTCGACGCATCCGGCGCACTGCACGCGACCGTCGCCGCGCCGGCGAAGCCCGGCAGAATGCTGCCGGTGCCCGTCACGCTGCCCGCCGCGCCGTTCAGCGTGTAGCTGACCGTCAGCGTAAAGTTGTACTGCGTTCCGTCCGTGAAGGTCCCGTCGGCGAAATTGTAGACCGGCGTATAATGGCCCGCGCCGTCGCTGTAGCCCGCGTCGAGCGCCGCCGTATCGTACGCCACGGGCGCGGGCGTGTAGCCGGCGCCGGCGCCCTGCATCGTGCAGCTGATGTTCTCCCCGTCGTTCGGCGTGATGGTCCAGCCCAGCGATCCGCCGCCGCCGTTGCCCTCGTACCACATGACCGACACCGTCGGCGCGGTATAAACGACCGCGGGCGCAGGCGTGGGCTTCGGCGTCGGCTCCGGCTCCAGTATCTCGGGCGCGGGCGGGTCCTCCACAGACTCCTGCGGGGGCGCCGTCGCCGTCTGCGCTGCCGGCAGCGACGGTATGTAAGGCGTCGCCCCTGCGGCCGCCGTCGTAAAGGGATAGGAGACCGTGGACACGCTGCTCCCCTCGTCGACTGTGAACAGGATCGTGTAGGTCGTCGCGGGGGACAGTCCGGTGAAGGAAAGCGTCTGAGCGGGCAGCGTGAGCGCCCTGCTCCCGTCGTCCCCCTCCAGACGGTAGTCGACCGTGACGCCGCTGAGCGCGCTGTTTTTGAGGCTTGTCACATGCACGTCGATCTCCGCGCTCGTCGCGCCGACGCGCTGCTGTGTGCAGCGCAGCTCGACGCCGCCAAAGAAAAGCACGACAGCGCCTACAGCCGCCGCCGCTGCGATCGCCTTCAGCGCCGACGCTTTCGTGCCCCTCTTGGCGGGGGCCGTCGGTGGGGCATATTCCGCCACATTGCCATGCAGCTCCTGCAGCCGCTCGTCGATCAACCTGCGCACCCCCCGAAAAACTCTTCAACAAAATAATACGGTATTTTTTGCGGAGAATCAACACCGTGCGCACAGAATAAAGCAACATTCCCGAAATTTATGTCAAATGCACCGCGCCCCGGCCGCCGGAAAAATACGCTTGTAATGCCGCTCGTTTCCGATATAATAGAGGTAAAGAACCGGGAAAGGCAGGGATGCGCAAATGATTCTTTCCGGCAAGGAGATCGCGCGGCGTATGGGCGGCGACATCGTCATCGAGCCCTTTGACGCGCGCCGTGTCAATCCGAACAGCTACAATCTGCGGCTGCACAACGAGCTGCTCGTGTACACCGACCGGACGCTCGATATGAAGCGCAACAATCCGACGCAGCTCGTCACCATTCCCGAGACAGGTTATCTGCTCGAGCCGGGCAGGCTGTATCTCGGGCGCACCGTCGAATACACCGAGACGCGCGGGTGTATCCCCATGCTCGAGGGCCGCTCCTCGGTCGGGCGTCTGGGAATCTGCATCCATGTCACCGCGGGCTTCGGCGACGTCGGCTTTTGCGGCTACTGGACGCTGGAGCTGTTTTGCATCGAGCCTGTGATGATCTACCCGAACGTTGAGATCTGCCAGATCTATTATCACGAGATCGAGGGAGATTACGACGAGTATGTCAGCGGAAAATACCAGAAGAACAGCGGCATCCAGGCGAGCCGGTTGTATCTTGATTTTGAAAAAACGCAAACGGACTTCGAGTAGTCCGATCAAAGCAGGCGCCCGCCGATACCGGCGGGCGCCTGTTGTTTTTTAGTCTTCGTCCAGCAGCCGCGCCGTGTAGCCGTCCTCTTTGTTGCCGGACAGCAGGATCGTGCAGCTCTGCCCGTAAGCGGCGTTCAGCTCCACCTTGTTCGTCGTGCCCCGCTCGCTCGTGTCGTCCTTTCCGTACGGAGAAAAATCCATGGAAAGCGCAGTCGGATCGCTGCCGTCGAAATAGCTTTTGTCGAAAACCCGCTCCAGCGGCGTATCGCTCGTGAGCGCGTTTCCGTCAAGGTCTGCCATCCCGCCCATGCTGTAGTATTCACCGCCCAGGTAACAGCTGTAGTAGATCTGATGGATCTCCTCGCCGTCGCACGCGCACTGTATTTTCACCGTGAGCGCGTCCGCCGCAGGCGCATCGCACGCGCTCATGCACGCCAGCAACACGGCCGCCAAGCATCCCGCTAAAACTTTTTTCATCCTGCTTCTCCTTTTCGGCCGTCCGTTTATCGGGCCGCCCATAAAACGATCGCAGGAAAGCTTTTATTTCAAAGGATCACGGCGCGCCACGGCGCGACTGAAGCGCACAGACCCGTCTGTGCGTCCTTGATCTCAGCGGTCCGCTCACCGCGGTTGACCGCCACGAGCGCGCGTTCCCGGTCGTTTTCCCGCACGAACGCAACGCAGCCGGCGGGCGCTTCGACAAAGCGCAGCGCCCCGTTTGTGAACGCGGTGCATCCGCGGCGGCGGCTCGAGAGCGCCTTGATATAGTCGAGTATATTTTTATCCCCGTCATCCCAGCGCATGAAGCAGCGGTTGAACGGGTCCTTCCAGCCGGTCATGCCGATCTCGTCGCCGTAGTAAACGCAGGGGATGCCCGGCAGCGTAAACGCGAGCGTATAGGCGAGCTTGAGCAGCTCCACCCCGCGCAGATATTCGTCCCGCGATAAGCTCCGCTGCGCTTGCCAGTCGCGGTCGCGCCCGTCGCACGGGCCCGCCGCCAACACGTTGATCGCCCGCTCGGTGTCGTGCGTCGACAGCATATTCATCAGTCGGTCGGTCATCGGCTTCGGGTAATTTTCAAGCAGCGTCTCCACCCGCTCGCAGAACAGCGCGGCATCCGGCGCGCGCAGAAATTCGAGGATCGCCGTGCGGAAGGGGTAATTCATCACCGAGTCCAGCTCGTTTCCCCACAAAAACCGGCGGCGCGCGCCGTAGCTGATCTTGTTGCTCGCGTCCTCCCATACCTCGCCGAGCACCATGCCCTCGGGGTCGCTGCGCCGCACCGCCGCGCGCAGCTTCTCAATGAACGCGTCGGGCAGCTCGTCCGCAACGTCCAGCCGGAAGCCGGACGCGCCGAGACCCATCCAGTAATCCACCGCGCCGCCTGCGCCGCAGATGAATTCCGCGAAGGAGGGGTCGCTCTCGTTTACCTCCGGCAGCGTGTCGAAGCCCCACCAGGACGCATAATCGTTCGGGAAGCTTCTGAATTTGTACCAGGACGCCCACGGGCTGCGCTCGCTCTGGTACGCGCCGACGCTGTCGTACCGTCCGTAACGGTTGAAATAAACGCTGTCGTCCCCCGTGTGGCTGAAGACCCCGTCGAGCAGGATCTTTATGCCGCGCCGCCTTGCCGCCGCGCACAGCGATCGAAAATCCGCTTCGCCGCCGAGCAGAGGGTCGGGCTTTTTATAATCCGCCGTATTGTAGCGGTGGTTGGAGTGCGCCTCGCACACGGGATTCAGATACAGCGCCGTCACGCCCAGCGAGCACAAATAGGGCAGCTTTTCCTCGATGCCGCAGAAGTTGCCGCCGAAATAGTCGTTGTTGCGCACCCGCCCGTCGGCGTCCGGCCGGTAAACCGGCCGTTCCTGCGGCGCCGCGTGGTACACGCGGTCCGCAAACGGCGTGCGCAGCACGCCGCCGCCGACGGCGAAGCGGTCGGGAAAGATCTGGTACAGCACGCCGCCGGAAAACCCGCGCGGCGGGCAATAGTCTGCGGCATAGACCGTCTGCTGGAACCAGTCGCCGCTCGTTTTTTCAGCGGCCTGCCCGCGCGCGCCGCGCAGCAAAAACCGGTCGCCGCAGCGAAAAGCGTAAAAATATAGACCCTCTTTTTCAAACGTGTGCCGCGCGCGCCACCCGCCCTCGCAGCGCTCCATCGGCGCGCTGTCCGCGCACGGCGCCCCGTCGTCGCATACGCAAAGGAAAAGCCCGGCGGCGCCCGCCGGACCTTCTACAAAATATTCCACTGTCGTTCCCGCCGGTACGGCGCCGAACGGGCGCTTATACCGCGCGTCGCGGGCGTTGAAGCTGAACATAAGCCCTCTCTATTTCACCGGCCGGATATGCCAGATATCCTTTGCGTACTGCGTCACTGCGCGGTCGGCGGAGAAAAAGCCCGCCCCCGCGATGTTCATCGCCGACATCCGGTTCCACGCCGCCGCATCCCTGTATGCCGCATCAACGCGGCGCTGCGCTTCGCAGTAGCTCTCAAAATCCGCGAGCACGAGATATGGGTCCTGCTGTGTCAGATTATTGTAAAGATCGGTAAAGCTGTAGTCGAGGAAGCCCTTGCCCACAAAATCGAGCGCGCGCCGCAGCGCGGGATCGCTCTCATACAGCTTTTGGGGGCTGTAGCCGTCCGCGCGGCATTGCAGCACCTGCTGTTTGTCCATGCCGAACAGGAAGAAGTTCTCTTTGCCTGCGTGCTCGAGGATCTCGATGTTCGCGCCGTCGTAGGTGCCGAGCGTCGGCGCGCCGCCGAGCATCAGCTTCATGTTGCCCGTTCCGGACGCCTCAGTGCCCGCGAGCGAGATCTGCTCGGAGATCTCTGCGGCCGGCATGAGCAGCTCGGACAGCGTCACGCGGTAGTCCTCAAGATACACGATGCGCAGCTTGCCGCGCACCGCCTCGTCCTGCTCGAGCAGCTTGGAAAGGCCGCAGATCAGGCGGATCATCTGCTTCGCGATATAATAGCCCGGCGCCGCCTTTGCGCCGAAGATATACGTGCGCGGCACAAAATCCGCGTTGGGATCGTCCTTGAGTTCCAGATACTGCCGCACGATGTGCAGCGCGTTGAGATGCTGCCGCTTATACTCGTGCATCCGCTTCGCCTGCACGTCGAACAGCGTCTCGGGGTCGATCTCGACGCCCTGCGCCTTTTCTATATACGCCGCAAGACGGCGCTTGTTGTCGAGCTTCACTTGCGCAAGACGCTGCTGAATGTCCTTTTGATCGGCGTACGCCGCAAAATCAGACAGCGCGGCGGCGTCCTTCTTGTAGCGCTCGCCGATCGTCCCGTCGAGCAGCTCCACCAGCCCGGGGTTGCTCTGCAGCAGCCAGCGGCGATAGGCGATGCCGTTCGTCACGTTGCAGAATTTGTCCGGCGCGAACAGCCAGTAATCGTGGAAGACCTCCTCCTTGATGATCTCGCTGTGCAGCGCCGACACGCCGTTGACGCGATGACAAACGTATACGCAGAGGTTGGCCATGCAGACGTAGCCGCCCCGCAGGATGCTCATATAGGAGATCTTTCCTATATCTCCGGGAAACTTCTGCTCGAGCGTGCTGCGCAGCGTTTTGTCGAGCTCGGCGACGATCTCGAAAATGCGCGGGAGCACGCTCTTGAACATATCGGCGTCCCACGTCTCGAGCGCCTCGCTGAGCACCGTGTGGTTGGTGTAGGAGAAAACGTGCCGTACAATGTCGAACGCCCGCTCCCATGAAAAGCCGCATTCATCCAACAAAATGCGCATCAGCTCGGGGATCGCGAGCGTCGGATGCGTGTCGTTGAGCTGAACCGCGACCTTCTCCGGCAGATTGTCGAGCGTGCCGTACTGCGCGAGATGCTTCTGCACGATGTCGTTGACCGCCGCGCAGCACAGAAAATACTGCTGCCGCAGCCGCAGGATCTTGCCCTCGATGTGGTTGTCGTTCGGATACAGCACCTTGCTGATGAGCTCCGCCGTGCTGTTGTTGCGCAGCGCCGCCGTGTAATCGCCGCGGTTGAAGCTGTCCATGTCGATGCCGGGCGCCTCCGCCTTGAACAGACGCAGCCGGCTGACAGCCCCCGTGTCATAGCCGGAGATATACATGTCGTACGGCACTGCGCGCACCGAGTTGTAGTTGACGTGCTCGACATGATGAAAGTTGTTGTACCAGGACTCGCGGATCTCGCCGTCAAATTTGACGGTCACGCCCTCGTCCGCCTTGCGCTCGAGCCACACGTCGCCGCCCGGCAGCCAGTTGTCCGGCAGCTCCTGCTGCCAGCCGTCGGTGATCTTCTGGCGGAAGATACCGTATTCATACAAAATGGAATATCCGGTCGCCGTATAACTCTCCGTAGCGAGCCCGTCCATATAGCACGCCGCAAGACGGCCGAGGCCGCCGTTGCCGAGGCCCGCGTCCGGCTCCACCTCATAAAGCTGCTCGAGCGTCACGCCGCTTTCGGCGAGCGCCTCGGCGGCCTCCGTCTCAAGTCCAAGATTGTAAAGGTTGTTTTTCAGCGAGCGGCCGACGAGGAATTCCATCGACAGATAGCAGACCTGCTTCGCGCCCTCGCCGAAGGTCTTCGCGTCGTGATAACGCAGCTTTTCCTCGAGCAGCTCGCGCAGGATCGTCGCGAGCGCTTTGTACAGCTGCTCCACCGTCGCGGAGGAGGGCGTCGTGGCGTACATTTTTTGCAGGCGTTCTCTGAGCTCGCGTTTCAGCAGCTCCGCCGTCAGTTTCTGTTTCAGCAAATTATTCAAACTCCCGTATTTAAAACTGTATTTATTATACTTTAATTTCATGCGGCAATCAAATCGAATGGTTGATTGTAAAATGAAGCTGGACACCTGAGCAAAAAATCCATAGTGATTAACCTCGTGGTAGAATGGAGTTCTCATACAACCATTTTCCCAAGGGAGGGCAATCACTATGGACTGCCAAGATTATATCACAGTCAA
>JAYFQJ010000073.1:0-2861 GCA_034927165.1 Oscillospiraceae bacterium
ACAGTGACCAAGGGTTTCAATACACTTCACAAGGATATTTTACCCTAACTAAAAAATACGGCATTACGCCGTCCATGTCAAGACGAGCAAATCCCTATGACAATGCTATGGCTGAAAATTTCTTCTCAATGCTCAAAACAGGATGCGTTTATCCCTGCAAGCCACAGACCATTTCTGACGCTAAACTTCTCATTGATGATTACATCGACTATTTCAACAACGAGCGCATTTGTTTGAAAACCAAGCTGACACCGCTCGAAAAACGATGCCAGCTTGCGTAATCTTTAGATATTCTGCGATAAACCCTTTTATTCCTGTCCGTCTATATTGGAACAGTTCAGTTACGGAGACGCCTTTTCACAGTTCTTTATATGCGCGCCGGACGGAGCCCGCATGGCCCGGCACCGTGCGCCTTATTTGATTTTTCTCGCCTCGAGATAATAGCGCTTGTCCCGCGCTTCGCCCATAGAAAAGCTCTTGCGCACAAACACGCCTCCGTTCCGCACGACGGAAAAGACAGACGCGCGGTCGAACGGCGGAAACAAAATTGCCAGACGGTCGCTTTGCTGCGCGGCGAGCGCGCGGCAGTCCTGCGCGCCGTGGATGTATTCAAGCTTCGCTTCGGGATGCGTTTCGAGCCACGCGTCCAGCCTGGGCTGCAATATCTGCAACGGGGGCGGCGCTGCGGCCTCAAAGCCGACTTCGCGCTGCACCGCCGCAGGGTCTGCGCCCAGCAGCAGACGGTGTATCGGCTCGAAGGATAAGCCGGGGTCATACAGATCGACGATCTCGCACAACGCATAGCGCGCGGGATGCGTTTCTCTCTCCCCCTCGCTCAAGTCGACTTTTAAAGCGTCCCAGCAGGCTTTTGCTGCGGCAAAGGAGTGGTTGCCGTCCCCCATCGCGAATAGAAATCCGCTCCCGGCTCTGTCGAGCGCCGTGAGCGCGCCGGCGATCGAGCGCACTGCTTCCGGCGTATCGGCACGATAACCGCGGACACGTCCGCCGCCGAGCATGAGCTCAAAATCGTACAGCGGCCGCATATCCGCTTTCATTTTCTCAAGCGGACCGAAAAGCGTATCCTGCGCGTCGTCGACGAGCACCATGCTGTGCGGCAGCTCCAGCGGCGCGCTTTTACGTATCTCCACGCGCGCAGGCAGGCGCTCCACGACCGTTTGCTCCGTCGCACGAATGCGGCTCGCGCTGCCGGGGCGCCAGTCGTACTGTTCGAGGTCGAGCGCCGCGACAAGGCCGCGCCGCACGCCCGCGCTCGTCTGCCGTTCCACATAGACGAACGTCTCTCCGATATCCGCGAGCGTGCCGTCCGCGCAATAGCGCGCCATCGCCGCTTCGATCCGCGTCGGCGCGTTCGGGTCTTCTATGCCGAGATATGCCTCCGGCAGGATCATGCGCAGGGCGCTCGGCGCATCGCCGACAAGCGCTTCCGCCTGCCGCCAATATGCGGGCTGCGCGGAAAACTGATCGCACGCGATGACAGCGTATTTTTCACAGGAAACACTCGCCGCCGGCAGCAGCACGCGCGGAACTGCGACCCCGAGCGCTTTCAATCGCCGTACTTCCCGCAGCATACTCAGATAATCCGCACGCGGATGATGCCGTCGATGCCGCGCAGCGCTTCGACGCACGCGTCTGTCGGCGTGACCGCAAGATCGATGATCGTGTATGCGTACGCGCCGCGGCTCTTGTTGAGCATATGCTCGATGTTGATGCCGTGCGAAGCGAGGATGGAGGTGATCTGTCCGACCATGTTCGTGACGTTGCGGTTGATGACCGCGAGACGGGTAAAGCCGTTTTTGGGCATCTCGCAGTCGGGCAGATTGACAGAATTGCGGATGTTGCCGGTGAGAATATAATCCCGCAGCTCCTGCGCCGCCATCGCCGCGCAGTTCTCCTCCGATTCGGGCGTCGACGCGCCGAGATGCGGCACGGCGATCACGCCCTTTTCCCCGACGATCTTATCATTCGGAAAATCGGTGACATAATGGGCGAGCTTCCCCGCTTCGAGCGCCGCGAGCACCGCGTCGTCGTTCACAAGTCCGCCGCGCGCGAAGTTGAGCAGCACCGCGCCGTCCTTCATCATCGCGAGCTGCTGCGCATCAACGGTGTTTCGTGTTTTATCGTTGAGCGGAATGTGGATCGTGATAAAATCGCAGGTCCGGAAAATCTCGTCGATATCCTTTGCCTGCTGTACCGCGCGGGTCAGATGCCAGGCCGCCTCAACCGACATAAACGGATCGTACCCCACGACCTCCATACCCAGACCGTTGCACGCCGCGTTTGCAACGAGCACGCCGATGGCGCCAAGCCCTATGACCCCGAGACGTTTCCCGGTGACCTCCGGCCCGACAAAGTTGTTTTTCGCCTTCTCCGCGAGCTTATCGATGCCCGTCGTTCCCTTCCGGGCTTCGTCCCTGAGCCAGTCGACGCCCGCGACAACGTCGCGTCCCGCGAGCAGCAGCGCACAGATGACGAGCTCCTTGACCGCGTTGGCGTTCGCCCCGGGCGTGTTGAATACGACGACGCCCTGCTCGTTGCACGCGTCGATCGGGATGTTGTTTACGCCCGCGCCCGCGCGCGCGATGGCGAGCAGTTCCTTGGGCAGCGCGGTCTCATGCAAATCGGCCGACCGCACCAGCACGCCGTCAAAGCTGTCCCCCTCGCTGCCGACGCTGAAATCCGGCGCCTTCAGATAGTCGTTGACGATATCGGAAATGTTGTTGAATGTTTTTATCTTATACATGGCTTACTCTCTGATCCCCTTCTCAAAATCCTGCATACACCGCACGAGCGCCTGCACGCCCTCGCGCGGCATCGCATTGTAGATGGACGCGCGGCAGCCG
>JAYFQJ010000063.1:0-1581 GCA_034927165.1 Oscillospiraceae bacterium
ATAGACGTCGACGGCGTAGCCGACGACGGTGAAGGTGTAAAAGCTGATGCCGGCGGGCAGCGCAAGGGTGAGCTTTGCGGGGATGAGCGTAAGGCCGCCCAGCGCGAACAGCGCCGCGAGCGAGTCCATGAAAAAGTTGAAGTATTTAAAGACGAACAGGGCCGCCAGGCTCACGACGATGCTGACTGTGAGCAGCGCTTTTCTCTTTTTTTCGTCCGTCTGTGCGCCGATGGCGCGCGCAAGGCCGTAGCTCGCGCCGGTCACGGCGAGGATGAGCACGCCGTACTGCGGCAGCTTCCACAAGTAGAACACATAGCTCGCGAGCAGCAAAAAGGCATTGCGCCACCGCCCCGGCAGCAGGTAATACACCGCCGCCGAGACCGCGAGAAAAAGCAGAAACACGATCGAATTGAGCGCCATCGGGACCTCCGTTAAAAGCCGTTGTACAAAAAGCTCTGCGGGCCGGCCGCGCCGGTCGCGGTGAGAAAATAGAACAGGATGGTCAGCAGCGAGAGAACGTGATAAAGCGCCCAGCGCGCGCCGCTTTTGTAGGATGCGAGCGGGTTGGCCTCCCCCCGCGCCGTTTTGCGGTCAAAGTTGAACAGCAGCCACAGCCCGAACGCGAGGCTGCCGAAATAAAACAGGTAGTACACGCCGCTGTCGGCAACGCCGTTTTCCGCGATGGACAACAGCTGCGGCAGATATCCCGCCGCGCCGCCGAAGCAGAAGATATTTTTCAGCACATACCCCGCGCCGGCAAGACTTGCGCTGCGGAAAAAGATCCAGCCGACGCTCACGACGGCGAGCGTGAACACATGCGAGAGCGCGCGGGCGCCCCGCCTCGCATAGCCCGCCTTTCCGACATTGAAAGCGCGCCGCGCGAGCTCCTCGACGACGCGCCAGACGCCCAGCCACAGCCCCCACACGACAAACGTCCAGCCCGCGCCGTGCCACAGGCCGCTGATAAGAAATACGATAAGAATATTGCAAAGCTTGCGCGCAAAGCCGCGCCGGCTGCCGCCCAACGGAATGTAGATATAATCGCGCAGCCAGTCGGTCAGCGAGCTGTGCCACCGCGACCAAAAGCCGCCGAGCGTGGCGGCGAGGTACGGCGCCTTGAAGTTTTCGCGCAGCGTGAAGCCGAGCACCTTCGCGGCGCCCAGCGCCATATCGGTGTAGCCGGAAAAGTCGGCGTACAGCTGTACGGCGTAAAAGACGACCGCCGTCAGCAGCATCGGCCCGCGGTAGTCCGCGAGGCTTCCGTATACCGCGTCGACAATGACGCCGAGCCCGTCCGCGATCACGACCTTTTTGAACGCGCCCGTCAGAAAGCGCTGCAGACCCTCCACAAGATTCCCGTACTCGAACTTGTGCTCGGCCTTGTACTGCGGCAGCATCTCGCCCGCGCGCGCGATGGGCCCCATGAGCACCGACGGGAAAAAGCTCACGAACAGCGCGTAGGTGACAAAGTCCTTCTCCGGCTCCAGCTTTTTATGATAGACGTCGACGGCGTAGCCGACGACGGTGAAGGTGTAAAAGCTGATGCCGGCGGGCAGCGCAAGGGTGAGCTTTGCGGGGATG
>JAYFQJ010000078.1:0-7160 GCA_034927165.1 Oscillospiraceae bacterium
GGGCCGTCCGTGTCGTACAGCATTTTTAGGAAGGGCCGCTTAAAGTACATATCGTTCATCCAATTGTACCACGCGGCCATCAGCTTTCCGCCGCCCATATTGAGAACGCTGCAGTCCCTGTCGTCGAGATGGGAATCCCGCAGCACCTGCGGCAGCCCCCACTTGGAGCCGTCCGGCGCGCCGAACAGGAGCACCGCCTTGCCGAAGGGACACATATGGGAGAGACGGAGCCCCGAGCAGGACAGGAGCAGCCGGCCATCGTCCAGCTTTTCAATGTTGGGGAAGCCGAAGAAGCCGAACTTGTCGTCCGGGCGGCTTATGACCGTGGAATGTTCCGCATGAAGATTGTAATCCATTGATGATGAGTTCCTTTCCTTATCAAATTGTCTGCGTCAGATCATATCTGTGTGCAAGCCACATAATGTCCAGGGGCCACTTCCCGCAGCGGGATGTCTTCCCCTGTGCATTTTGCGCTCGCGTGCGCGCAGCGGTATGCAAATCTGCATCCGGGCTTGCAATTGATCGGGCTTGCGACCTCGCCCGCCAGAATATTTTTTTCCTTTCCCCGCTTGGAAAGATTCGGCACCGGGATGGCGTCGAGCAGCGCCTTCGTGTAAAAATGGAGCGGATGGCGGAAAAGCTCGTTGGAGGGGGCCCGCTCTACACACTGTCCCATGTACATGACCGCTATCTCATTGGAGATATGGCGCACGACAGAGAGATCGTGCGTGATAAACATATAGGTAAGCCCGTATTTATCCTGCAGATCCATCATCAGGTTCAGGATCTGCGCCTGGATCGAAACATCCAGCGCCGACACCGGCTCGTCGCAGACGATAAACTTCGGATCCAGCGCCAGCGCTCTCGCCACGCCGATGCGCTGTCTGCGCCCTCCGTCCAATTCATGCGGATAGGTGTTGACGAAGCGGTCCGCCAGCCCGACCGTCTCCATCATCTCGCTTACCTTCTCGTCCCGCTGCGCCTTGTTCGTAATCGTTTTACAGACCTTGATGGGTTCCGCGATGATCTCGCTCACCGTCATGCGCGGATTCAAGGAGGAATAGGGATCCTGGAAAATGATCTGCATTTCGCGGCGGAGCTTTTTCATCTGAGCCGCGCTGTAATTCAGGATGTTGTTTCCGTCGTACAGCACCTCGCCCGCCGTGGGCTCGATCAGCCGAAGGATCGTCCTGCCGAGCGTCGATTTTCCGCAGCCGGACTCGCCGACCACGCCGAGCGTCTGCCCGTGCTCTATGCGGATATTGACGCCGTCGACCGCGTGCAGGTCGCCGCGCGGCGTTTTGAAATATTTTTTGAGGTCTTTCGTTTCAATCAGGGGCGTACTCATCTCCGTCACCCTTTTAATCCTTTCCCCGCCTGTCGTCAAATAGATGGCATTTGATCTGATGTCCGTTGCTGCTGTACGTGTCCGGCTTGGAGGTTCTGCAGATTTCCATGGCGCGCGGGCAGCGGTCACAGAAAACGCAGCCGTCGGGCAGGTCCGTCGGATCGGGCATGAGTCCGTCGATCGGGTGCAGCCTTCTCTCATCCTTCTCCATATTCGGGATAGAGCCGAAGAGCCCGACCGTATACGGGTGATGGTCCTTGCTCTCAAAAATATCCTCGATCGTGCCGATTTCGATGATCTCGCCGGCATACATGATCGCCACGCGGTCGCACATCTCCGCTACGACGCCGAGGTCGTGCGTGATCAGGATCATGGAGGTCTTCAGCTGACTTTTCAGGTCGTCCATCATCTTGAGGACCTGCGCTTGGATCGTGACGTCGAGCGCCGTTGTGGGCTCGTCCGCCAGCAGGAGCTTCGGCTTGCAGGAGAGCGCCATGGCGATGACCACGCGCTGCTTCATGCCGCCGCTGAACTGGTGAGGATATTCCGTTTTTCTATCGCTGGGTATGCCGACCATTTCGAGCAGCTCGTCGACCTTCGTCTCTATGCCGTTATGGTCGAGGCCCTCCGCATTGTGCAGCGTCAGCACCTCGGCGATCTGCTCGCCGACGGTCATGGTGGGGTTGAGCGACGTCATCGGATCCTGAAATATCATGGAGATCGACTCGCCGCGCAGCTCCCGCATCTCCCGGTCGTCCTTGTCAAGGACGCTCTCCCCTCGAAAGAGGATCGTGCCCTTTGTGATCTTGCCTACTCTGTCCGGCAGCAGGCGCAGTATGCTCAGAGCTGTCGTCGTTTTTCCCGCGCCTGTCTCTCCGACGAGCCCCAGCGTCTCCCCCTCCGCGACATCCAGGTCGATGCCGTTCACAGCATAGACAACGGCGTCATCCGTCAAATATTCCACGAAGAGGTCCTTGATCTCCAGCAGTTTTTCTGCCATATCCATCACCTCAGTTCTTCATCTTCGGGTCGAACGCATCGCGAAGGCCGTCGCCGATCAGATTGATCGCCATGACGGCGATAATGATCGCAATGCCGGGAATGATGACCAGATGCGGCGCGTATCGCATAACGGACTTTCCCTCTGAGAGCATGGTGCCCCACTCCGGCTGCGGCGATTGAATGCCGAGGCCTATAAAGCTCATGCTCGCGACCGTCAGAATCGTCTGGGCCACGTTGAGAGACGCCTGTACGATGATCGGCCCGATCGCGTTCGGAATGATGTGCCGCGCTATAATGCGGACCGTGCTCGTTCCGCAGGCCTGCGCAGCCTCCACATATTCATTGCCGCGCACCGACAGGATCGACGAGCGGACGATCCGCGAGCATCGCGGAACCGAGGAGACGCACATCGAAATCAGCAGATTGATGAGGCTCGGTCCCAGGATCGCGACGATCGTCACCGCCATGAGAAGATGCGGTATGGCGAGAAACACATCCATGATCCGCATGAGGACGTTGTCCACCCAACCGCCGAAATACCCCGCGACCGACCCAATGATGATGCCGACGCCCATCGCCATAGCGACCGTGATGACGCCTACGGACAGGGAGATGCGCCCGCCGAAGATGATGCGGGCAAAAATGTCCCGGCCGTACTGGTCGGTGCCGAAAATGTGCTCGGCGCTGGGCGCCGCGTATTTGTTGTAGACGTCCTGTGTGATCGCGTCCTCCTGATAATCGGCAAACAGGGAGGCGCCGGCGCACAGGAACACAAGCGCCATAAGCAGGCACAGCCCGAACATGGCCATTTTATTTTTTTTGAAGCGGTAAACCATTGAGGCAAACAAGCTTCTCTTTTTTGTCCTTTTTTTTGCTCCGCTTGCGGGAGCGGCTTCCGTGTGTGTCACTGCGCGGCCGCCTCCTTTGCTTTTTCTCTTCTTTTCAGCCCGCGCGAAACAGCATAGCGGGACTTGATGCGCGGGTCGACATAGGCGTAAAGCACATCGACCACGAGATTGACCATGCCGGCAAAAAATGCAACGAGCAGGACCGAGGCGACAACCAGCGGCGTATCCTTCATCCGCACGGACGATATGATCAGCGTGCCGAGGCCCGGCATGGCGAAAACGCTCTCGACGACCACAGCGCCTCCCAGCATGGAGCCGAAATTCAAGCCGACGACCGTGATAATCGGCATCAGCGCGTTGCGCAGCGCGTGCTTATAAATGACCACGCGCTCGGTGGCGCCCTTGGCGCGCGCGGTGCGGATATAATCCTGCTTCAGGACCTCCAGCATACTCGAGCGTGTCATGCGCACGAGGTTTGCCATCATGCCCGCAGCGAGCGTGACGCAGGGAAGAATATAGTTTTTAAAGGAATCGACGCCCATAGACGGCAGCCAGTGCAGCTTGAGCGCAAACAGCAGAATGAGCATCAGGCCCAGCCAAAAGGCGGGCATGGAGGTCAAAAACAGCGCGCCCATCAAGCTGACCGTGTCGATCCATGTGTATTTTTTCACCGCCGACAGGATGCCGATCGGTATACCGAAAATCACCATGATGAACAGCGAGCCGAGCGCCAGCTTGACCGTGCTCGGTATCAGCGGCCCGATCGCGTCAAAAACGGGGATCCGGAAGGTATACGATACCCCAAAGTCGCCCTTGAGCATATTGGCGACGTAGGTGAAATAGCGCACGAGGAAGGGGTCGTTGAGTCCCATTTCCTCCTGCAGCGCCAGAACGTCCTCCATAGACGCAGATTCGCCCAGGATCATTCTGGCCGGGTCTCCGGGAGACAAGCTCATGAGCCCGAAGATCACAAAAGATATCCCCAAAAGCACGGGGATCATCAAAAGCAGCCTTTTCAACACATAACGATACATAAAACCGCCTGCCTTCTAAAGGTTTGCGGGCCAAAACGAACCCGTTTTGGCCCGCAAACTATTTGTTTTACGGAAGATGTCAGGGTGTTCCCGGGTCAGCTACGCTTCCCAGTAATAGTCCTTGACATAGATGCGGCGCATCGGGCTGATCTCGTAGCCCTTGAGCTTAGCGTTGGCAGCCTGAGAAACCATGCCGATGTACAGCGGTACCTGGATGGCGTTGTCCTTGAATATCTGGCAGACCTCGCGATAGTATTCATTGCGCTTGTCGCTGTCCTGCTCCAGACGCGCCGCCTCCAGCGCCGCGTCCAGCTCGGGGACTGCGCACTGGGTGTAGTTGCGTCCGCCGGTGGAATGATACTGCGCATAGAGATAATCGGAGTCCGGAATAAATGCCGTCGCCGACATCACGCAGACCTCAAAGTCCTTGTTGGAAACGACCTTCTCAACGAACGCCGCGCGCTCGATCTGGTCGATCTTGACGGTGACGCCGATCTTGCTGAGCTGATCCTGAAGGATCTCTGTCGGCTTGATATAGCCGGGCTGCGCCATCGTCGTGAAGGTGATAGTCAGGCCGTCCGGATAACCGGCCGCCGTCAGATATTCCTTGGCCTTTTCGGGATCGTACTCATACCACTCGAAGTCGGAGGGCCAGCCTGTGACCTTCGCCATCGGCGTGTTGCACACGACGCCGATCCCGTTCAGCGCGCCTTCCAGCAGCGCCTCGCGGTCGATGCCGTACGCCATCGCCATGCGCAGGTTTTCATCTGTGAACAGGCCCTTGGAATTGTTCATGCAAAGGAAGTAGGTGGAAAGCTGCTCGACCTCGTACCACGCGAGGTCCGGATTCGCCATGATGCTGTCGCGATCGGCGACGGAGGGCTGGACCATATCGATCTCGCCCGTTTCCAGCGCGACGACCGCCGTGGACGTGTCGCTGATGATCTTAAAGGTGACGTCCTTGATCGCGGGCGCGTCGCCCCAGTATTCGTCGAAGCGGGTCAGGGTGATCTTGTCGCCGGCGTCCCAGCTGACAAAGCGGTACGGGCCGGTGCCTATGGGATTGCGGGCATAGCCCTCGGGGTCGGCTTCGTAGGCGCTCTTGCTGACGATGACCAGCTGCGAGCCGGAGCAGCAGCTCTCGATGGGCCCGTACGCGTTCTTGAGGGTGAGCTTCACGGTGTACTCGTCGATCGCCTCGATCGATTTCATCACGGAAGTCAGGTTCGCCGTAGCGGAATTGGCCATGTCCTTCTCATAGGTGAAGACGACGTCCGCCGACGTGAAATCGCTCCCGTCGTGGAACTTTACGCCCTTGCGGAGGTTGAAGGTGATCTCGTCTCCGGCATCGTTGTATGTCCAGCTCTCAGCGAGGCAGGGGACAAGCGTGCCGTCCGGCTCTTCAAATATAAGCGTGTCGTAGATATTGTGCGTGAGAATGTAGCAGTTGAAGTCGTTCGCAAGCAACCCGTCAAGGGTCCCCGGTTCAGCCGCCAGCGCGTAGACAAACGTGTCTTTCGTCGATGCTTCCGTGCTTCCGCCCGAGCCCCCGTCGCTGCCGCACGCAGTGAGCGTCAGCACCAGGGCCATGAGCAGGCACAAAAAACTCAAATGCTTCTTTTTCACTTCTGTTCCTCCCAATGTTATTTTATTGAACATAACCGCTCCACACACGCGGAACAATTAATGTTACCGGATCAAATCCCGACGACGGGAGCCGGCGCACCGATGGTCGCGCCGTGGGTGATCTCAGGGATCAGGACGACCTGCTCGTTCCTGCGGCCCGGGTCCTGTATCCTGTCCAACAGCATCTCAACAGCGCGCGCGCCCATGATCTCATAGGGCTGGTGAATGCAGCTCAGATTCAAGATCGCGGAGCCTGTCACCGAGGAGCTGTGGATACCCAGCACGCTAAGCCCGGCCGGCACTTCGACGCCGAGATGCTTACAGCTGTTGAGCACGCCGATCGCCATATAATCGTTGCCCGCAAAGATCGCGGTGACATCGGGACGATCTTTTATGATGCGCTCCCCGAAGGCCTGTCCGCACTCTATGTCAAAGGTCCCCACCGCCGTGATCTCCGCGTCTTCGGCGATACCGTACTCCGCGAGCGCTTTGCAATACCCCGCGTACCGGTCGCAGCTGGCCGTCGAGGCGAGCGGACCGCGCAGCATCGCGATGCGCCGGTGGCCCAAGCGCAGCAGCGACAGCGTCGCCGTATAGCCGCCCATGCAATTATTGACCGATATCCTGTCACAGCCGTGATAGGCCGTCGCATTCTTATTCAGCAGCACGCATGGGACATCCGATTGATCCAAAAGCCCCTGAAGGTCCGGATTCTCCGGCGGGTCCACCACGATCAGCCCGCTGTACCCAAAGGACAGCGCTCTTTTGAGCGCGCAGGTCCCCGCGCCGCGCTCCGGCTGCAGCATCGCAGCCAAATAGCCCTTTTTCTGGAGCTCAAATACGATGGAGCTCATCAGCTCCGAGAAAAAAGGGTTCCCGAGATCGATCATGAGGCCCACGATATCCAGCTTCCCCGTTGCAAGACCGCGCGCCATGATATTCGGAACATAATCGACGCTCTCCACGACCTCCATGACCTTGCGCTGGGTCTCCGGCGTCACCTTGGTGCTGTTGGTCAGCACCCGAGAAACAGTCGCGCGGGAAACTCCCGCCGCCTGGGCGATATACGCGATGGTCTTTCTTTTGCAGCTCTCTTCATCCATATTTCCCTCGCATCGTGAAACCGCTCTCATTTGTTTTCAGTATAATTATTTCCGCTGCCGGTTGATTGCATAATGAAGTTGGACACTTGAAAGAAGAATCCATAGTGATTTTCCCCTCATGGTAAAATGGGGTTCTCACACTACCATTAACCAAGGGGGCAATCACTATGGACTGCCAAGATTATATCACAGTCATACC
>JAYFQJ010000029.1:0-41133 GCA_034927165.1 Oscillospiraceae bacterium
TGGGTGAACATGAGCATCTCCTCGATCCAGTCGGGGGTTATGACCTCGACGTCGTTATTCAAAAACAGCAGATGCGCGCCCTTCGCGAAGCGCCGCGCGTAATTATTGAGCGCCGAAAAATTGAACGGAACGTCCTTCTTGTCGTACTCGACGACGCGCGCGCGGGGGTCGTCCGCGAGCGTTTTATAGTAAGCGAAGGTCGCCTCCTCCTTGCTGCCGTTTTCCAGCACGATGATCTCGTAATTTTTATAGGTGCTCCTGCTCTCGACCGCGTCGATGCACTTTTTCAGCACGTCCGCGTGATCGTGGGAGGGGATGATTACGGACACGAGCGGTTCGCCGAGAATATCGTAGACGACCCGCATCATCGGCACGGCCCGCGAGTAGACGACGGTGCCCTTGAGCCCCACGCGGTCGAGGTGCGTTTGCACCGAGCGCCGCGCCGCGTCGTAGGCGTAGGGCTTCGCCGAGATGTCGTCCGCGACCGAGCCCGCGTGGATGCGCCAGTAGTACAGCGGCTTTGCGATGTGGTGGATCCTTTCGGCCTTTTCGGTGACGCGCAGCGTGAAGTCGTAGTCCTCGCTGCCGTCAAAGGCGGGATCGTACAGGCCCGCCTTTTCGATGAGCGAGCGCTTGACGACGGAGAAGTGGCAGATGTAGTTGCACCCGCGCAGAAAATCGGGGGAGAAGCAGGGCTTGAAATGCATCGAGCGGCTGTCGGACGGCTTGTTGATGAACGTCGCCTCGTCCGAATAAAGAAAATCCGCGCCAGTGTCATTGATCGCCGTTACGACGTCGAACAGCGCCGACTGCGCGAGCAGGTCGTCGTGGTCGAGCAGGCCGACGTAATCGCCCGAGGACATCAGCACCGCCGCGTTGCGGTTTCCCGCGATGCCCTCGTTTTTATCGAGCTTTTGATAACGGATGCGCGCGTCCGCGCCCGCGTATTCCAGCGCGACGGCGCCGACGCGGCCGTGCGCCGCGTCGCTTCCGTCCGCGAGGCACAGCTCGAATTTTGCATAACTTTGCGCGAGCAGCGAATCGATCAGCGCGCGCAGATAGCCCTCGTCGGTGTTGTACAGCGGCACGACGACGCTCATGAGCGGCATATAGGGGAAGACAGCCGCCTGCTGCGCCGCGCGCTGCTCCGGCGTCAGATAAAACGCTTTTTTTATTTCCCGCAGCTTAAAATAGCGCCGCGTGACATATTTCGCCGCAAAGACCGTCTGCGCGAGCCCCTCGTTTTTGAGCATCCGCACCGCCTTGTAGCCGTACTTTAATATAGGATTGCCGTTTGCCCAGGCGGGCACCGGCCTTGAGCCCTTGTCCATCGTTTGCCTCGCTGTTCCTTAATACTGTAAGTTTAGCATATCCGCCGCGCGCGCACAACAAAAAACCCGCTCACACGTGAGCGGGCCTCTGCAGCGGATGGATAGCGTCCTTTATACTGCGCGGTTAACCTTACTGGAACGCAGACAACGGGTGCAGGCGTAGATGTGCTTCGGGGTGCCGTCGACCATCGCCTTCACACGCCTGACGTTCGGTTTAAAGGTTCTGTTGGAACGCCTGTGGGAGTGGGATACCTTGATGCCGAAGGCGACTCCCTTTCCGCAGATTTCGCATTTTGCCATACTCTGCACCTCCTTATAACTGAAATAGTCGCGAATAGTATAATACCAGATTGCGGTGCCGATTGCAAGCGCTTTTTTCGTATTTCCCCGGAATCCGTGCGCGGCGGAAGCGGCGGGGGCGTGGATTGAAATTTTTGCGGCTTTTCTATATAATACTAAGAATCAGGTGGTATATGAATTTGAATTATGATTTTCTTTTAAAACTGCTCTCCCGCGTGATCATTTTGTTTACAGCCATCCCCGTGCATGAATCGGCGCACGGGCTCGTGTCGCTGTGGCTGGGCGATCCGACCGCAAAGTACGCCGGGCGCATATCCCTGAATCCCATGCGCCATTTTGATGTGCTGGGGACCGTGAGCCTGCTCGCCGTCGGCATCGGCTGGGCGAAGCCCGTTCCCATCGACCCGCGCTACTACAAAAACCGGCGCGCGGGCATGGCGCTGTCGGCGTGCGCGGGGCCGCTGTCCAACCTTCTGATGGGCTTTATCGCGATGTGCTTTTATAAAGTCGTCGTTTACGCTTCGCAGTCGAACGCATCGACGGCGTTCAACTATATCGCGCTCGTTCTATATTATATCATTATTATCAACGTCTATCTCGCCATCTTCAACCTCATGCCCTTCCCGCCGTTCGACGGCTCCCGCATCTACACGGCGTTTTTGCCCGAGCGCGTCTATTTCGGCATCATGAAATATGAGCGCTATATTTTTCTCGCGGTCTTCGCGCTGCTCATGTTTACGAGCGTCTTCGACAAGCCGCTGCAGGCGGCGACCAACGCCGTGCTCACGCTGCTCGATAAGTCGACGGGGCTCATCGATCTTATCGCCCGCGGCGTGCTCGTCTGACCGACATAAAAGGATAAAGGCTTTTGGAAGAGATCCGCTTTAAAATAGAAGATTTCGAGGGGCCGCTCGACCTGCTGCTGCATCTCATCGCGCAAAAGAAGATGCAGCTGTTCGACATACGCATCTACGAGCTGATCGACCAGTATCTGGCGTTCATGCGGGGCGCCGATACGGCGGGCCTTGAGCCGGCGAGCGCATTCATCGAGATGGCGGCGCGGCTCGTCTACATGAAATCGGTCGCGCTGCTGCCGCGCAGCGAGGAGAAGGAGGAGCTGGAGCGGGAGCTGACCGGCCAGCTCGTCGAGTATCACCTTTGCAAAAAAGCGGCGCAGCGTCTGCGCGATATGGCGGAGGGCATCAATTTTTATGTCCGCGAGCCGCTGGAGATCCAGCTCAACACCGAATATTCCATCCGCCACGAGCCGACACTGCTGCTGGACGCGTATATGGGCATCATGGGCAAGGGCGCGCGCCGCGCGCAGCCCGGCACGGAGGCGTTCGAGCCGCTCGTCACGGCGCCCATCGTCTCGGTGGAATCCCGCGTCGTGCGCATCCTGCGCATCCTGCGCGCCGACGGCGTCCACCGGCTGCGCGAATTTTTCGACGGCGCGCGCAGCCGCAGCGAATCGGTCGCGACCTTTCTCGGTGTGCTCGAGCTTATAAAGTCGGGGCGCATCGCCGTGGCGGACGACGGCAGCGTCCGCGTCAACGTAAAACACAAGGAGCCTGTGGCATGAACACTGAACTATATAAAAGCGCGGTGGAGGCGGTGCTGTTCGCCGTCGGGGAGCCGGTGGCGGCGGACAAGATCGCCGATGCGCTCGCCGTCGACGCGAAGACCGTCACCGCGCTCATCGAGGAGCTTAAAAACGAATACGACGACGGCGAGCGCGGTCTTGTGATCCTGCGCTTCGACGACCGCTATCAGATGGCGACCCAGCCGGTTTTTGCGGATTTCGTCACCCGCGCGCTCGACAACCGGCGCAATACGCCGCTGTCCCAGGCGGCGCTCGAGGTGCTGAGCATCGTCGCGTACAACCAGCCGGTCTCGCGCTCCTTTATCGATCAGATCCGCGTCGTGGACAGCTCGTCCCCCGTCGCGAGCCTGCTCGCAAAAAATCTGATCTGTGAGGCGGGCCGCCTCGAGCTGCCCGGCCGGCCCGTCAGCTTTAAGACGACGGACAACTTTCTGCGCTGCTTCGGCCTCGCGTCGACCGCGCAGCTGCCGCCCGTCTACAGCGAGGCGCTCGAGCTTTCCACAGAGGACCCCGTCCGTGCGGAGGACGGGGGGCTGTTCAGCGAATGAGCGCGCTGCTGCTCGTGCTGAAAATTCTCGGCTGGGCTCTTGTTGGGCTGCTCACGCTGCTGGTGCTCGTGTGCGTTGCGCCCGTCGCGCTCACCGTGCGCTGGGAGGACGGCGAGCTGACGGTCTTTGCGCGGGTGTACGGCGTGCGCGTCGATATCCTGCCGGGGCTCGCTTCCCGCGAAAAGAAAGAAAAAAAGCCGAAGGAAGCGCCCGCGGAACCGGCGGGCGCGAAAAAGGCGAAGCAGAAGCCCGATTTGGAGACAATGCGCGGTTATCTCGCGGGAGGCGCGCACGCGGCGGCGTATTTTCTCGCCCATGTGCGGGTGAAAAAGATCGTCGTGCGGCTCGCGCCCGAATGCGGCGACCCGATGGCGACCGCGTTCAAGACCGGCCGCCTGTGGGCGGAGTTCGGCGCGCTCGCGGCGCTTGCGGAGAACACCTTCAAAGAGGTGTCGTTCGAGGATGTGGCCGTCACGCCGGTATTTTCCGGGGAATACGCGCCGCGGGAAAAATACAGTTGTACATTCTGCGCCCTCGCGGGTATAATAATAGGGACGGCGGTCGCTTTTCTGCGGCGGCGCGCGGAGTTCGTTCCGCAGACTCCCGAGAACGGTAAGGAGAAAGATAATGGCTGAACAGCATCCGATCAACAATATGCTCGAAACGGCGATGGAGAAGATCCGCGAGATCGCGAATTCCAGCACCGTCATCGGCGACCCCGTGGTCATGCCCAACGGCGTGACGGCCATCCCTGTGTGCAAGGTCAGCTTCGGCTTCGCGTCGGGCGGCGTCGATCTGTCCAAGCCCACGCCGGACAAGTTCGGCGGCGGCACGGGCGGCGGCGTCAACATCACGCCCATCGCCTTTCTCGTCACGACCAAGGACAGCGTCAAGCTCATGCAGCTCGACACCATCGGCACGACGGCGGACAACATCGTGCGCACCGTCCCCGAGGTGATCGACAAGGTCTCCGCGCTCGTGTCGGGCAAAAAGGCCGACAGTTAAATCTAAAACAGAACAGCAGCTGCGTCGGGCTTGTGCGCCCGCCGTTTTTGGAGGAAAAGAATGGACGAACGCATACAAAAGGTGCTGTCGGCGCAGGGCTATTGCTCCCGCCGCGCGGCGGAGCAGATCATCCGTGAGGGCCGCGTTAAGCTCAACGGACACCCCGCGGGCCTCGGCGACAAGATGGATATCGCCCGCGACGTGCTGAGCGTCGACGGCGAACGGATCTATTTTGAAAAAAAGCAGCAGAAGAGCTATTACGCGCTGTACAAGCCGCGCGGCTATGTGACCACGCTCGCCGATGCGCACGCGGAAAAGACCGTCGCGGCGCTCATGCAGGGCGTGGACGAGCGGGTCTATCCCGTCGGCCGCCTCGACAAGGATTCAGAGGGCCTCGTTCTGATGACGAACGACGGCGCGCTGACCAATCTCATCACACACCCGAGGGGCAGAGTCGGCAAGCAGTATCGCGTCAGCGTGCGCCCCGCACCGAGCGAGGAACAGCTCATTTCGCTGTCGACGGGCGTCAAGCTGGACGACGGCTACGTCACGGCGCAGTGTCTCGTGCGCGTCGTTGCGAGCGAGGAGCAGCGCGGCGTGATGGAGATCACGCTCTATGAGGGCAAAAACCGACAGATCCGCCGTATGTGCGACGCCGTCGGCCTCGAGGTCATCCGCCTCAAGCGCTTCGCGATCGGTCCGCTGCGCCTGGGAATGCTGCGGCCGGGAGAATACCGGGAGCTCAAGAAGGAAGAGCTCATCGCGCTGCGCAATGCGTTTTCGGAATAGGAGAGGGCGGCTATGCTCACAATAAAAAGGGTTTTGAGCGGAGACGGTCTCTCGCTGCCGCTCGCGGCGGGGGAGATGGCCTGCGCGGCGCGCGCGGACGACGGCGCGCTGCTCGGGTTCGTCGTTTTCCGTATGTCCGACGACCTGTCGGCGGTGCTGCTGCTGCGGCTGTGGACGCGCGACGACGACTTCGGCGTCGCGGACGGCCTTGTGCGCAGCGCGGCTGCCGGCGCGCGCGCCGTTGCGCGGGAGCTCCGGATCACAGGCGTCGACGCCGCGCTGACAGACTATGCGGCGCACAGCGGATTATTTCGCGCAGGCCGCGTCGAAATCGCAAATTTTTTCGGAACCTGCTGCTGAGGCAGGTTTTTTGCTTGCATTAATATATCAGATAAGGTACAATAAATGCGATTTGATTTTCACTTCCTTCATTGAAAAGAGGTCAAGATATGTCCGAGAAAAGCAAGAAAATGAGCGCAAAAGCGAGACTGGAGACGCTGTTTGACGACGGCGTCTACTTCGAGCTGGAGGGCTCGGCGCAGCCGGGCGCGGCGGTCGCCGCCTACGGCAGCGTGGGCGGCGCGACGGTGTTCGCGCTGTGCCAGGATTCCGCGGTGGACGCCGGCGCGGTGGACGCGGCGCACGCCCGCAAGTGGAACAAGGTCTACGAGCTCGCCGCAAAGACCGGCGCGCCGGTCGTGACGCTGTATGATTCCGTCGGCGTGCGCGTCAACGAGGGCTTCTCGTCTCTTGAGGCTTCCTCGAAGATTCTGCGCAGCTGCTCTGCGCTGTCCGGCGTCGTGCCGCAGATCGCGGTCGTCCTCGGGACCTGCGCGGGCTTCGCGTCGATGGCGGCCGCTATGGCGGACGTCTGCGTGATGGCGAAGGATGCGCAGCTGTTTTTGACGAGCGCCTTCGCGGATAAGGCCGCAGGCGGCGCAACTAAGGAAGTCGGCAGCGCGGCGTTTGCCGAGCGCGCCGGCGGCGCGTCCGTCGTCTGCGACGACGAGAAGGCGGCGATCGAAAAAGCGGCGCAGCTGCTGCGCTTGCTGCCGCTCAATAATCTCGACGCTCTGCCCCGGTTTGATGCCGAAGCGCCCGCGTTTTCCCGCGAGGGCTCGCCCATCGAGACGACGGCGGACGCCGACAGTGTGCTGGAGCTTTCCGCCAACACCGGCAAGCACGCGCGCACCGCGCTCGTGACGCTCGGCGGTACCCCCTGCGGCATGCTCGAGGCGAACGGTCGTCTGTGCCGCAAGGACACCGCGAAATGCGCGAAGCTCGTCGAGCTGTGCGACGCGTTCAATCTGCCCGTCGTCTGCTTTGTCAATTCCGACGGCTTCACAGTCTCTGCGGAGAACGATGAGCTCGGCGGCATCAAGGCGGCCGCGGGCCTTGCCCATGTGCTGGGCGAAGCGACGACCGCGAAGCTCTCCGTCGTGACCGGCAGCGCCATCGGCGCGGCATTCACGACCTTCTGCTCCAAGAACTGCGGCGCGGACATGACCTATGCGCTGGACGGCGCGGTCATCAGTGCGCTGCCCTGTGAAGCGGCCGCCGCGCTGCGGCACGAAAAGGATATCAAGGCCGACGGCGACATCGCCGCGCTCGGCGCCGCGTATGCGGCGGACGAGGCGAGCGCGGCCGCGGCGCTCAAGGCCGGCGTCATTGACGCCGTTATCGCCCCGGAAGCGACCCGCGACACCCTCATCGCCGCCGTCGACATGCTCTCGACCAAGCGCGTTTCCCGTCTGCCGAAAAAGCACGGCAATCTTCCGCTTTGATTGAATTTGGAGGTAACTGATATATGAGAAAGTTCAATATAACCGTCAACGGCGTCGCGTACGACGTCACCGTCGAAGAGAACGGCGCAGCGGCCCCCGTGATGCCTGTCGCGGCGCCTGCCGCTCCTGCGCCTGCAGCGGCTCCTGCGCCCGCCGCGGCTCCCGCGCCCGCAGCGGCGCCTGCGCCTGTGGCGTCTGCGCCCGTCGCAAACGCCGCCGGGACCAAGGTCAACGCTCCGATGCCCGGCAACATTCTCGACGTCGCCGTCAAGGTCGGCGACACGGTCGCGAGCGGCCAGAAGCTCGTCGTGCTCGAGGCGATGAAGATGGAGAACGACATCACCGCGCCGGCGGCCGGAACGGTCAACGCCGTCGCCGTCCACAAGGGCGATATGGTCTCCACCGGCGATCTGCTCGTCGTGATCGGCTAAGGGAAGGACAGACGAAATGGCAAAAGTAAAAGTAACAGAGGTCGTGCTGCGCGACGCGCATCAGTCGCTCATCGCGACGCGCATGACGCTCGACGAGATGCTGCCGATCCTGCCCGTCATGGACGAGGTCGGCTACCACTCGGTCGAGGCGTGGGGCGGCGCGACGTTTGACGCGTGCTTGCGTTTTCTCGACGAGGATCCATGGGAGCGTCTGCGCGTCATCAAAAAGAATAGGCCCA
This sequence comes from Oscillospiraceae bacterium, assembly GCA_034927165.1. Lineage (GTDB taxonomy): Bacteria > Bacillota > Clostridia > Oscillospirales > Ruminococcaceae > JAYFNU01. The sequence goes on from JAYFQJ010000029.1 coordinate 8,031, forward strand.
AGACCACGATCCAGATGCTCTACCGCGGGCAGAATATGCTCGGCTACCGCCATTATGCGGATGATATGGTCGGCTATTTCGTGCAGAAGATGGTCGCGAACGGCATCGATATCATGCGCGTTTTCGACGCGCTCAACGATATCCGCAACCTAGAGACGTCCATCGCCGCCGCCAAAAAAGAGGGCGCGCACATCCAGGCGTGCATCTCCTATACGACGAGCCCCATCCACAACAACGAGTACTTTGCTAAATACGCGAAGGATCTTGAGAACGCCGGCGCGGATTCCATCTGCATCAAGGACATGGCCGGCCTCATCCGTCCGTACGATTGCTACGACCTGGTGAAGAAGCTCAAGGAGACGGTAAAGATCCCGGTGCAGCTGCACTCCCATTACACCGCGGGCCTTGCGTCCATGTCCATTCTGAAGGGGATCGAAGCGGGCGCCGACATCGTCGATACGGCCATCTCGCCGCTGGCGCTGGGCACGTCCCACATGGCGACCGAGTCGCTTGTCGCGGCGCTGCAGGGCACCCCGTACGACACCGGCCTCGACCTCAAAAAGCTCGATGTGGTGCGCGCGCACTTCAACAAGCTGCGCGAAAAATACCTCGCGTCCGGTCAGCTGACCCCGAAGGTCCTCGGCGTCAACGCCAACACGCTGCTCGCGCAGGTGCCCGGCGGTATGCTCAGCAACCTCATCAAGCAGCTCAAGGACGCCGGAAAGTCCGACCAGTACGACGCCGTGCTCGAGGAGATCCCGCGCGTGCGCAAGGACAGCGGTTATCCGCCGCTCGTCACCCCGACGTCCCAGATCGTCGGCACACAGGCGGTGTTCAACGTCGTCATGGGCGAGCGCTATAAGATGGTGACGAAGGAATTCAAGGGCCTCGTTAAGGGAGAATACGGCCGCACGCCGGCCCCCATCGACCCCGAATTCCAGAAATTCATCCTCGGCGACGAGCAGCCCATCACCTGCCGCCCGGCGGACCTGCTGCCCGCGGAGTTCGACAAGATGCGCGAGGAGTGCAAGGCGTTCGCGAAGAGCGACGAGGACGTGCTCAGCTACGCCATGTTCCCGCAAGTTGCGACCAAGTTCTTCGAGAACCGCCGCGCGAAGGAGCTCGGCATCGACGCGGAGCATCTCGACAAGCAGAATATGGTCCATCCTCTTTGATAAAAATGACCGGGACGCGGCGGCGCCCCGGTTTTCTTTTTTTCCGTCGTCGTATATCCCGCGCCTCGGTTGACTTTTCATACGGGACAAAGTAAAATAATTCAGATAAGATCAAATCTGATGTTGAATGGATGGAACGGCGCCATGATCAAGAGCATGACCGGCTTCGGCCGCGCGAGCGAGGTCGTCAACGGCCGGGAGATCACAGTCGAGCTGCGCTCGGTCAATCACCGCTATTTTGAGTATTCCTCGCGCGTTCCGCGCGCGTATTCCTTCCTTGAGGACAAGATCAAGGCGCACATCCAGAAGAATGTTTCCCGCGGGAAATTCGACTGCGGCGTGACGATCTTCAGCGGGGGGGAAGAATCGCCCGAGGTCGAGCTCGACTTGAACGTCGCAAAGAGCTATGCCGCCGCGCTCGACACGCTGTCGCGGGAGCTCGGCGTGAGCAATGACGCGACCGCTGTCGCGCTCGCCCGTTTCCCGGATGTGTTCAATGTCCGCCGCGCCGTGCCGGACGAGGAGCAACTCTGGTCGGATGTATGCACGGTGCTGGACGCCGCGCTCGCAAGCTACAACGCCATGCGCGTCGCCGAGGGCGGGCGCTTGTGCGACGATGTATGCGGACGGCTCGATTTCATCGAGAACGCCGTCGGCGAGATTGAGAAGCAATCGGCGCCGCGCCTCGAGAGATACCGTGAGAAGTTGCTCGCGCGTATGCGCACGGTGCTGGAATCGACCGAGATCGACGAGAACCGCATCCTGCTGGAAGCGGCGCTGTATGCGGACAAAGCCGCCATCGACGAGGAGACGGTGCGCCTGCGCAGCCACATCGAGCAGTACCGCGGCATTCTCCGGCTCGACGAGCCCGTCGGCCGCAAGCTGGACTTCCTCACGCAGGAGGTCAATCGCGAGATCAACACCATCGGCAGCAAGGCCAACGACCTCGACATCACACAGCTCGTCGTCGACGTCAAAGCGGAGATCGAAAAGATCCGTGAGCAGATCCAGAACATAGAATAGGAGGGCGCGCCCCGTGAAACTGATCAATATCGGCTTTGGCAACATGGTGTCGGCCAGTCGGCTCGTCGCCATCGTCAGCCCCGAATCCGCGCCCATCAAGCGCATCGTCAGCGATGCGCGCGACAAGGGCGCGCTCATCGACGCTACCTACGGCCGCCGCACCCGCGCGGTCATCATCACCGATTCCGATCACGTCATCCTGTCCGCCGTTCAGCCGGAGACCGTGGCGAACCGTCTGTCCGACGACGAAGAGGAAGACGAGGCGGAAGAGAATGATTGACGAGCGCAGACTGGTCGTCGTATCCGGCCCGTCCGGCTGCGGCAAGGACACCGTCGTCCGACGGCTCATGGCGCAGCGGAAGGACGTTTTTCTGAGCGTCTCCTGCACGACGCGCAAAATGCGCGCGGGCGAAGCGGACGGCGTGGACTATTATTATATATCGGAAGAGGAGTTTCTGCGGCGCGTCCGGGAGAACCGGATGCTTGAGTATACAAAGTACGCGGGAAACTATTACGGCACGCCGCTCGACGAGCTGCGGCAGAAGCTGTGCGGGGACAACACGGTCGTGCTCATTATTGAGGTGGAGGGCGCGATGAACGTCAAGCGCATCTTTCCGGATTCGCTGTGCGTGTTTATCGTGCCGCCGTCGCTCGAGGCGCTCGAGCAGCGGCTGCGGCAGCGCTCCACCGAGCCGGAGGAGGACATCCGGGCGCGGCTCGAGATCGCGCAGCGCGAGCTCACACAGCTTAATTTTTATGATGTTTCCATCGTCAACGACGTCGTGGAGACCTGTGCCTCGGCGCTGTCCGCGTCGATCGACGCATGGCAGAACAAACAACCGGAAAAGGGGTCAAAATAGATGTTAAAGCCAGCCATAGCCAAATTGCTTCTTGAAAACGACAGCGCCTACAGTCTTGTTATCGCCGTGGCAAAGCGTTCCCGCGACATCGCCGCCGAAGCGCTCGAGGACAAGGTCATCCTCGAGGACAAGCCGGTCAATATCGCGATCGACGAATTCGGCGAGCACAAGTACCGCGTCGTCGAGGGTCACGAAAAAGAGGAATAAGCCGGCAGAACTGAATAGGACGAGAGGGAGGTGACGTTTGATGGACTGCGGCGTACGGGTTGCGGTGGAGAACGCCGCCTTTCGTTTTGACAAGCTCTACAGCTACGCGGTGCCCGCGGCGCTTGCGCCGTATGCCGTGCCCGGCGCGCGGGTGCTCGTCCCGTTCGGAAACGGCGCGCCGCGCATGGGCATCATCCTCGAGCCGGAGACCGAAGCGCAGGAAAAGCTGAAAACGGTTATAGATATTGAGCGGCAGACGCCGCTCGTCAGCGCCGAGCTCGTCCGGCTCATCCTGCTGCTGCGGGAGACGACCTTCTGCGCTTACTACGACGCGGTGCGCACGGTGCTGCCGAAAAACGCGCGGCTCGTCCCGGACGGTGAATGGGGCGCAATGGTCGCCGCGACCAACGCGCACAACGAGACGGTCTATATTTACAGGGAAAACGGCGCGCCGCCGCGGTTGACGGAAAAGCAGCGCGCGGTGTGCGAGCTGCTGCGGGACAAGGCGATGACCTACGGAGAGCTGAACGAGCGGCTGCCCGTCGGCCGCGACGTTGTGCGGCGCCTCGTCGACAAGGGCATCGTGCAAAAGGAGGAGCGCGCAAAGACCATCGCGCTTTACGGCGCCGAGGCTGAGCAGGCCATTCCCGCGCTGACGCCCGCGCAGCAAAAGGCGCTCGACGCCATCACCGGCTATATGGCGGACCCGTCCGCGCCCGGCACGACGCTTTTAAACGGCGTCACATCGAGCGGCAAGACGCTCATTTATATCAAGCTCATCGAGCGGGCGGCCGCGCAGGGGAAAAGCGCGCTGCTGCTCGTGCCTGAGATCGCGCTCGCGACGCAGATGATCGGCCGGCTGCAGCGGATGTTCGGCGCGCGCGTGGGGATCCTGCACAGCGGGCTGTCCGACACCGAGCGTATGCTCGAATGGCAGAAGATCCGCGACGGCGCGTGCGACATCGTCGTGGGCACCCGCTCGGCGGTCTTCGCGCCCGCAAAGGCGCTGGGCGTCATCATCGTCGACGAGGAACAGGAGGCGAGCTATTGCTCCGAGCAGAATCCCCGCTACGACGCCGTGTCGGTCGCGGCCTTCCGCGCGCGGCAGACGGGGGCGCACCTGCTGCTCGCGTCGGCGACGCCGTCGGTGGACAGCTATTACAAGGCACAGAGCGGCGCTTATAATCTCGTTTCGCTCGACGAGCGCTACGGCAATATGCCGCTGCCGTCGGTGCGCGTCGTCGATATGCGCAGCGAGCTGCTCGCGGGCAACAGTCATCACATCAGCGAATATCTCGCGCAGCAGATCGTGCTGCGCCTCGCGCGGGGAGAGCAGTGCATCCTGCTGCTCAACCGGCGCGGCTACCGCACGGTGACGATGTGCCGCGCGTGCAAAAAGATTTTAAAATGCGACAGCTGCGACACGCCGCTCGTGCTGCACAAGAGCACCGGCACGTACGTCTGCCACTACTGCGGACGGCAGTACCCGCTGCGGGAGACCTGTGCGGACTGCGGGGGCGCGCTGCTGCACACGGGCGTCGGCACGCAGAAGATGGAGGAGGAGCTCGCGGCGCTTTTCCCGCAAGCGCGCATCCTGCGGCTCGATTTCGACAGCGTCACAAAAAAACACGCCGTCGAATCGATGCTCGCTGCATTTTCCCGCCGGGAATATGATATAATCATCGGGACGCAGATGATCGCGAAGGGGCTGGACTTTAAAAATGTCACGCTCGCGGGCGTGCTGAGCATCGATCAGCTGCTGCTATCGCCGAGCTTTCGCGCGAACGAGCGCACCTTTTCGATGCTCACGCAGGTCGTCGGGCGCAGCGGGCGGGGCGACCGCGCGGGGGAGGCGGTCATCCAGACCATCGACCCGGACAACAACATTATCCGCCTTGCGGCAAAACAGGATTATCGATCGTTTTACAAAGGAGAGATCGTCCTGCGGCGGCTGCACTTGTACCCGCCGTTCTGCGCGCTGTGCACCGTCGGCTTTGTGGCCGAAGCGGACGAGACGGCGCAGGCGTCGGCGCAGCGCTTTCTGGAGATACTCAAGCGCATCCAGGGGCAGGCGTACAAGGATCTGCCGCTGCGGGCGCTCGGGCCTTCCCCCATGCGCGTCGCCTACCTCAAGGGACTTTACCGCTGGCGGTTGGTGCTCAAATGCCGCAATGACCGCATCTTCCGCGCGTTCCTGCGCGCGTGCATGGATGCGTTTGATAAAGATAAAAATAATGAAAAGACACGGCTGTTCATAGATTTTAAAGACGATCTCGACGGCTGACGGAGGAATAGCATGGCTTTAAGAAAAATACTGCTCAAGGACGACCCGGCGCTGCGCAAGGTCTGCCGCCCCGTGACTGATTTCGGCGCGCGCACGCGGGATCTGCTCACGGACCTCGCGCAGACGATGAACGAGGCGGACGGCCTCGGTCTCGCTGCGCCGCAGGTGGGCATTCTGCGCCGCGCGGTGGTCATCGTGGACGGCGAGGAGGTCGTAGAGCTCGTCAATCCGACCGTTATCGAAAAGAGCGAGGAGACCGTCGGCGCGTTCGAGGGCTGCTTGTCCTGCCCGGACGAGCGGGCGTACCTGCAGCGGCCGGTTCATATCGTCGTCAAGGCGCAGGATCGCGGCGGCAACTGGTTTGAGCGGCCGCTCGACGAGATGGCGGCGCGCGCGGCCTGCCACGAGATCGATCATCTCGACGGCATACTGTTCATCGACCTTGCGAAGCGCGTCTACAGCGACGAGGAGCTCGACGCGCTGCTTGAGCAGACGGACGAGGAAAATATCGGGGATGAGAAGAACTGAATGAGGATCCTTTTTATGGGCACGCCGGAGATCGCAGCGACGATGCTGCGCGCGCTCGCGGCGCAGCAGGAGATCTGCGGTGTCTTCTGCCAGCCGGACAAGCCCGTCGGCAGAAAACAGATTCTGACCGCGCCGCCCGTCAAGCAGCTCGCGCTGCAGCTGGGCGTGCCGGTCTACCAGCCCGTCAAGCTGCGCGACGGCACGGCGGAAGCGTGTATCCGATCGCTTGCGCCCGACCTCATCGCCGTCGTCGCTTACGGCAGGATCCTGCCAAAGGCGCTGCTCGACATCCCGCCGCGCGGGTGCGTCAACATCCACGCCTCGCTGCTGCCGCAGTACCGCGGCGCGGCGCCCATCCAGCGCGCCGTCGAAAACGGCGATGCCGTGACGGGCGTGACGGCGATGTATATGGACGAGGGCATGGACACGGGCGACATTATCGAGATGGTGCGCGTCCCCATCGGGGACACGGACGACGCGGCGTCGATGTTTGATAAGCTCGGCGAGGCGGGCGCGGCGCTGCTCGTGAAAACAGTGCGCGCGATCGAGAGCGGCACTGCGGTGAGAACGCCGCAGCCCGCGGACGGTTGTACGCTCGCCCCGCCCATCACAAAGCAGGAGGGGCTTTTCGGCTTTTCCGACGACGCGCGCCGCATTGTCAACAAGACGCGGGCGTTTTGTCAGTGGCCGAACGCTTATTTTCAAATAAAGGGCAAAACGGTCAAGGTGCTGCGCGCGGCCCATGTGTCCGAAACGGGCGAGGCGGGCGCGGTGCTCGCGCGCGATCCGCTGACTGTGGCTGCGCGCGGGGGCGCCGTACAGCTGCTCGAGGTAAAGCCCGAAGGGGGCCGCGCCATGACAGGCGCGCAGTGGGCCGCGGGTCTGCGGCTTAAAATCGGCGATCGCATTCCGACGGAGGTATAGCTATGTATTATCCCTATTACAGTTACGGCGGCGGTATGGATTATTTCTGGCTGCTGGTCATCCCGGCGTTTATTCTGTCCCTCATCGCGCAAGCGGCGGTCAATTCGACCTATCGCCGCTACAGCAAGATCCGCACGGCGCAGGGCGTCACGGGCGACCGCGTCGCGCGCATGATCCTCGACGCGAACGGCCTGCAGGCGGTGCGCATCGAGCGCATCAGCGGCAATCTCACCGACAACTATGATCCGAGGACGAACGTCATCAATCTGTCCGATTCCACCTACGGCAACGATTCCGTCGCGGCGGCGGGCGTCGCCGCGCACGAGGCGGGGCACGCCGTGCAGTATGCCGAGGGCTACGGACCCATCAAGCTGCGCGCCGCCATCATACCCGTCACGCAGATCGGCGCGACGCTGTCCTGGCCCGCGATCCTGCTGGGGCTGCTGATGAGCCTGGATTTCCTCATCACGCTCGGCATTTTGCTGTTCAGTCTGTCCGTCGTTTTTCAGCTCGTGACGCTACCGGTGGAATTCAACGCGAGCCGCCGCGCGATCACGGTGCTCGACGGCTACGGGGTGCTCGACAGCGAGGAGCTCGGCGGCGCGAAAAAAGTGCTGCGCGCCGCGGCGTGGACGTATATCGCGGCGCTGGCGGTCTCGCTTGCGAACCTGCTGCGCCTCATCGCAATGTTCGGCGGGAGAAAAAGGAATTGACGAGCGCGAGACTTCTCGCCGTCCGATGCCTCGCCGCACAGGAGAAGGGCGGGTATTCCAACCTGATATTCAAGCAGCAAGCCGGCGGCGCGGGTCTGTCCGAGCGGGACACGGCCTTTGCCGCCGCCCTGTTTTACGGCGCGCTCGAGCGCCGCGCGACGCTTGATTATATCCTTTCCCCATTGCTCAGCCGCCCGATCGCGCGTCTCGATGCGGAGGTCCGCTGCGCCCTGCGCATGGGGCTGTATCAGTGCTTGTACATGGACGGCGTGCCTGTGCGCGCGGCGGTGGACGAGAGCGTGGCGCTGTGCGGCGCGCTCGGCAAAACGTCCGCGAAGGGACTCGTCAACGCGGTGCTCCGACGCGCGTCGGAATTCGACCTGTCGTCGCTCGACGCGCTCGGTACATCGGTGACGGGCGTCGCTGTGCGCTGCTCGGTGTGCGAGCCGCTCGCGGCGCTGCTGCTGTCGCAGTACGGCGGGCAGACGGAGCGGATGCTGGAGGCGACGTTTGAGCGAAGACCCGCGGCGGCGCGCGTCAACACGCTGCGCACGGACACGACAGCCTTGATCGCCGCGCTCGCCGCGGAGAACGTGCCCGCGCAGAAGACATGGCTGACCGACGCGGTGGAGCTCGGCGCCGGATGGCTTTCGAGCGCGGCGTTTCTGCGCGGGGATCTCCGCGTGCAGAGCGTCGCCGCGCAGTGCGCCGCGGCGGCCGTCGACCCGCAGCCGGGGGAAAGGGTGCTCGATATGTGCGCCGCGCCGGGAGGGAAAACGCTCACCATGGCGCAGCGCATGCAAAACAGGGGGCGCATCGTCGCGCTCGATATCCACGACAGCCGGTTAAAGCTTATTGACGACGCCGCCCGCAAGGAGGGCGTTTCCATCGCAGAGACCCGCTGCGCAGACGCGGCGGACTACGCGGACGACGCGGCGTTCGACCGTGTCCTGTGCGACGTGCCCTGCTCGGGCTACGGAGAGCTCGCGGCCAAGCCGGAGCTGCGCTACAAAGAGCCGGCGCAGGAGAATACGCTTGTGCCGCTGCAGCGCGCTATTCTCGAAAACGGCGCGCGCAAGCTGCGGCGCGGCGGGCGGCTTGTCTATGCGACGTGTACGCTCGACCGGCGTGAAAATGAGGACGTCGCGTCGGCGTTTCTCGGCGAAAACGCCGACTTTCGCGCGATCGATCCGCCGCTGCCGGCAAGGGCGCCCCGCGACGCGCAGGGATTCGTCACTTTTTTGCCCGGCGTGGACGATAACGAGGGATTTTTTATAGCAACTTTTGAAAGAATATGATAAAATGATTGATAACCGTGATTTGCTGTGCAGAACAAAAGAAGAGCTCCGGCAGCTCGCACAGACGTTCGGGCAGCCCGCGTTCCGCGGCGGCCAGCTATACGCATGGCTGCACGCGCGGCGTGCGGCGTCCTTCGACGCGATGAGCGACCTTCCGGGGACGTTTCGCGCGCAGCTCGCGGCGCAGTACACGCTCACAGCTCTGACAGTCGTGCGCGCGCAGCGCGCGGCGGACGGCACGGCGAAATTCCTGTACGGGCTGCCGGACGGCAACCGCATCGAGACGGTCGCCATGCGTTATGAGCACGGCATGGCGGTGTGCGTGTCGACGCAAGTCGGCTGCCGGATGGGCTGCGCGTTCTGCGCGTCCACCAAGAGCGGCCTTGTGCGGTCGCTGTCGGCGGGGGAGATCCTCGCGCAGCTCTACCGCACTGAGGCCGAGACGGGCGCGCGCGCGGACAGCGTCGTGCTCATGGGCATCGGCGAGCCGCTCGACAACTTCGACAACGTCGTTCGGTTCATAGAGCTTGCGACGGACAAGCAGGGCGGCGGGATAGCCAACCGCGGCGTCACGCTGTCCACCTGCGGGCTCGTTCCGCAGATCGACCGCCTTGCGGCGCTCAGGCTGCAGCTGACGCTGTCCGTCTCGCTGCACGCGGCGACGGATGAAAAGCGCAGCGCGATGATGCCCGTCAACCGGCAATATCCCATCGCCGCCGTGATGGCGGCGTGCCGGCGTTATCAGACGGCGACAGGTCGGCGCATCTCCTTCGAGTACGCCGTCATCCACGGTAAAAACGATTTCGACGACGACGCGCGCGGGCTTGCGCATCTGATCGCGGGCATGGGCGCGCACGTCAATCTGATCCCGGTGAATCCGATCCGGGAGACCGATTTTCGCGCCTCGCGCGCGGATGCGGAGGCGTTTCGCAAAAAGCTGGAGGCGCTGCGCGTCAACGCGACGGTGCGCCGCACGCTCGGCGCCGATATCAGCGCCGCGTGCGGGCAGCTGCGCCGGGAGACGCAGGAAGAAAAGGGAGAGGAGGCGCGTCTGTGAAGATCACCGCGATGACCGATATCGGCAGGGTATATGAGGACAATCAGGATTACTATGTCGCGGGGCGTCTGAGCGACGACACCTACTGGATCGTGCTTTGCGACGGCATGGGCGGCATGAAAAGCGGCGCGAAGGCGAGCCGCATGGCCGGCGACTATCTCCAGACGCAGACGGAAAAGAGCCTCGTCGATCTCATCGAGCCGGACGCCGTGCGCGACTTTATGCTCGACACCGTCCAAAAGGCCAACCAGCTCATCTTTGAAGCGGGCGGCGGCAAGGACGCGGTCATGGGGACGACGGTGGTTTTCGCCGTCATCCGCAACAACGGCGTGCAGCTCGTCCACGCGGGCGACAGCCGCGCCTATCACATCACAAAAAAGGGCATCCGCCAGATCACGCGGGATCATTCGATGGTGCAGGAGCTGCTCGACAGCGGCCGCATTACACCCGAGCAGGCGCAGCGGCATCCCAACCGCAACATCATCACGAGCGCGCTCGGGATTGACCGCAAGATTAAAATTGATTACAATGAATGCCGCCTTGCGAGGGGGGAGCTGCTGCTCATCTGCAGCGACGGGCTCTCCAATATGCTCACAGACGAGGAATTGCTCGCGCTCGCGCGCGGGGAAAATTTCTACCACACGGCGTCCGACATGGTCGGCAGGGCCGTGGAGGCGGGCGGGTTTGACAATATAACCGCCGTGGTGCTGGGCGCTTAGGGCCCGCAGTTCGGCAACGGAGGAAAAGAAATGGACAATTACATCGGCAAACGGCTGGACGGCCGCTATGAGATCACCGAGCTCATCGGCGCGGGCGGCATGGCCAACGTCTACAAGGCGACGGATCGCGCGGACGGCAGCATCAAGGCCGTTAAGATCCTGCGCGAGGAGTTTCTCGACAACGAGGAGCTTGTGCGCCGCTTTAAAAACGAGTCCAAGGCGATCGGGCTGCTGTCGCACCCCAACATCGTCAAGGTGTACGACGTCAATTTTTCCGACAGCGTGCAGTACATCGTCATGGAGTATATCGACGGCATCACGCTCAAGGAATATATCGATCATCAGGGCAAGCTGACGTGGAAGGACACCATTTTCTTTGTCACACAGGTGCTGCGCGCGCTGCAGCACGCGCACGACCGCGGCATCGTTCATCGCGACATAAAGCCCCAGAATATCATGATCACGGCGGACGGCAGCGTCAAGGTCACCGACTTCGGCATCGCCCGCTTCTCCCGCAGCGAGACGCGCACCATCACCGACAAGGCCATCGGCTCGGTGCATTACATCAGCCCCGAGCAGGCGCGCGGCGACGTCACCGACGCGAAGGCGGACATCTACAGCGTCGGCGTCATGATGTACGAGATGCTCACGGGCATGCTGCCCTTCACGTCGGACAGCGCGGTCTCCGTCGCCATCAAGCAGATATCCGACACGCCGAAGTCGCTGCGCGAGATCGACCCCGACATCCCCGAGGGGCTCGAGGAGATCACCCTCAAGGCGATGGCGAAGGATCCAGCGAAGCGCTATCAGTCCGCCGCGCAGATGCTGCGCGACATCGACGATTTTAAAAAGAATCCGAGCATCGTCTTTGAGTATAAATACTTCGGCGACGATTCGCCGACGGTCTACATCGACAACACCGCCGTCGCGGCGAAGACCGCCGCGGGCAAAAAGCGCGTGAAACCGTCGGACGACGCGGAGGACGACGAAGACGACGAGGAGGACGAGGAGCGCGGTCCGCACAAATTTCCGACGGCCATCCTGCTGGGCATCACCGGCGCGTGCGTGCTCGGCGCGCTCGTGCTACTGTTCATGGTCTTCAACATGGGCTCCGGGTCGCTGTTCCACAAATATGAGGACGTCGCGCTGCCCGATTTCACCAACATGAACATAACCGACGTCCAGAACAACGCCGATTACAAGAATTTCAAGTTCACGGTCGTCGAGGATTACAACGACGAATACACCCTCGGCACGATCTACTCCCAGAGCCCTGTGCCGCCCAAGACCATCAAGGAAAACGGCGAGATCACGCTGTACGTCAGCAAGGGCCCGGAGAAGATCACCATCCCCGACGTCGTCGACATGAAATACGGCGAGGGCGTCACGCTGCTGCAGAATCTCGGCCTCGTCGTCATGCAGGAATCGGTCACCGATTCCAATTATGAGGCGAACCGTATCGTCAAGACCGACCCCGTCAGCGGCACGGAGGTGCTGTCCGGCACGGTCATCACCCTGTACGTCAACTCCCAGAGCTCCTCCACCACGACGTATGTGCCGAGCCTCGAGGGCAAGACCTACAGCGCCGCCAAGTCGCTGCTCAACCAAAACGGCCTCGTCGTCGGCACGATGACGGAGCAGGAGAGCGACACCGTCGAAAAGGGGAAGGTCATCTCCCAGAGCATCACCGCGGGCACGCGCGTGTCGCAGGGCACGAGCGTCGACATCGTCGTCAGCCTCGGCGTCGTCGAGCACAAGGTCACGCTGGAGCTCGCGCTCCCGTACAAGCTCAACGGCAGCGCAGGCTATACCGTCATTGCGAAAAAGGACGGAAACACGCTGGGCAGCACGCCGGTCACGGAGTCCTCCTCGCACAGCTGGAGCATCTCGACGGGCGGTACGGGCAAGGCGACCGTCCTCGTGTACGCGGTGGACTCGTCCAACCACGAAAACCTTCTGTGGACCTGCGAGGTCAATTACGACAATGAGTCCTACACGAGCGTGAAGGAGAGCAACGGCGCGTTCGACTGGAACCCGCCGACCGTATCTGTGAGCGGCGTCACGCTCAACGCGAATGCGCTGACGCTCGCCCCGGGCGCCTCCGGGACGCTCACCGCGACCGTCGCGCCGGACAACGCGTCCAACAAGTCGGTCGGCTGGTCCTCCTCGGACGCGAGCATCGTGAGCGTCGACGGCAGCGGCAACGTGACAGTCAGCGGTTCCGCGACGGCGGGCTCCACGGCGACGATCACCGTCACGACGGCGGACGGCGGGCACACGGCGCAGTGCGTCGTGACCGTCGGCTGACGCAGGCGTATGACGGAACAAAATGGGATCATTATAAAGGGCATCGGCGGTTTTTACTATGTAAAGACCGCCGAAGGTATTTTGGAATGCCGCGCAAAGGGGATCTTCCGCAAACGGGGCATAACCCCCGCGGCGGGTGACTGCGTGCGCGTGGAGGGCGCGGACGGCGGCTATGTCGTCGGTGAGATCGAGCCGCGGACAAACAGCTTTCAGCGGCCGCTCGTCGCGAATGTCGACCGGCTGTTCCTTGTCGTATCGTCGGTCGACCCGAAGCCGAACCTGTTCGTGCTCGACAAATTCACGGCGCTGTCCGTCCTGCACGGCGTGCGGCCCATCCTGCTGCTGACCAAGACGGATATCGAGCGCGCGGAGGCGCTGCGCTCGATCTATACGCACGCGGGCTTCGAGGTGTACGACGTGCATGATGCGGCGCAGGCGGCCGCCGTGCGCGCGCTTGCGGCGCAGCCGGGGCTGTCCGTTTTTACCGGCAACAGCGGCGTGGGAAAGTCCACCTTTTTAAACGCGCTGCTGCCGGCGCTGTCGCTCGAGACGGGCGAGACGAGCAAAAAGCTCGGGCGCGGGCGGCACACGACGCGCGCGGTGGAGCTGTACGCGTGCGGCGCGGGCTATGTCGCGGACACGCCGGGCTTTTCCGCGCTCGACTTTGAGCGCGGTGAGCGCATCCCGAAGGAAACGCTCGAAACGCTCTTCCCGGAGTTTGGGCCCTATCTCGGAAAATGCCGCTTTTCCGGCTGCTCCCACACGGTGGAGAAGGGCTGCGCGGTCCTCTCCGCGCGCGCGGCGGGGGATATCGAGCCGACGCGTTTTGAGAGCTACTGCGCGCTGTACGCGCAAGCGAGCGAACAGAAGGATTGGGATTGAAACGCATCCGATTTGAATGTATCCGTGAGACGAAGACGTTTCACGGATTTTTTCTGCGCTTTTCACACTTTTCCGGCCCGCGTATATAATATAGAGAAAGTCGAACGGGGGTGAGCGTATGCGCAGAAGAAACACGGCCATTCAGCTGGCGGCTGCCGCTTTCTGCGCGGGCGCGGTGGCGGCGATCACGCTGCCGACGGGCTGCGTGCTCATCGCGTGCGCCGCCGTTTTGCTTTTAAGCCTCGGACTCGGTCACTGACTTCAACAAGGGGGGACGACTGTGCGCGTTGTCGTTATCAAAAGCCCGAAATACCTGAGCGGTATCCTGCGGCTCATCTTCAGGATAAAAAAGAACGAGGAGAATTGAACAGAGCCGGCGGCGGCCGGATCACATCGGCGGGGAGCGCGCGGCGCTTTCCCGCCTGTTTTGTATTTCGGACACGCACATATTCCCCCGCCGCATCGAATATAGATTGGTAAGAAAAGATCGCGCTTTCAAATTAAAGGGGGAAACATATCCATGGAGATTACAGCGGCTACGGGGCGTCTCGGGGCGTGTGAGACGGTCTTCGACGTGCGCGCGGAGGTGCCTGCGGAAGGGGAGTTTACGATTCCCGATTATCAGCCGGAGATATGGAAGATCGTAAAGACAAAGGCGGAGCCGGTCGTCGTAAGCCGTCTCGCGGTGGGCGCGCGCGCCACTGTCGAGGGCTACGTGAAGCTCAGCGTTCTGTACGGGACAAAGGACGACCAAAGGCTGTGCGCGCTCTCGCAGCGCATCCCGTTCTCAAAGCAGTTTGAGTTGAAGGAGCCCGTCGGCGACCGGTACGATATGTTCACCGACGTCGGGGCGGACTATCTCAACTGCCGCGCCGTCAACGGCCGAAAGATCGACGTGCGCGGCGCGCTGAGCCTGTCGGTGCGCATTTTGTCCTGCGCCGACGTCGACGTCGTCACCGCCGTCGACGGAGCGTTTTGCCGCAGCGAGAGCGCGCAGTACCTGCGCAGCGTTGCCGGCGCCCGCAAGCAGTTCACACTCGACGAGCTGCTGCAAGCGGACGTGCCGGAGAACGCACAGCCGACGATCCTTCGCTGCGAGGCGAGCGCGCTCGTCGAGAGCGCCGTCTGCTTTGAGAACCGCGCCGAGATCAAGGGCGTCGTGTATGCGTGCGCGGCGCTCGAGCTTGCGGAGGAGGACGGCTTTACCGTGCGCCGCTCCGGCTTCAAGCTGCCCTTCAGCCAGATCGTAGACCTGGACGGCGTGAGCGAGGCGTCCGCCGCGACGGCGACCGCCGCCGTTCTGTCCTGCACGGCGCTGCCGGAGCTCACAGAGGACGGCCTCATCTCGCTGTCCGTTTCCTGCGAGCTGTCGGTGGACGCGTATGCCCACGAGAGCGTGGACTACGTGGGCGACGCGTTTTCCACGAGCAGCGAGCTGCTCATCACGCGCGCCACGCCCGGCGTCACCGGCGCGGCCTGGGCCGTTTGCGAGCCGTTCACCTACAGCGACGGCTTCGACAAGCAGCCCGGCCAGCTGATCGACTATTTTCTCTCCCGCTGTCACACGGCGCTCGTCGTGGAGAACGGGGCCGCCTTTGCGGAGACGGCCGGGGCGCTGTGCATCGTGCTCGCGGACGCGGGGGGCGGCGCGAACGGCTTCGACGTGCCCTTCAGCTTTCGCCGTCCGCTGCAGATGACCTTTGCGGGCATGCCGTTCGCGTCGCTCGAGTGCGTTTTCGACACGCTCGAATGCGTCGAGAGCGACACGCGCATATCGCTCAAGGCGACCGGCTTTATCAACGGCAGCGCCGTCGAGCTGCTGCGGTTGTCCGCGGTGCTCGACGTGCGCGCGGACGCGGCGCACCCGAAGACGCCGCGCGATATGGCCCTGTGCGCTTACTACGCGGACGCGGGCGAGGACGTTTTTTCCATCGCGGCGCGCTTCAACACGTCGCCCCGCGCGATCGCCGAGGAAAACGGCGTCGACGTCGGCGTCCTCGCGCAGCCGACGGTGCTGCTCATTCCCATCGTGGAACAGTGAGGAGGCGACAGTATGAACAACAGCATCTATAAGGATATCGCAAAGCGCACCAACGGCGAGGTCTACATCGGCGTCGTCGGTCCCGTGCGCACCGGGAAATCGACCTTCATCAAAAAGTTCATGGAGACGCTCGTGCTGCCGAACATCGACAGCGCCGCCGTGCGCGAGCGCTCGCTCGACGAGCTGCCGCAGTCGGCCGCCGGAAAAACGATCATGACGACCGAGCCGAAATTCATTCCCGAGCAGGGCGTGAGCATAGAGCTTGAGGACGGCGTGAGCCTGCGCGTGCGCATGATCGACTGCGTGGGTTATATCGTGCCCGGCGCGCTCGGGCACACAGAAAACGAGCAGGCGCGCATGGTCATCTCGCCGTGGTACGACGACGCGGTGCCCTTCGACGTCGCCGCCGAGACCGGCACGCGCAAGGTCATCAACGAGCACTCCACCATCGGCGTCGTCGTGACGACCGACGGCAGCATAAGCGACATCCCGCGCGCCGACTATGAGGACGCGGAGCGCCGTGTTATCGAGGAGCTCAAGCAGATCAACAAGCCCTTCGCGGTGCTGCTCAACTGCGTCGATCCGCGCTCGCCCGAAAACGACGCGCTCGCGCGGCAGCTCCACGAGAAATACGACGTGCCCGTGCTGCCCGTCAACTGTCTTGATCTCGATGAGGAGACCATCCGCAGCATTATCTCGACGGTCACGAGCGAATTCCCGGTGCGGGAGATCGATTTTGCCATGCCCAAGTGGATCAGCTCGCTCAAAAAGGAGCATTGGCTTAAGGCGGCGGTCTTCGGCGCGGTGGGGGACTTTGCGCACGGCGTCGTGCGCATGAGCGACGTGCCGGAAAAACTGTCCGCGGTCACGGCGTGCGAATATGTCCGCTGCGCCGCGCGCACGGCGTCCGACCTCGGCACAGGCGTCGTACAGGTGTCGGTGTCGCTGTTGCCCGACTTGTTCTACAGGATCATCGGCGAGACGACGGGGCTGCAGATCAGCGACGAGGCGAGCCTCATGCCCTGCATCATCGAGCTCGCCGCCGTCAAGGCGAAGTATCAGAAGATACAAGGCGCGCTCGAGCAGGTGGAGCAGACCGGCTACGGCATCGTCATGCCGACGCTCGAGGAGCTGCGCCTCGAGGAGCCGCAGATGACGAAGCAGGGCGGGAAATACGGCGTCCGGCTGCGCGCGTCGGCCCCGTCCATCCATATGCTGCGTGCGGACATCACGACCGAGGTGAACCCCATCGTCGGCAGCGAAAAGCAGAGCGAGGAGCTCGTCACTTATATGCTGCAGGAATTCTCGGAGGATCCGATCAAAATATGGAGCTCCAATATTTTCGGAAAATCGCTCAACGAGCTCGTCAACGAGGGGCTGCAAAACCAGCTCTACCGTATGCCCGCGGACGCGCGCATGAAGCTGCAGGAGACGCTTGAGCGCGTTATCAACGACGGCTGTAACGGTCTCGTGTGCATCATCCTCTGATTGAATCGACGTATAAAAAACGGGCGTCCCTCGGGACGTCCGTTTTTGGTTTGCTTTAGCGGCGAGCCCTCCAGTCCCTGCCGGTTTTTTGTGCCGGTAGGGCAGACGCGGATGAAAGAAAAGGCACAAAAACACGGCAAGCCCGCGCCGGCGGTTGATTATTTTGCATAAGATAAGTATAATAATTAAGATATTGCCGAGGGATCGGCGACGCGCAAAATAATGAGGCATAAAGGACAAGCTCAATGAGAGAAGCGACCACGAATTTTCTGCGGCGTTACAGACGCGGCGTCCTCATCGCTTTTGACATATTCTGCATTACCGCCGCCTATCTCGTCACCTGGATCTTGATTTCCGGGCGCACGTCGATCTATGAATACCGCAGCCTGCTGTTTTCAAGCTGCGTTCTTTTTGTGCTGTGCTTCGTCATCGTATACGTTCTCATGGGGATGTACGACAGCCTGTGGCGCTACGCCGAGATCTATGAGTTTTTCCGCTGCGTGCTCGCGTCGGTGCTCTCGATCGCGGCGTTTCTCGTCATCACGCTTTTCATCTACAACGAGCGGCGCATCCCGATCTCGGTCTATTTCATGTCCGCGCTGTTCGCGACGTCGCTGACGCTGTACACGCGTCTGACCTACCGCATGCTGCGCAACACGCAGATCACCAACGCCGGCAAGCAGCGCAAGCGGGTCATGGTCGTCGGCGCGGGGGACGCGGCGTCGACGCTGCTGCATGAGATATTCCGTGACGAGAACACCGACTATAACATCGTGTGCGCCGTCGACGACAATCCGCAGAAGCTCGGGCGCACCATCATGGGCATCAAGATCATGGGCACGACGCGGGACATCCCGTCGCTCGTATCCCAGTGCGACATAGACACGATCCTGCTCGCGGTGCCCGCGGCGGACGAGGCGGAAAAGCGCCGCATCCTCAATATCTGCTCCAAGACCGCGTGCAATATGCGCATGCTGCCGGACATCTGCAAGCTCATCTCGGACGGCAAGGACCTGTTGTCCCGCGTGCGCGACGTGAAGGTCGAGGATCTGCTCGGGCGCGACGAGATCGATCGCGACGAGGTGGAGACCTTCGACCACATGCGCGGCAAGGTCGTGCTCGGCACAGGCGCCGGCGGCTCCATCGGCAGCGAGCTGTGCGAGCAGATCGCCGTGAGCGGGCCCAAAAGGCTGATCCTCGTCGACATCTACGAGAACAGCGCCTACAACGAGCAGCAGAAGCTGCTGCGGGAATACGGCGACCGGCTGGACCTCGCGGTGTACATCGCCTCGGTGCGCGACAGCAAAAAGATGGACGCGCTGTTCGGGAGCGAGCGCCCGCAGATGGTCTTCCACGCGGCGGCGCACAAGCACGTGCCGCTCATGGAGACGAGCCCGGAGGAGGCCGTTAAAAACAATGTCTGCGGCACCTGGAACGTCGCGCGCAGCGCAGACAAATACGGCGTCGAGACCTTCCTGCTCATCTCCACCGATAAGGCGGTCAACCCGACGAGCATCATGGGCGCGACCAAGCGCATCTGCGAGATGATCATTCAGGCGATGGCGAAGACGAGCGCGACGCGCTTCGTCGCCGTGCGCTTCGGCAATGTGCTGGGCTCCAACGGCTCGGTCATCCCGCTGTTCAAGGAGCAGATCGCCGCGGGCGGCCCCGTCACAGTGACCCACCCCGACATCGTCCGCTATTTCATGACCATCCGCGAGGCTGTCAGCCTCGTCATCGCCTCGGCCGAGATCGCGAAGGGCGGCGAGGTCTTCGTGCTCGACATGGGCCGTCAGGTAAAAATACTCGATCTCGCCGAAAATCTCATTCGTCTCGCGGGCTTTATGCCTTATAAAGATATCCCCATCGTATTCACCGGCCTTCGCCCCGGAGAGAAGCTCTACGAGGAGCTGCTGCTGTCGGAGGAGGGCATCACCAAAACCGACCAGAAAAAGATTTTCATCGGCAACCCCGGCGAGATCGACAGGGACGAATTTTTCGAGCGTCTTGCCGCGCTCAAGGCGACGGCTTACGCGAACAGGCGCGAGGAGACCGTGCGCATGGTCGTCGATATGGTGCCGACGTTCCGCCACGACGCGCTCGCGGCATCAAACGAGGAAGTGATTTTATAATGAAGATACCGTTTTCGCCGCCCGATATGCGCGGCAACGAGGCCGCTTATGTCGAAAAGGTGCTGTCCTCCGGCTGGATCACGACCGGCCCGCTCACCAAGGAATTCGAAAAAAAAATATCCGCCTGCTGCGGCGTGGAGCGCACGGCCTGCCTGTCCTCGGGCACCGCGGCGATGGAGCTCGCGCTGCGCGTTTTGAACGTCGGCCCGGGCGACGAGGTTATCACGACGCCGTACACCTTCTCCGCGTCCGCCGCGGTCATTGAGCACGTCGGCGCGACGATCGTCTTTGTGGACGTCGAAAGGGACGGCCTGTTTATGCCCGCGGACGCCGTCGCGCGCGCGGTGACGCCGCGCACGAAGGCGGTCATACCCGTGGACATCGGCGGCGCGCCGGGCGATTACGACGCGCTGCGCGCCGCGCTCGAGAGCAGGAAGGATCTGTTCACTCCACACGGCGAGGTGCAAGCGCAGCTCGGCCGCGCCGCGATCATCGGCGACTGCGCGCACGCGTTCGGCGCGACCTATAAGGGAAAAAATGTCGCGCAATGCCCCGACTTCGCCTGCTTCTCCTTTCACGCTGTCAAGAATCTCACGACGGCGGAGGGCGGCGCGGTGTGCTTCAGCAGCATCGGCGCCGTCGGCGCGGACGCGCTGTACGAGCAGTTCATGCTGCTTTCGCTGCACGGCCAGAACAAGGACGCGCTCGCGAAGACCAAGCTCGGCGCTTGGGAATACGACATCGTGCTGCCGGGCTACAAATGCAACATGACCGACATCATGGCTGCCGTCGGTATGGCGCAGCTTGAGCGTTACGACGATATGCTCGCGCGCCGCGCCGCGATGGTCGCGCGCTATAACGAGTATTTTGACGGCACCGACGTACAGCCCATGCCGCATGAGGGCGCGCAGTTCTACGGCAGCCACCATCTGTACATCACCCGCATCCGGGGCGCGAGCGAGCAGACACGAAACGCCGTCATCGAGGCTATGGCGCGCGACGGCGTATCGGCGAACGTCCATTATAAGCCGCTGCCGCTGATGACGGCCTACAAGCGCATGGGCTTTTCCATTGAGGATTATCCGAAGGCCTATGATTTTTACAAAAACGAGATCACGCTGCCGCTGCACACGCTGCTGAGCGACGAGATGATCGATTTCGCGGCGAACAGCTGTCTTGCCGCTGTGCGCGCCCACGCGGGCCGGGCGTATGTCTGACGGCTTTGCGCGGCTGCCCGCGCCCATGCGCTGCGACGCCGTGCGGGGCTATTGGACGCTGCTGCGCGAGCGCCGCGCGGGGCTGTGCTGCAAGCGGACGCTCGACGTCGCGCTCAGCGGGCTTATGATCGTCGCGCTCAGTCCGCTGCTCGCGGGCCTTGCAGTCGCGGTCAAGTGCGGCAGCCGCGGCCCGGTATTTTACCGCCAGAAGCGCGTGACGAAAAATATGCGGGAATTCCGCATCTTTAAATTTCGCTCCATGGTGGCGGACGCCGACCGCATCGGTCCGCTTGTGACGGTGGGGGACGATCCGCGCGTCACGCGCATCGGCGCGTTTTTGCGCCGCACGCGGCTCGACGAGCTTCCGCAGCTTTTCAACGTCTTTGCCGGCGACATGACCTTTGTCGGAACCCGTCCGGAGGTTCCGAAATATGTCGCCGCGTATACCGATGAAATGAAAGCGACGCTGCTGATGCGCGCGG
Organism: Oscillospiraceae bacterium; assembly: GCA_034927165.1. Classification (GTDB taxonomy): domain Bacteria; phylum Bacillota; class Clostridia; order Oscillospirales; family Ruminococcaceae; genus JAYFNU01. The sequence continues at coordinate 29,368 of JAYFQJ010000029.1, forward strand.
GCATCACCTCGCCCGCGAGCATCGCGTATAAAGATGAGGCGGCGCTGCTCGACGGGGCCGCCGATCCCGACCGCGTTTATATTGAGGAGATCCTCCCTGCGAAGATGGAATACAATCTGCGTTATCTGCGGGAGTTCAGCTTTTTCGGCGATTTAAAAATCATGCTGCGCACGGTGGGCGCGGTGGCTAAGGAGTAGGAAGATGGGGAAATTCACATTTCTGCCCACGGGCATCGAGGGGCTGACCGTCGTCGAGACGGGGGCTTTCGGAGACGCGCGCGGTTATTTTATGGAGACGTACAACCAAAAGGAGTTCGCGGACGGCGGGTTGTCCATGACCTTTGTGCAGGACAACCAGTCGATGAGCAGGCGCGGCGTGCTGCGCGGGCTGCATATGCAGGTGAACAACCCGCAGGGCAAGCTCGTGCGCGCGGTCAGCGGCGAGGTGTTCGACGTGGCTGTCGATATGCGCCGGGACAGCCCGACGCGCGGCAGGTGGTACGGCGTGACGCTGTCCGCCGACAACCGGCGGCAGTTTTATATCCCCGAGGGCTTCGCGCACGGCTTTCTCGTGCTGTCCGACACGGCGGAGTTCTGCTACAAATGAACGCGGCTGTACGCGCCGGGCGACGAGTTGGGCGTGCGGTATGACGACCCGGACGTCGGCGTCGAATGGCCGGACTGCGGCGCGGCGCTGACGCTGTCGGACAAGGACCTCGAGCAGCCGTCCTACGAGGAGGCCTGCAGGCGGCTGTTCGGCAACGAATAGAGCGCCGCCGGAACTTTGCAAAGAAAACAAAACAAGAGGAGAAAGAAAATGCTTGTTGCAAACATAGACAAAAAGGTCGGCCCGGAATTTGACGGAAAAACGCTGCTCATCACCGGCGGCACAGGCTCGTTCGGAAACGCGGTGCTGCGCCGCTTTCTCGGCTCCGGCCTGAAGGAGATACGCATCTTCTCCCGCGACGAAAAGAAGCAGGACGATATGCGCCAGAAGCTGCAGAACGACAAGGTCAAGTTTTATATCGGCGACGTGCGCGATTACGAGAGCGTCAACCAGGCGATGGCGGGCGTCGACTACGTCTTCCACGCCGCGGCGCTCAAGCAGGTGCCGTCGTGTGAATTCTATCCGATGGAGGCGGTGCGCACCAACGTCATGGGCACCGACAACGCCATCCGCGCGGCGTACAACAACGGCGTGAGCCGCTTTGTGCTGCTGTCGACGGACAAGGCGGTGTACCCCATCAACACGATGGGCATGACGAAGGCGGTCGCCGAAAAGGTCGTGCGGGCGTACGCGCGCAGCGTCGGCGACAGCGGAACGGTCTACAATATCACCCGCTACGGCAACGTCATGGCCTCGCGCGGGTCGGTCATCCCGCTGTTTGTCGATCAGATCCGGGCGGGCCGCGACATCACCGTCACCGACCCCGGCATGACCCGTTTTCTCATGTCCCTCGACGAGGCGGTCGATCTCGTGCTGTTCGCGTTTCTGAACGGGCGGCAGGGGGAGACCTTCATCCCGACCGCGCCCGCGTCCACCATCAAGGACCTCGCGCAGGCGGTCATCGAGCTGTTCGACGCGAAAAGCAGTAAGGTGCGCGTCATCGGCACGCGCCACGGCGAGAAGAAGCACGAGACGCTCATCAACCGCGAGGAGCTCGTGCACGCCGAGCGGGTGGACAACTTCTACCGCATCTTCAACGACACGCGCGACTTGAATTACGCGAAATACGTCGACACCGGCAACGCGGACGTCACCGAGCTGCACGACTACACCTCCAACCAGGAGCTGCTCGACGTGGAGGGCGTCAAGGCGATCCTGCGCACGCTGCCGTATATTCAAGCACAGCTCGCGGGCGGCGACGCGCACGAGAAGGGATTGGTCTGATGAAAAAGCTGCTTGTGACGGGCGCGAACGGCTTCATCGGCCGCAATTTCTGCTGCGAGCTGTCGCGTTTTCCCGACAGCTACGAGCTGCTGCGCGCCGACGTCGATACGAGCCCCGAGCAATTGAGGGAATACCTTGCGGCGTGCGACGCCGTCGTGCATTTCGCCGGCGTCAACCGGCCGAAGGAGGAGAGCGAATTCCGCACCGGCAACGCCGGCTTTACGGGCGATATCGTTTCTCGGCTCGCGGAGCTCGGCAACGCGGTTCCCGTCATCATGACCTCCTCCATCCAGGCGGAGCTCGACAACCCCTACGGCCGCAGCAAGCGCGAGGGCGAGGAGGTCCTGTTCAGCTACGGGCGGGTGCAGAAGACGCCGGTGTATGTGTTCCGGCTGCCGAACGTGTTCGGCAAGTGGTGCCGCCCTAACTACAACAGCGCCGTCGCGACGTTCTGCTACAACGTCGCGCGCGGGCTGCCCATTCAGGTCAACGACCCGGGGCGCATGATGACGCTCGTCTACATCGACGACGTCGTCGCCGCCGTGCGCGCGGCCGCGGACGGACAGCTTGCGCCGCAGGCGGACGGCTTCTGCTATGTGCAGACGGCGTACAGCGCGCCGCTGCAGTATATCGCCGACAAGATCGCGGAATTCGGGAAAATCAAGGAAACGCTGCTCGTGCCGCCGCTCGAGGGGCTCGACAAGGCGCTGTATTCGACCTATCTTTCCTATCTGCCGACCGACGCGTTTGCCTATACGCCGCCGGCGCACGCCGACGCGCGCGGGCTGTTCGCGGAGCTTTTCAAGACCGCGCAGCTCGGGCAGTTCTCCGTGTCGACCACGGCGCCGGGCGTCACGCGCGGCAACCACTGGCATCACACAAAAACAGAGAAATTCATCGTCGTCGGCGGCGAGGCGAGCATCCGTTTTCGCCGCATCGACGCGGATGAGATCATCGAATACAAGGTGACGGGCGCGGCGCCGACGGTCGTCGATATCCCGCCCGGCTATACCCATTCGATCACCAATACGGGCGGCGGCGAGCTCGTGACGCTCATCTGGGCGAACGAGACGTTCGATCCCGCGCACCCGGACACCTATGCGGCGGAGGTATAAATGGAAAAATCAAAACTGAAGGTGATGACCGTCATCGGCACCCGCCCGGAGATCATCCGGCTGTCCGAGGTCATCAAATGCTGCGACAAATATTTTGATCACAAGCTCGTCCACACGGGGCAGAACTACGACTACACCCTCAACCAGGTGTTTTTTGAGGATCTCGGTCTGCGCGAGCCGGATTACTATCTCGACGCCGTCGGCGGCGACCTCGGAGAAACGATGGGCAACATCATCGCGAAGAGCTATGCAGTGCTCTCGAAGGAGCGCCCCGACGCGCTGCTCATCCTCGGCGACACCAACTCCGCGCTCGCCGCGATCTCCGCGAAGCGCCTTAAGGTCCCCATATTCCATATGGAGGCGGGCAACCGCTGCTTTGACCAGAACGTGCCAGAGGAGACCAACCGCCGCATCGTCGACCACATCAGCGACGTCAATTTGCCCTACACCGAGCACTCCCGCCGCTACCTTCTGTCGGAGGGGCTCAGGGGACAATATGTTTATGTCACCGGCTCGCCCATGCGCGAGGTGCTCGAGAAGAACGCCGACGCCATCGACACGAGCAATGTGCTCACCGAGCTCGGCCTCGAGCCGAACAAATACATCCTCGTTTCCGCGCACCGCGAGGAGAACGTCGATATCGAGGAGAATTTCTATTCCCTCATGAACGCCATCAACGCCGTCGCGAAGCGCTGCGGGATGCCGGTCATCTATTCGACCCACCCGCGCAGCCTGAAGCGCATCAGCGACCGCGGCTTCAAATTTGAGCCGAACGTCCGCAACCTCAAGCCCTTCGGCTTCTTTGACTACAACAAGCTGCAAAAGCACGCCTACTGCGTGCTGTCCGATTCCGGCACGCTGTCGGAGGAGAGCGCGATGCTCGGCTTCCCCGGCGTGCTCATCCGCACCTCCACCGAGCGCCCGGAGGTGCTCGACAAGGGGACGGTCGTCATCGGCGGCATCAAGGAGGACGACATCGTCTCCGCCATCTCGCTGTGCGTCGCGATGTTTGAGAACAACGAGCCGGTCGCGCCGGTGCCCGACTACACCGACGACAACGTGTCGGTCAAGGTCGTCAAGATCATCGAGAGCTACACGAAGATCATCAACGCCGACGTCTGGAAGAAGAAATGAAGCTTCTCATCGTTTCCCAGTACTTTTATCCGGAGAATTTCCGGATCAACGACATTGCGAAGGGACTTGTGGAGCGGGGGCACGCGGTGGACGTGCTCACCTCGCTGCCCAATGTGCCCGGCGGAGAGTTTTTCGAGGGTTACTCGTGGTTCTCGCGCGGGGAGAAGGAGCACGACGGCGTTCATATTGAGCGCGTGGGCGTCATCCGGCGCGGCAGCGGCTCGCCCGCGCGCTGGGTCCTCAATTGCGCGTCCTTCGCGTTCAACAGCCTGTTCCATCTGCCGCATCTTCAAAAAAACGGCTACGACGCGGTGTTCGTGTTCAACAATTCGCCGGTGACAAAAATATTGCCCGCGAAGGTGCTCGCGCGCCGTATGCGCATCCCGAACATCATTTACATCCTCGACATCTGGCCGGACTCGATGTTTCTGCTGCTCGGACAAGCGGAGGGCAGAGAAAAAACGCTCTTTCAAAGAGCGGCGTACGGCTTGAGCCGTTGGCTTTATAAAAGCGCCGACACGCTGCTCATCAGCTCCCGCGGCTTTGAGCCGAAGCTGCGGGCGATGGGCCTCACGGCGCCCATCGGTTATTTTCCGAATTACGCCGAGCCGCCCGCGCAGGGCGGGAAATCGCGCACGCGCGCATCGCTGTCGCTTTCTGCCGACGACGTTGTGCTCGCGTTTGCCGGCAACGTCGGCGTCGCACAGGGCCTCGACAAGCTCGTCGAGGCGGCGAAGACCGTTCGGGACGCGCGCGTCAAATACCTCATCGTGGGGGACGGCTCCGCGCTCGCGGCGCTCAGGGCGCAAGTCGCGCAAGCGGGGCTTGCGCAGCGGTTCGTTTTCACCGGCTGGGTGGACAGCGCCGAGATCCCTTCTTATCTCGCGCTGTGCGATATGGCGCTCGTGTCGCTCAGGGCGAACGGCGTGCTCGATCTCACCGTGCCCGCGAAATTACAGACCTATATGTATGCCGGCTTGCCGGTACTCGCGTTCATGAACGGCGCGGGGGCAGAAACGGTGGCGCAGGCAAACTGCGGTTTTACGGCGTCCGCAGGGGACGAAAAGGCGCTCGCCGCGGCGATCGACCGCATGGCTGCGCTGCCCAAAGCGGACAGGGAAGCGATGGGCGAAAGAGGGCGCGCTTACTGCGCCGAACACTTCGACAGGGACAAGCTGCTCGACGGGCTCGAAGCGGCGATAGAAAAAGCAGTGAGGGAGTACAAAGATGCCGAATGTGCTGGTCATCATACCCGCGTATAACGAACAGGCGACCATCCGCGCGGTCGTCGAGGAGCTGCGCGCAAAGGCGCCGGACTACGACTACGTCGTCGTCAACGACTGCTCGACGGACGACACGCCGCGCGTGCTGCGCGAAAACGGCTTCAACTACATCAGCGCGCCGGTCAATCTCGGCATCGGCGGCGGCGTGCAGACGGGCTACCAATACGCCGTGGCGCACGGCTACGACGTTGCGGTGCAGCTGGACGGCGACGGACAGCATGACCCGACCTATCTTCCGGCGATCGTCGAGCCGGTGCTGCGCGGCGAATGCGATATGTGCGTCGGCTCGCGCTTTCTGACGAAGGAGGGATTTCAGACCTCGTTTATGCGCCGCTTCGGCATACAGTTTCTGAAGTGGCTCATCTACATAAACTGCGGCGTGCGCGTGTGCGACACGACGAGCGGTTTCCGCGCGTGCTCAAAAGAGCTCACCGCCTTTTTTTCGCAGCACTATGCGCAGGATTACCCCGAGCCGGAGGCGATTTTATCCGCCGTCTGCGCGGGCTTTCGCGTCGCCGAGGTGCCTGTCGTCATGCGCGAGCGCGCCGGCGGCAGCTCCTCCATCAAGCCGTGGCATTCCGCGTATTTCATGCTGAAGGTTTCGCTCGCCATCATTATCGGCCGCTTTAAAATAAAAAAGCAGAAAAGGGGATAGACTATGGAAACAAGCTTGCGGATCTTTCTCGCCGTCGGACTGGTCGTCTATTTCGCGATCCTTTATTTTCTGCTCAAGCGCGAGGCGCTCATCCTCTAATTCACGCTGCTGTGGATCATCAGCGGCGTGTTGCTGCTGCTGTTTCTGCTGTTTCCGGAGATCGTGTTCCGCGGCTCGGCGCTCATCGGCGTGTCCAACCCGGTCAACGCCGTATTCCTGCTCTTCGCGGGCTTTACGATCATGCTGCTGCTGTCGCTGACGTCCATCGTCTCGCAGATGAGCGACCGCTCCCGCAAGCTCACCCAGTCCGTCGCGCTGCTGGAAAAGCGCGTGCGGGAGCTGGAAACCCCAAATGGAGATAATTGCACAAAAAATTGAGGCATTTGAACTGTTGTGACATCTTGACTTGCAGGCCCATACATGCAATAATTGAAAAACAAGTGTGGAAAGCTGCAGGTTTGGCATGACAAAGGACGATATAAAAAGAAAAGTGACGATCGAGACGCTGCTGTCCGTCAAGCAGACGACGGGTCAGGGCTTTTTGCCCGCCGCGGTCTCCAACCGCCATCTGCATCTGACGCGGGCGGACGTCGACAGGCTGTTCGGCGCAGGGTACAAGCTCACGCCGAAGAGCGCGCTGTCCCAGCCGGGGCAGTTCGCCTGCGAGGAGACGGTCACCGTCATCGGCCCGAAGGGCAAGCTCGAAAAGGTCCGCGTGCTCGGGCCAGAGCGCCCGGAAACGCAGATCGAGCTGTCCATCTCCGACGCCTTCAAGATCGGCATCCAGCCGGTCGTGCGTATGTCCGGCGATATTAAGAATACGCCCGGCGCGACCATCGAGGGTCCCTGCGGGCAGGTCGCCGTCCCGAACGGCGTGATCGTCGCGGCGCGGCATCTGCATCTGTCCGACGCGCAGGCGGCCGTCTTCGGCCTCAGGAGCGGGGACGTCATCCGCGTGAAGACCGCGGGGGAGCGCGCCGTCGTCTTTGAGAACGTCCGGGTGCGCGTCAACAAAAACTTTGACATGGAGCTTCATTTCGATTTCGACGAAGCCAACTGTACCGGCCTTCGCAACGGCGATATCGTAGAGATCGTTTAAACTATTTTTTCTTGGAGAAGCGATGGACTCGAATCAGCTTCAAAACATGATATCGGACATCACGAAGAGCATCCTCGAGCAGAGCGGATCGTCGTGTGTAACCGCATACACATCCCGCCCGGAGACGCTGGTGTTCGTGACGTCTGCCATTGCTTCGCCGCAGAAGACCTTTTCGCTTGTCGCGGAAAAGTACGGCCCGGACACCGAGTATGTCTTTTTTGACGAGCGGCTGTCCTACGGCGGCGTGCGGGAGGTGCGCGCGAACGGCGCGAATCTGTCGGAGCTGCTCGAGAAGACGGCGGCCGCGGCGAACGTCGTGCTGCTCGCGCCGAAGATCTCGACGCTGCAGAAGCTCGCGGCGGGCAACGACGCGGAGCCCGCGGAGCAGCTGCTGCTCAAGGCGGTGCTGTGGGGGCTGAACGTCGACGTCTGGCTCGATTTCAAGCCGATGAAGTTCAAGCGCAACACCTTTTTTGAGCGGGTGCTCGACGCGCTCGACGCGCTCACCGACATGGGCGTGTCGCTGTCCACCTACGACTGTCTGCCCGAGACGCGGCACACCGAGCCGCTGACGCTCGTGACCGAGCGCGACGTGCTCGACGCGGCGGCAAGGGGGATCCGGGATCTCGTCTGCGCGCCGGCCGCGGTCGTCACGCCCGCCGCCATCGACCGCGCGGGCATTGAAAACATAAGAATTGTCAAACGATAGAATTTCGGGGGAATAAAAATGCAGATAGCAAGAGTTAAGGGCCCGGTGGTCAGCACCAACAAATCCGATAAGCTCACGGGCCTCAAGCTGCTCGTCGTCAAGCCCATCGATCTTGCGACGATGGAGGAAAAGGGCAGCCTGCTCGTTGCCATCGACGCGGTGGGCGCAGGCGAGGGCGAGGTCGTAATGACCGTCGCGGGCAGCTCCTCGCGCCAGACGGCGATGACCGACGGAAAGCCGGTCGACTGTTCCGTTATCGCGATCATCGATCACATCGATATCGACAGAAAGCGCGTCTTTGACAAGTTCGGCGAATAAATAAAGAACGTAAAGAGGATTTCGGTATGTTAACGCAGCAGGATATTGAAAAGATCGTCCGCGAGACCACGATGGCGCTGACGGGTCAGGCGGCCGCCTTTGACGCGGCGCCCGCGCCCGCGGCGGCGCCGACCGGCGGCGCGCCGACAGGCAGCTTTATGTTTGCGACGGCGAACGAGGCGGTCGCGGCGGCGAAGGCCGCGCAGGAAAAGCTCGTACAGATGACGCTCGAGCAGCGCGGACAGCTCATCGCGGCCATGCGCGAGGCGGGCAACGCGAACGCGAAGCACCTCGCGGAGCTCGCGCACGAGGACACGGGCTACGGCAGCGTAGAGCACAAGATTTTAAAAAACCAGCTTGCGAGCAACAAGACCCCCGGCATGGAGGATCTGCAGACGCAGGCGTTCAGCGGCGACGACGGTCTGACTATCGTCGAGGGCGCGCCCTTCGGGGTCATCGGCTCCATCACGCCGTCGACGAACCCGACGGCGACCATCATCAACAACTCCATCAGCATGATCGCGGCGGGCAATTCCGTCGTATTCAATCCGCACCCGGCCGCAAAGCGCGCCTCACAGGAGGCGATGCGGCTGATGAACGAGGCGATCGTGCGCGCGGGCGGTCCCGCGAACCTCATCACGACCTGCGCTTCGCCGTCGCTGCAAAGCGGCCTCGATATCATGAATCACCCCGACATCCACATCCTGTCCATCACGGGCGGGGAGGAGGTCGTCAAAACGGCCATGAAGGCCGGCAAGCGCGTTGTCGCGGCGGGCCCGGGCAATCCCCCCGTCATCGTGGACGACACAGCGAATATTCCGGCCGCGGCCAAGACCATCGTCGACGGCGCGAGCTTCGACAACAACGTGCTGTGCGTCGCGGAAAAAGAAGTCTTCGTCTTCGACAACGTCGCCGACCAGCTCATGAGCGAGATGGAGCGCAACGGCGCGTTCCGCATCTACGGCGCGGATATCGACAAGGTCATCAACACCGTGCTCGTAAAAAAAGAAGACAAATACGTCATCAACCGCAAATACGTCGGTCACGACGCGACGCTGATCCTGAAGGATTCCGGCATTGCCTACACGGGGAATCCGCGGCTGGTCATTGCGGAGGTCGATAAATATCACCCCTTCATCATGGTGGAGATGCTCATGCCGGTGCTCGGCATCGCGCGTGTGCGCAACATAGACGAGGCGATCAGCGAGGCGGTGCGCGCCGAACGCGGCTGCCACCACTCCGCGATGATCCATTCCTCCAACATCCACAATATGAGCCGCGCGGCGGCGGCGCTCAACACGACGATCTTTGTAAAGAACGGTCCGTCCTACGCCGGTCTCGGCTTCGGCGGACAGGGCTACGCGACGCTGACGATCGCGACGCCGACGGGCGAGGGCCTGACCTCTGCGCGCACCTTCACAAGAGCGCGCCGGTGCGTCATAAAGGGCGACCTTCGCATCATCTGAGGATGCACATGGACAGAGAAGAAATCATCAATAAAATACGGGAGGCCGGCGTCGTGGGCGCTGGCGGCGCGGGGTTTCCCACGCACGCCAAGGTCAACTGCCAGGCGGAAGTCGTCATCGCGAACGGCGCGGAGTGCGAGCCGCTGCTGCGCGTCGACCAGCAGGTGATGGCGCTGTTCGCAAAGCAGCTCATCCGCGGTCTGCAAGCCGAGATGGAGTGCTGCGGCGCGAAGGAGGGCGTGATCCTCTTGAAGGATCATTACCACGACGCCATCGCGGCGCTGCAAGCGGAGCTGAAATTCCTGCGCAACATCCGGCTGCACGTCATCAAAAGCTATTACCCCGCGGGCGACGAGCAGCAGATCATCTATGAGGTCACCGGGCGCGTCGTCCCCACGGGCGGTCTGCCCAAGGACGCGGGCGCCGTCGTTCAAAACGTGAGCACGCTTGTGAACGTCGCGAACGCGCTTGAGGACCAGCCGGTCACCGATAAGTTCGTGACGGTCGGCGGGGCGGTCAACAACCCCGTGACGGTGTGCGCGCCCATCGGCACCTCCGTCAAGGCGCTGCTCAATGCGGCGGGCGGTGTTGTCGGAGACTGCGCCATCATCATCGGCGGTCCGTGCATGGGCGCCGTTGCGGCGGATATCAATATCCCCATCACGAAAACAACGGGCGGCATTCTCGCGATCCCGAAGGAGCATCCGCTGCTGCAGAAGAAGAGCGCGGAGATCAACATGAAGGTCATGCAGTCGGTGTGCTGCCAGTGCTCCATGTGCACGCAGATGTGCCCGCGCAACGCGCTCGGACTGCATGTGCAGCCGCACAAGGCGATGCGCGCCGTCGCGAACGGCGAAGATCTTTTCGGCGACGTAAACGGCATCTTCTCCTGCTGCGATTGCGGCGTATGCACCTATTTTGCCTGTAACTTCGGCTTAAAGCCGAGTGCCATCATGAAGCGTGTGAAGGGGCAGCTTGCCGCGAGCGGCGTGAAGCCCCGCGTGGAGGCGAAATACCCGCCCGACCGCTTCATCGAGGATAAGCGCATCCCCACCGAGCGCCTCATCACGCGCCTGGGCGTCGGCCAATACGACGTCGAGGCCCCCATGGCGCCGGGCATCTATCCCGCCAAGGTCGTGCGGATCAATCTCAAGCAGCATATCGGCGCCCCAAGCAAGCCGGTTGTTGAACAGGGCGATATGGTCAAACGCGGTCAGCTTATCGCTCAGATCCCCGAAAAAGCGCTCGGCGCGAACATCCATGCGAGCATTGATGGACGCGTCAGCGAAGTAACCGAACAATACATCGAGTTAAAGGTGGTAGCCAATGAACATGCAGCCGGCGCTGGGAACGCTTGAAGTCCTGTCTATCCCAAAGGGGATGGAGGCGTGTGATGCCATGCTCAAGGCGGCGTCCGTTCAGCTGGTGTCCGCAGGGACGACCTGTCCCGGGAAATACATTGTCGTCATTTTCGGCGAGGTCGCCGAGGTCACGTCAAGCATCAAGGCGGGCGTCAATGTTGCGGGCGAAAAGACCATCGACACGCTCATCATCCCGAGCGTACATGAGCAGGTCGCGCCGGCCATCAACGCGTGCAGCGCGGTGACCGAGGTCGAGGCGATCGGCACGATGGAGCTCTACTCGGTGTGCGCGGCCATTCAGGCGGCGGATGCGGCGGTCAAGGCCGCAAAGACCGACCTTATCGAAGTTCGGCTCGGCCGCGGTCTCGGGGGAAAATCCTTTGTGGTGCTCACAGGCGATGTCGCCTCGGTGCGCGCCGCTGTCGAAGCGGGCCGCATGGCGGCTGCCGGCAAGGGCATGGTGTCCGACTGCGTCGTGATCCCGTCGCCCCATCCCGACTTCGTAAAAACGCTGTTATAATCATTCAAATACAATCAATCAATCACCAATCGGAGGAAAGAACAAATGGAAAAGCAAGCACTCGGCATGATCGAAACCAAAGGACTTATCGGCTCCATCGAAGCGGCGGATGCGATGGTCAAGGCGGCGGACGTCCGTCTCATCGGCAAGGAAGAGATCGGACACGGCCTCGTCACCGTCATGGTGCGCGGCGATGTCGGCGCGGTCAAGGCGGCT
>JAYFQJ010000103.1:0-4079 GCA_034927165.1 Oscillospiraceae bacterium
GCACTGTCCCTGGGGTCGCCCCCGGCTGCCGTTAGCAGTTGTTCTGCCCTATGGAGCTCGGACTTTCCTCACATCTCGCGATGCGCTGCCATCCGGCCGGCTCGCTAAGAAAGTATACCATAAAACTGCAAAAGGGGCAAACGCTTTATCGCCTCTTTTATTTGTCAATATGTGCGAAAAGGATGCAAGGGCGGACGCGGAACTTATTTAACGATTTAAAGCGTTTGTTTATTAAAATTATTTCTTGCAAATAGCGCACTATCGCAATATAATAAAGTATAAATTTTTGAAAGCGAGAGCAAACGCATGAAAAACGAATATTTGAACCGCGTTTATGAAACGGTTTGCAAGCGCAATCCAGACGAGCCTGAGTTTAAGCAGGCCGTTTACGAGGTGCTTGAATCGCTGGAGCCGGTCGTTGAAAAAAATCCGGTCTATGAGAAGAACGGCATCGTCGAGCGCATTGTCGAGCCGGAGCGTTTTATTCAGTTCCGCGTTTCGTGGGTGGACGACAGCGGCAAGGTACAGGTGAACCGCGGCTACCGCGTGCAGTTCAATTCCGCGATCGGCCCTTACAAGGGCGGATTGCGTCTGCACCCGTCCGTCAACGCGTCGGTCATCAAATTTCTCGGCTTCGAGCAGACCTTCAAAAACAGCCTGACGACGCTGCCGATGGGCGGCGGCAAGGGCGGCAGCGATTTCGACCCCAAGGGGAAATCTGACGGCGAGATCATGCGCTTCTGCCAAAACTTCATGAATGAGTTGTACCGCTACATCGGGCCGGACACCGACGTGCCCGCGGGCGACATCGGCGTGGGCGCGCGGGAGATCGGCTTCCTGTTCGGGCAGTACAAGAAGATTCGCAACGAATTCACCGGCGTGCTCACCGGCAAGGGCATCTCCTTCGGCGGATCGCTCATCCGTCCGCAGGCGACCGGGTACGGCTTGTGCTATTTCGCGGCGGAAATGCTCAAGTGCATGAAGCAGGACAGTTTCGAGGGCAAAAGGGTCGTCATCTCCGGCAGCGGAAACGTCGCGATCTATGCGTGCGAAAAGGCGACGCAGCTCGGCGGCAAAGTCATCGCCATGTCCGATTCCTCCGGCTATGTGGTCGACGAGAAGGGTATCGATCTCGCGGTCATGAAGCAGATCAAGGAGGTCGAGCGCGCGCGCATCAGCGAATATCCGAAGCGTGTCGCAGGGGCGACCTTCACGGAAGGGTGCAAGGGCATTTGGTCGACGCCGTGCGACGTCGCGCTGCCGTGCGCGACACAGAACGAGCTGGACGGCGACGCGGCGGACGCGCTCATAAAAAACGGTGTGATGGCTGTCGCGGAGGGCGCAAATATGCCGAGCACACCGGACGCGGTCGCGAAGTTCCAGAAGGCGGGCGTGCTTTTCGCTCCCGCGAAAGCGTCAAACGCCGGCGGCGTTGCGACGTCTGGTCTCGAGATGAGCCAAAACTCCCTGCGCTTGTCCTGGTCGGCGCAGGAGGTCGATGAAAGGCTGCACGGCATTATGCTGAGCATCTTCCACAACGCCTACGACGCAGCGAAGGAGTTCGGCATCGACGGAAATCTTGTCGCGGGCGCGAATATCGCCGCCTTCAAAAAGGTCGCGGACGCAATGCTCGCGCAGGGCGTTATCTGAAAAAGCACAGCAGGGGCTTCGGCATTTAGCCGGAGCCCCTGTTTTATTTTCCCCTGCCTGACGAATATAAATGGAAGGGGAGGGGCGCCAATGCAAAAGAAAACTAAAAGAACGATATGCGGCATCATCGCCTATGCTCTCGTCCTGTTTGCGCTGCTTTTTCGTGCACAGGCGCTCGTGGGGCTTATCACTTCCATTGCCGGCGTCTTCCGCCCGATCCTGTTGGGCGTCCTGTTTGCGCTCGCGCTTGACGGCGTGGTGGGGTTGTTCGAGCGGACTCTGTTTGCTTCGATAAAAAGAGAAAAGCCGCGGCGCGCGTGCGCCGTATTTACGACCTATTTTCTGCTGGCGGGAATCCTGTCTCTGGCCCCTGTTTTACTTGTACCAGCGCTGCGCGGGAACATTGAGGAGTTCATGAAGCGGCTGCCGGCTTACACAGATGAGCTGATGACATTCTTCAGGGAAGCCGAGAACAGGATATTCCCTGGCGCACAGGGCTCGGACTGGCTGCGCCCGGAGGATCTTCTGGCTGCGGCGGCTGACTCGCTGCGCGCGGCGGTCGGTTCTGCATATAATTTTACAGCGGGAGCGGCGCGCCTCGTCTTGTCTGCCGGTATGTCCGTTTACATCCTGCTCGATGAAAAAAAGCTGGCGCGACTGTTTCGGGAAAGCAGGTCGCTGTTTCCGAAGAACGCCGCGTTGGACGCAGTATACCGGTTTGTTGAGCTTGCGGCGGAAACCTTCCGGCGCTTTATCAGTGGACAACTTCTGGAGGCATCGCTCCTCGGCCTGTTGTGTTTTGTCGGCATGGTGATCATACGCCTGCCGTATGCACCGCTCATCAGTCTGCTCATCGCGCTGACGAGCATCATCCCCGTAATCGGCGCCTATCTCGGCGCCATCCCATCCGCGCTGCTGTTGTTTCTTGAAAATCCGGTACAGGCTGCTGCGTTTTTGATTTTTATGATAGCGCTGCAGCAATTTGAGGGAAGCGTGCTGTACCCGCGCGTCGTAGGAGACGCGATCGGTCTGGACGGATTTTTTGTATTTGCGGCGGTCGTGCTCGGCGCGGGCTACGGCGGAGTTCTGGGCGTTCTGGTGAGTGTGCCGTTCACGGCCGTCCTTTACCGATTGTTTTGCGAAGAGCTCGAAAAGAAAAGGGAGGAGAAATAAAGCAGGCGCCGAAGGGGAACAGTATGCAGGGGTGGGATTATGAAGCTTTTATTGTCGCTGTTTCTGTTCGGAGCGAGCGGATACGTTTTGATAGAGCTGCTGTGGCGCGGCCGCTCCCACGTCAGCATGGCGCTCGCAGGCGGCCTGTCCATGCTGATGCTGTACGGGATCCAACGTCTGCTTCCGGAGAACCCGATCTTGCTCAAATCGCTCCTCGGTGCGGCGGGGATCACCGCAGTCGAGTTTTTCATTGGTCTATACGTGAATATTCGGCTGCGTCTGGGCGTATGGAATTATTCCGACCTGCCATTGAATGTGCGCGGCCAGATATGTCTGCCGTTTTCGGCGGCGTGGTATGGGATATGCGTCCCGATATTCCTTTGGCTTGAATTGGCACTCTATAATTAAGAGTGCCAATAATTAATATTTAATTCATACAAATATCGAAATTTGTTAATAAATAGAAAATATACTGTGCTTGTAAGTTCCGAGAGGAACAAAAGAATAAAAACCTTTACGGGAGGTATTCAGTATGTTTGAGCTTATGCCTTTTGAAAGAAGACGCGATACGGCGATGCTGAACCGCTACTTCGATGATTTTGAAAAGAGCTTTTTCTCCAATGCAGTGAACGATTTCAAGACGGATATCCGCGACAACGGCGACACCTATGCGATCGAAGCGGAGCTGCCGGGATTCAACAAGGAGGACATCAATATCGACGTGAAGAACGATGTCCTGACAATCTCCGCACAGCACACGGAGGACAAGAAAGAAGAAAAGGACAGTTATGTGCGCCGCGAGCGCAGCTATGGCGCTTACAGCCGCAGCTTCGATGTGACCGGCATTGATACGGACGCGATCAAGGCTGCCTACAAAAATGGGATTCTTGAGCTTACGCTGCCCAAGCAGGCCGCGCTGCCCGAGACCAACAAGAAGATCGGCATAGAATAAGGCGCAGAAGGAGAAGACCGGATCGAAAGGTCCGGTCTTTTTTATCCGCGCTCGTTCGCGTAACACTCTTGTAATTAATTATTCTAAAAAAAATGAAATTAAATGTTGACATTTGGGACCCGGAATGGTAATATAAAATTCACGCCGCCGAGACAAGCTTGCGGCGCGAAGGACCTTGAAAATTAAACAATATAGCGAAAGAAGGACCCTATCAATTCGAGTTCTGCTTGAGAGAGCGGGACTCAAAAAAAGGAAGCTGTTCGCAAGAGCAGCGGGTAATTTTGGATGCAAGCGATTGTATCTG
>JAYFQJ010000066.1:0-10821 GCA_034927165.1 Oscillospiraceae bacterium
ATCCTTCTGAAGCTTTAAAATGCTCTGGCGCGTGGACAGGAAGGGAACGATCTCGGTGTCGATATCGAAGCTGCCCGGGGTCTCGAAGACGCCTTCGATCGCCCCGTTGTAATAAAAGATCGCCTTTTGTCCCGTCCGGACGATGAGCTTTGAGCCGCGTTTGATCTCACTGTTGCCCCACTTGAAGAACAACACGTCGTCGCGGAATTCCTTCCACTCCACGGTATCGCTGCGTTGATCGAAGATAGCCATGAGCTTAACCCCCCATCTTATGGCCTTCGCCTGCGCCGCGCTTTGCGGCGCAGGCGAAGGGCCGTGTTATTTCCCGAGCTTGGCCTTGAGTGCCGCGAGCTCGTCGTCCAGTGTAGAGCCGCCGTCCGCCGCCGGCGCCGCGTCTGCGTATTTTTCCTTGAGCGCGTCGAGATCGCCGCTCGCGTTGAGCTCTTTGTTGAGCTCCGCTTTGGCGTCGATGGAGTCGATGCGCTTTTGCACCGCGTCGGCGAGGCTGTCGAAGCCGGAGAACTCAGAGCCGACGGAGGACATCTTTTCGGTGAGCTCGTTGAACTTTTCCTGCTGCTTCGCTACGTCCAGCTTGCCCTTGAGCCCGGCGAGCTTGCCCTGCGCGGCGGTGATGTCCTCGCCCAGCTTCTTTGTGAGCTGGCGCATACGGTCGGAGTTGAGCTGCGCTTGCGCGTAGGCCTTCTCGGCGTCCTCCTTTTTGCGCTCCGCCGCGTCCTTGCCCGCGAGGAAGCTCTTCGCGTCCTCGTCGCTGCCGGCCACAACGGCCTGCTCCGCATATTTTGCGAGCTTTGCTATCTCCTCGCCGAGCGCGTCGACCCTGCGGCCCGCCGCCGTTTCGTCCGCGATCACGCCGGCAGTCTCGGCCTTGACCGCGTCGAGATTTTCCCGCGCCTCTCGCAGATATTGCTCGAGCAGCTTATCGGCGTTCTGCCCCTCAGACTTTTCAAGGACCGAATTGATGTTTGCCTTCATGATATCCGTGAATCTTGAAAGAATTCCCATAATACTTCTCCTTTACAAATGTCAAATGTTTTTTCAGGCTCACGCCGCGTCCGCGGTGTCGATCGCATCCGGCATCGTCTCGTTCGCCTCGACGAGCGGCAGATACCAGTCGGTGTAATAATAGGGCAGGTACTTCTCCTCGACGTCGTCCCATATGAAGCCCCAGGGGCGCAGATAGATAGTATAGGTATAGGAGCCTTGTGCGTCCTCGCAGGTGCTCTCGATCATGATGAGATTTTCCGGCGTGCCCTCGTTGGGTGCGAGCTGCCACTCTCCCGCGGTGATCTCGTCGCCGTAGAAATCGCCGCCGGTGGATACAGCGGTGTCCTCTCCCGTGCTCTCGAGATCAACGGTGCCCATCACATCGCTGCGCTTAAAGTCCTCGTCCCAGAGATCGATCGTGCCGCTGCCGTCGGCGCCGATGGAGATCTGCGCGCAGATGTCCCACCATCCTCCGTCGCTGTCGGCGTAATCGCCCGTCGCGTCGGATATGATCCACCAGCCGTACCAGTCGCCGGAAAGCGCGCTGGCGCTGACGCCGGAACCGGAGCCGGTCGCCCCCGTGGCGTCCGCCGTGGAAAGATCGATGGTGTGGGAGTCCTCTTCCTTGCCGAAAAGGGCGGCAAACTGCATCTCAACGGGGCTCGTGAGATCGCTCAGCTTATAAGTAAGGACCGCCGTGCTGCTGCTGCCCGGCTGCACGTCGAGCATATTATCGTCGTCGAGCATCGTGTAGTCGTCCTCGTCATCGTTCGTATAAACGCAGGCCGCCTCCAGCTCCACGCCGTTTTGGAACGCATGATAGTCGAACGCCCACATAAACGACTGCGCTTCCTTGCTGTTGTTGGTGTACTGATAGGTGATGGCGATGGCGTCGTCGCCGTCGCTGTCCGTTACGATGGAGCAGCCGGTATACAGCGCCTCGTACTTCCCTATCTTTATCAGGTTGGGATCGTCGCTCGCGCCCTTGCCGCAAGCGGCGAGGGACAGGGTCATTAACAGGATCAGCAGAACCGCAAGTGTCTTTTTCATTTTATGCCTCTCTCTTTTATCAAAATCATTTTATTGTGCCGCGCTGCGGTCAGGGACCGCCGCGCGCATCAGCGCAGCTTTGTGAGCAGCACGACGCCCGCGATGAGCGCCGCGATCAGCAGGATCGTGAGAAGGATCTTGAGCGCGCTCTTCGGATACCGCGCCGCGACGTCTCCCGTCTGCCCGTTGATGATGTAATCGTAAAGCTTGCCTTTATAGCTGTAGCTCGCGCGGTACAGCGGCAGCAGCAAACTCTTGCAGGTGACGTCGGTAAAACGCGCGCTGACGCGCACGCCGCGCTCGGAGGTGTACTCCCGGCGGATGTCCTGCTTCGCGTCCTGCTCGAGCGCGAGCTCCATCGTCTGTTTCGCCGTCTCGAAGGCGGCGCTCGCCTCGATAGAGCGGTACTCCGCGAGATACCCCTGCAGGTACTGCGACGAATAGGGCTTCACGGCCGCCGTGTCGTAGCGCAGATTTTCCGTCATCTTTTTTCCGCTCTCGCTCGCGGCGCACACAAGCACGTCGTCAAAGCTTCTGCCGAGCGCGCCGCGGACGGGGAACCACTGCGTTTCGAAGGTCTCCTTTCCGTCCCGCATGACCTTGACGCTCTTGCCGCCCTCGCCGGTATAGGTGCCGTGCGCGGCGGCGTCAAAGGTCCAGAAGGGCATATACCAGCCGGCGAGCCTGCCCTCCTCAAAGGCGCTCTTGAGCGCGGAGGGGGCGAAAAAGCGCTTGGATATATATTTGCGGAAGCCGGATTGCGCGTCCTGCGCATCCACCCGGAAGGGCACGATGCCGTCGGGTCGGATCAGCGCTCTGCCCGCGCCCGCGCGCAGCTGTGCAGCGCCGCACATCGGACAGCGCGCGGCCGTCTCGTTCGCGGGGAAAAACAGCTCGCTGCCGCAGCTCGCGCACACCGCGCTCTTCACGTCGGACAGCTCTGTGCTCGACACGAGGAGCTTTTGGATGTTGAAGTCCTTTTCGGTCACAACCGCGCTTTCCGTCTCGGGGATGTACTCGGCCCTGCACGCGACGCACAGAAATTTCTGCGCCTTCACGTCGTACTGTACTTCCCCGCCGCAGCCGCCGCACTTATAGGCGGCCTTTTCTTCACTCATTCAATCTTTTCTCCTTGCTTCTGATAGGATCTGGTCAGTCGATCGCGTCGCGGTAATAGACCACGGGTGTGCCCTCCTGCGTGTCGGTCACCGTGAGCTCCGCGCCGCCGTTTCCGGGAATGATCTGGTATTCGGCGCGCAGGCTCTCCCACGCGTGGCCCATGTCGTCCGCAGGCTCTGCGGGGAAACAGACCGCGAGCGTGTAGACGCCCTGCGCATCCAGCGCAAAGGAGTCGATCCAGCCGGCCGGGCGCTTCCACTGCTCCCCGTGCCCGCCGATGCTGCAGATGACGTCCCCGTCCGCACAGTCGAAGGCGATGTAGTCCCCCATCCCCTCATTGGGCGCGGTCCAGCCGCCCGCGCAGTTTTCAAAAAACGCATCATAATACTGCTGCGCCAGCTGCGCGCCGATCCCGTACAGGAACAAGTCGATCTCGCTTCTTCCCTGCGCGAAGCCGTCGGATTTTTTATATCCGTCTTCGAGCGACACCTCGTCGGCGCCCTCAAAGCACAGCGCAAAGCTCTTTGTCTTCTCGTCGAGCGCAAAAAGCGATGATTTCTTCGTCGCCTTGCCGCGGCGCGCGAGCATATCGTATTCCTCCGCGATACGGGTCACCTCGTCCGCGCAGGCTTCATCGACCTCGATCTCCTCGAGCGACACCTCTGTATCGCCGATGAAAAGGGAGGCGTCGAGCAGCAGCGCGCCGTCCTCTCCCCGCCGCAGCCAGAAGGACCGGCTGCTCGTGCGCTCCATCCCGCCGGACTCCCCGCAGCGCACGCTGACAAACGCACCCGGAACGCCCGTGCCGTCCATATCGCTCTCTCCCTTTCCGCATCCCGCGCATAGGACCGCAAGCCCGATCAGCGCGGCCAACATCTTTTTTCTCACGGAACAACACCCCTTCACATGGATCTCAGCTTCGCGACCAGATAGTCGAGCGAGGAATCATAAAACAGGAAATCATCGATGCGGCCGCTCTTTTTTGCCGCGACCGCGATCTCGGAGTCCGTCCGACTCTTTCGCGAGAGCAAAAACAGCAGTCGGCACCCGGGCGCCGCGCGGCGCAGCTCGCCGCACAGATGCAGCGCCGTGCCGAGCTCGCTGTCCGCGTCCACGACCGCGATGTCCGGCTGCAGGATCTCGGCGTCGAGCACGGCCTGTGCGCCCTTTGCGATCACAAGCAGCGAAAAATCCGCACCGTCGGCGAGGACGGAGGCAAGGCTCTGCGCGAGCATTTTGTTGTTTGTCACAAATCCTATTTTCTTCATTTTCTGCGGAGCTCCTCAGCTCCATGCGTCCCGGGAGGCCGGCACGCGAATATCTGTTTCCATTTACAGGGCGAGTATTTTGGACACAAGATATTCCGTGCTCGCGTTATAGAATACGAAATCCTGTATGGTCCCGTCCCTGGCCGCCTGCGCCGCCAGCCTCACCCCTGCCGCGTCCCCCTCGGGGCACAGCAGCAGCAGACGGCAGCCGGGCGCCGCGGCATGGAGCTTTGCGCACAGCGCGAGGCAGGCGTCCGCGGTGTAGGCCCCGTCCTCTCCGGCTTCGATGAGCGCGGCGTCCGCGGACAGAACCGCCTGCGCCGCCCGCGCATAATCAAACACACCGCGCGCGCAGACCTCCTCCTCGGCGAGCCTTTCCGTGAGCAGCTGCGCGACAGCCCTGCGCTTCATAATGAGCGCGACCGTCTTCATCTCATCAGCTCCTTCTTATATGTCCGTCGCTATTCTCCGCCGAGCTTTTTTTTGAAAAAGCGGACGACGCCGCCGAGCGCATCTACCGCGTTGTTCGTGCGCGTATATTCGTCAAAGGTTCCGTTTTCTATCATTTCCTCGCGTCTTTTCTGGAAGAAGCGGCTCTCCGCCTCCACCTGCACCGCTCCCGCAAGCTGCTCGACCGCGTCCTTCGCGAGCGCGGCGCGGTTATCCCGCAGCATCTCCCGCGCGATCTTTGTCGACTGCTGCTTTTGCTCCTTCGTTCGCTTCATCGGCTTTTGGACACAGCGCGCAAGGGCTGCGTTGAAGCGCTCGGAGAGTCCCTGCGACGCGAAGCACTCCTCAAATTCCGCCGCACTGCCGCATCGCTCTCCCAGCGCGGTCATATCCCGCACGAGGTCGTCGACCTCGCCGCGGACATCCTCGGGGACGGTGAAGTAGGCGTCGAAAAAATCCGTCCGCATATCTATGCATCTTTTTACGTCCTCAGTCATGCAGGCCTCCTGTTCCGGCGGCGCGAAGCCGCGAAATAGCGCAAGCGTACGACTCACTGTGTTAAGTATATGAGAACCGAAAAGCGCGCGCCCCACCCGCGGCGGGTAGTTTTTGGCGCCGGCAAAGCGCGGCCGACCCCTCGGTCGGCCGCGCTTTGCCGGCGATCATCGTTTCGAAGCTCTCAATCTTCGCTGAGCAGCAGCGAACCGTCCTCCCCGCTCATACAGACGGCGAGAATGCGTGTCTCGCCGTTTTCGTCCGTATAGGAGACCCCGACGCTCGGCGTGTCGCCATAGAACACCAGTCCCAGAACGAGCGGCTTTTCAGGCGTCAACACATCCAAAGCATACAGCTCCTGTGTTTCGCGAAAGCGCAGCGTGTCCCCCTGCGGCTCGAGCGCGAGCCCGACGACCCGGAAATCTCGCACGGCGACGTTGACGCTCAGCACCGCCCTGACCAGATACTCCGAATCCTCATCGCCCGGGACAATGAACTCCTCATAGGCGTCCGTCTGCGCGAGAAACGATTCCTGTGCGCTGTCAATGCGCACCACCGGATTTTCCGCCGGAACATCCACCCCGCCGGCTCCGTTTCCGGCGTCCGCCGGGTCCTGCGCTCCGCCGCAAGCGGCGAGCAGCAGCGCCGTCAAAGCGGATAAAAACAACACAGAATATCTTTTCATCGGCTTCCCTCCGTTGCGCCAAAGGCGCTTTTCCTCTTTAAGAACATTATAATAGAACGCGCGGCGGCGCGCCCTACCCGCGGCGGGCAGTCTGGCCGTCAATACAGCGGATTGATCCACCCGTTGGTTATCATATAAAACGCGAGGTCCACAGCGCTGTCGAAGCCTGTCTTTGCGAGCATATTCGCTTTATGGTATTTCACTGTGTTCTCGCTGATAAACAGCTCCGCGCCGATCTCCTTATTTGTCATATGGCGGCACAGCAGCCGCAGTATCTCCATCTCACGGTCGGTCAGCGGCGCTTCGCCCGTGGGCATGGGGATCGTCTTCGCCTGCGGGAAGACGCTCTCCCCGTTCATGACGGCGCGCGCCGTCTCCAGAAAGAAAGCGAGGCTGCGGCTCTTGTAAACGAAGCCGTTCGCGCCCGCCTCCTTTGCGCGCGGCAGATAGGATATCTCGTTGAACGCCGTCATAACGACGACCTTGACCTCAGGCAGCTTGTCCCGGATCTCCCTTGTCGCCGCGAGGCCGCTCGCGTTCCCTTCGGTGCAGACATCCATGAGCACGAGATCCGGGCGCAGCTTTTCGCAATAGGCGAGCGCGAGCGCCGCGCTGGGCGTCTCGCCCACGACCATGAAATCTCCCGCGTCGGAAAACGCGCGGGAGAGCGTCTCTCGCATGGACTCGTGGTCGTCCACGATGAATACCCCCGTCATGCCCTCACCCCCGTTTTAAAGCGCGCCGTCAGCACAAAGCGCGGCGACGTCTCTACCTCCAGCCGGCCGCCGAGCGGCGCCAGCTTTTCACGCATCCCGGAAAGTCCTCCGCCCTCTTTTATCAGCCCCTCCGGCGTGGGGCCGTCGTTCGTTATCCGCAGACGGAACTCGCCGCCCGCCTCCTCCATATCCGCGTGTATCTCGCTCGCGAAGCCGTGGCGCACGGCGTTTGTGACAGCCTCGGTGAGAATATCGGCGCAGACGGAGGCTTCTCCCTGCGTGTCGGGAAGCTCGCCTGAGACGATGAACCGAACGCCGATATCCTCCGTCAGGCGGCGCAGCATACGCAGCTTGCAGCGGGCGTCCCGCTCCTGCGTCTGCCGCTCGAGATCGATACCGTCCCGCAGATCGTCGAGCAGCGCGCGATCGATCCTCTCCCCCGCGCGCATACCCCGCAGCAGCAGCGCGACGCGCTGCCCGAGCATATCGTGAAAGCGGCTTTTCAGCCGCGCCGTTTCCTCGTCGCGGCAGATCTCCCCTATGTTCTGCAGCGCCGTCTTCAGCGCTTCGCTGCGTTCGCGCAGCTGCTCGTTTTCATCGATCAGCCGCTTTGTCAGCGCAAAGCGCTCCGTTATCTCGCTTGCGGCGAGCTGTACATATTCATGGCCGTTGGTCTCGATGGCGGTGCGCGCAAACAACCACACGCCGCCGTCCGGAAGGCGGAAGGCGACGCCGCCGTCCATCCGTATGCGCTCGCCCGCAAGCGGCGCGTCCGAAGCGAGCGCCGTATAAAACGCCTTTGCGTCCCGGCAGACGCCGCCGCAAAGGGCGAGCATGAGCCGCCGCATTCGGCGGTTGCACAGCAGCACCGCGCCGTCCGGCGCATAAAACAGCACGCCGGAATGCAGCGCGTTGATCGCGTCGTTTATCGTAAACGCGGTGAGCTCATGATCGAATTCTCTTCTGTAGATAACGAGCAGGCGCACGGCGCGCAGCGAGAGCACCAGCAGCGCGAGCGCAAAAGCCGCGGGGTAAAACGCGCCCTCTATCCGCTCGCACACCGGCAGCGTCGGCAGCGCCGCCAGCGCGGCAGAGAGCGGCCAAAGCCGTTTTTGCTCCCACGCGCAAACTGCGCCGAGCCCCGCAAGCAGGATGAACACCGCGCAGCGCAGGCCGTCCAGCTCCGGGAGCAGCACCGAGCCGACGCCCCGGTTCAGATGCACAAAGGCGACGCAGTAGAGCATAAGCAGCGTCTGCAAAAGCGCCGTGAGCTGCAGCGCATCCTGCGCATACCGCATTTTGCTGCGGTGGTGAGAGCGCAGGATGCCGTAGAGCGCCGCGGCAGCGCCGAGCAGCGCGGTCACCGCGGCGAAAAAGCTCAGTCCGACGAGCGCGGCAGAGGGCAGACAATAGAACCGGATCATTGCGCACCTCCCGCAGGAAAGCGCAGCAGCAGCCCAACGTCTCCGTCCAGCGCCTTTACCGACAGCACGCCGCCCGCGTCCGCGACGGCGGCCTCCCGCTTTTCATCAAACACATCCGCGCGGGCGAGCGGAACAGATGGCAGCAAGCGCAAGCAGACATCCCCGTCCTGCGCGTAAAACTGCTCCAGCACCCGCGCGCCGCCCGCACGCCCGCACGCGGCGAGAACCTCATAAAAGAAATCGTAGAGCAGCGTTCCGCAGCGCACGCGCAGCGCCGCGTCGGGACTTCCCCCTCCCGCGACCCGCACGCCCGCATACAGCGCGAACTCCGCAAGCTCGTCAAAGTACACCGAGAGCTCGTCCGCGGGCAGGAGCGACGCCTCCCGCTCGCGGAAAAACAGACTGCAGCGCCGCTTGATGCAGCACAGCAGCAGCGTCACGCCCCCGAGCGCCGGCCCTCGGTCCGTCCCCTCGGGCAGCGCGCGGACAAGAGCGGACAGCTTCTCTGTCTTTTCGTTGATCTCGGCTTGCAGCATGGACAACAGCGCGGCGTTTTCCCTTGCGGTCTCGGCGCGGTGCTGCGTGTCCCTCTGCTTGTCGAGCAGAGCGTTGGCCGCCGCAAGACGCCGCGCGTTTTCATCGAGCTGCGCGTGCAGCCGGTTGAGCGCCGAGACGTCCTCCTGCCACACCACCGCGCCGCAGGGCAGGGGGTCGGCATAGAGCAGCGTGTTTTCGTCCGCCTCCAGCGGGCGTCCGAAGCTCTTCTTCAGTTTGCTCCACGCCGACGGGCCGATCGGCGCGGAGGTCGCCGACGCGAGCAGCGTCTCCCCCGATGTGCCGACGATCTGCATGCGCAGCGGCGAACGGGTGAAAAATGTTTTGTACTTCGTGTTTATCGGCACAAGCCCGGATCGGATCGCAGACTCGAAATACAGCAGAAAGAAGGCGGCGACCGTCATGGTGAAATCGCTGTCGCTCGCAAGGGGAATGCCCGCGATATAGCCATAGCCGTAGGCCAGCAGCAATACGCCGAACGCCGTCGGAAAAATAAACGCGCCACGCCGCGGGCTGCCCCACGCCTTTTTGATCAGCAGAAAAATCGACGCGAGCACGGGCAGCGTCGCCGCCGCATTGACGACGTAATAGAGCGGGCCGTACCCGTACACGGCCGACCAGTCGGGTCGCGACAGATCGAGCACAAACACCTGTCCGTGCAGATCATTCGTGAATACGACGGCGATCAGCGCGACGACGACGGGCAGCACCCGCTGATCCATCACCCGCTTCACCCGCTCCGGCCGAGGGTTGTCCAGCAAAAGCGCGAGCCGCAGCAGCGTGAACGGCAGCAGCAGCTGGAATATGTAAAAGGAATACCAAAGATACCGCGTGAGCGTGTCGCTGTCGACCTGATACTTCACAAAGCGCACAAGGACCCAGCCGACAATGAGCAACCCGGCAAAAAAGACAGAGTCCCGCATATACTTCTGCGCGATCCTGCGCAGCATCAGCCCGACCCAGAACAGGACGACCACAAGAAAGCAGACCGCGAACATCTGATGCTCCAGTCCGTCTGCGGAGCTGTACAGACGGGTGAGCATGATTCTGCGGTTCAGCGTGCGCATATAGCGCAGCGTCGCCGCGTTGAGCGCGTCGCAGTCGTCGACCGCGGCGGCTCTTTCGTACTCTGCGGCGGCGGGATATAAGCGCCCGTCCGCGCGCCCGTCCGGCAGACGAAAGCCGTGCTCGAGCAGTATATCCGCCGCGCCGTCTGCGAAATGCAGCTCCGTGCGCGACAGAAGCCCCCGCCGACAGGTGATCGTCCCCTCCGTCGGGATGATGATCTCAAGCGAGCGTCCCGTCTTGTTCAGCGCCGCCGCCTGATAATCGAACAACAGCAGCACCGGCGCGTCCCAGCCGCCCCTGTTCAGGCGCTTTTGCGCCGCGACGGCGCGCAGCAGCGAGGTCGCGGCGTCTGTGTCGTAACCGTCCTGTGTGCCCAGCGCATGGGCGATCGCGGCGAACACGTATCGCCCGTTTTGGTTGTCGGTCAAAAAGCCGACGGTCTCCCGGATATCGCGCAGATCCTCCCAACCCGTGATGCGCACGTCGGTCTGCGCCCGGTCGACGGCAATGACGACGGTCGCGAGGTACTGCGGATACCAGTACAGCGCGGCGTCGGTCGACTGCAGAGGAAGCGCCTGCGCGTCGAACGCCTCGCACACATACCCCGCCTCCAGCGCGGCGGAGAATGAGCCGCCCATGGGAACAGCGGTGTACCCGGGCAACAGCAGCTCGTTCACTGCAAGACAGGCGTCAGTATATACGCCGTCGCAGGCCACCGCCTTCTCCGCCTGCTTCCCGCCGCAGCCCGTCATCAGAAACACGCAGAGAAAAATCGCGAGCAGACCTCCCGCGCGCCGACCGGCTTTCCCCCGCATCGCTTTTCCTCCTCCGGCGTTTTTTCCATAATAGCACATTAAGGTCTTCCAAACAACGCCGCTCTGAGAACTACCCGCGACGGGCAGGGCAAAGAGCCGCGCGAGCGGTTATGCCGGAATCGGACGACCAGCGCGCGGGTGCATAGAATGCGGGGAGGCCCCCCCCCCCCC
>JAYFQJ010000139.1:0-37074 GCA_034927165.1 Oscillospiraceae bacterium
CCGCGCTCGGCGTCCTCAACTGCATGGAGTGCGGCTGCTGCACCTATGTGTGTCCGGCGAAGCGCTCCGTCACACAGACGATGCGCCTCGCGAAGCTTGAGATCAGAAAGGCGGCGAAAAAATGAATATCCTGTCTGTGACCTCCTCGCCGCACATCGCCAATAAGCGTTCGACGCGCGGCATCATGCTCGACGTCGTCATCGCGCTGCTGCCGGCGCTGGGCGTCTCTGTTTATCTGTTCGGCTATCGCAGCGCCGTTTTGTCCGGCGTCTGCGTCGCCGCCTGCGTCGCCTTTGAATGGCTGTACGAGAAGCTGCTGCATCGGCCCGTGACGGTGGGGGATCTGTCCGCCGTCGTGACCGGCCTGCTGCTCGCTTATAATCTGCCCGCGACGCTGCCCGTCTGGATGGCGGTCGTCGGCAGCTTTGTCTCCATCGTCATCGTCAAGCAGCTGTTCGGCGGCATCGGGTGCAATTTCGTCAATCCCGCGCTCGTCGGCCGCGTCGTGATGGCGGTCTCCTTCGCTTCGGCGATGACCGACTACGCCTATCCCGCGACGGCGCCGGACGTGCTGTCCTCCGCGACGCCGCTGAACCTCATCGAGCAGGGCGGCGGCGAGGGACTCGACGCGCTCACGCTGTTCCTCGGCAATTACGGGGGCGTGCTGGGCGAGACGAGCTGCGCGGCGCTGCTGCTGGGCGGCGTGTATCTCGTGCTGCGCGGCGTCATCAAGCCCATCATCCCCGTCGCTTACATCGGCTCGACGCTGCTGTTCTCATGGATGTTCGGCTGTGCGCATCCGCTGTACGCCATCCTGTCGGGCGGCTTGTTCCTTGGCGCCGTCTTTATGGCGACCGACTACACGACCGTCCCGTATACGAACGCCGGCAAGCTGGTGTTCGCGCTGGGGCTCGGACTTCTCACATCGGTCATCCGCATTTTTGCAAATTCCACCGAGGGCGTGTCCTACGCTATCCTCATCATGAATTTGCTCGTCCCGTACATCAACGATGCGTGCCGGCGGCGTCCCTTCGGCGCCGCGGCGGCGGCGAAGGGCAAAAAGATCGCGCTGGGCACGGCGGCCGCGCTGCTTGTGGGGCTGCTGATCTTCGGCGCGGTCTACCGCATAGATAAGGGCCCGCGCATTTCCGAGCCGGACGCCGGCTCCTCCGCGACGGTGGATGCAGGCAGCGGCGCGACCGGCGAAGCGGGCGCGACGGCCTCGGCTACCGCGTGAGGTGTGATATGAATAAAAAAACTTTTCAGGAATATATCAAGCCGGTCGTGGTGCTGGTGGTCATCTGTCTCGTCTCCTCGTTCATCCTTGCGAGCGTGAACCAGGTGACGGCGCCCATCATCGACCAACAGAAAAACGCGGCGATCTACGCCGCCATGCAGGAGCTTCTGCCCGACGCTGTGAGCTTCAAAAAGCTCGATTGCGCGGTCACGAACGTCTCGGCCTTTTATGAAGACGAGGGCGGCAGCGGCTATGTCGCCGTGGCGTACGCGAAGGGCTTCCACAGCGACGTCACCGCGACGGTCGCGATGGACGCGAGCGGCGCGGTGCTGGGCATCCGCATCGACGCGTCGGGCGAGACCTCGACCATCGGCGCGAAGATCGCGGAAAGCAGCTACGCCGACACCTATATCGGCGTTTCCGGCTCAGCGGACGGCGTCGACGTGCTCAGCGGCGCGACCGTTTCGAGCAAGGCGCTGAAAAAGGCCGTCAATGCGGCGCTGACCGCCTTCGACGTCGTAGTTAACGGCGCGGCGTATGATCAGGACGCGCAGCCCGAAGGGGACGCCGAATCCTCGGCGACCGCGGGCGCTACGGCGGACGCCGGCAGCAGCGCGACCTGGGAGGGCGACGCCCTCGACAAAAAAGCCGATGAAAAAACGGATGAGCAAGAGGACGAACAGACCGCCGGAGACGCCCAGAGCGGCGCTACGGCGGACGCCGGTTCCTCCGCTACGAAAAAGGAGTGAGCGGCATGGATAAAAAGAAAAGCAAGCTTTCCATCGTCACCAACGGCATCCTGAACGAAAACCCCGTGCTGCGGCTGGTGCTCGGCACCTGTCCGACGCTCGCCATCTCCGTCTCGGCGGAAGCGGGCGTCGGCATGGGTCTCGCGGCGACCTTCGTGCTCATCTGCTCAAATACCGCGATCTCGGCGCTGCGCAAGGTCATCCCGGATAAGGTGCGCATCCCGGCGTTCATCACCGTCATCGCGAGCTTCGTGACCGTCGCGGAGATGCTCATCGAGGCGTTTTTGCCGTCGCTGTACAGCGCGTTGGGCATCTATCTGCCGCTCATCGTCGTCAACTGCATCATTCTCGGGCGCGCGGAGATGTTCGCCTCCAAGAACCCGGTGCTCGATTCGGCGCTGGACGGTCTTGGGATGGGGCTCGGCTTCACCTGCACGCTGCTCGTGATGGGCACGATCCGCGAGCTCATCGGCACGGGCTGCATTTTCGGCTATCGTCTCATTCCGGAGACCTATTCCATCGCGATCATGGTCAATTCCCCGGGCGGATTCTTCACCTTCGGCTGCCTGATCGCGCTGCTGACCGCGCTGCTTGCAAAGCGCGGAAAAAAGCTGGACACGGCGAACAAATGCCTGAACTGCGACGGATGCAGCGGCTGTGAGGAGGCGCAGAAATGACAAAAACACTGATGACGATCCTGTTCACGATGATCCTGACGGAGAACTATGTTCTCGTCAAGTTTCTGGGCATCTGCCCCTTCCTCGGCGTGTCGAAAAAGCTCAGCTCCGCCGTCGGCATGAGTCTCGCCGTCATCTTCGTCATGGTCATCGCCTCGGCGGCGACCTACGGGATCTACGCGGGCCTGCTCGTGCCGCTGGGACTCACCTATATGCGCACGATCGTCTTTATCCTCGTCATCGCGGCGCTCGTGCAGATCGTCGAATTTGCGCTCAAAAAATACGTTCCCGCGCTGTACCGGACGCTGGGCATCTATCTGCCGCTCATCACGACCAACTGCGCCGTGCTCGGCGTGACGGTGCTCAATGTGGACAACAGCTACGGCTTCCTTGAATCGGTCGTCTGCGGCTTCGGCGCGGGCGTCGGCTTCCTGCTCGCGATGGTTCTGTTCGCGGGCGTCCGCCGCACGCTGCTGCGCGCGCAGCCCCCGAAGGCCTTTGAGGGGCTGCCCATCACGCTCGTTTCCGCGTCGCTCGTATCGCTGACCTTTACCGGCTTTACGGGTCTCGTCGAAAACCTGATCGGTTAGAGGAGGAGAAGGAAATGAATCCGATTTTAACAGCAGTTCTCGTCCTCGTGGGCATCGGCGCGCTGTGCTCCGTCGTGCTCGTGATCGCCTATAAGCTCATGTATGTGCCCAGCGACGAAAAGGCGCAGGATATCTCCGCGCTGCTGCCCGGCGCCAACTGCGGCGCGTGCGGCTTTGCGGGCTGCGCCGATTATGCGGCGGCGGTCGCCGCGGGCAAGGTGAAGACCAACCTCTGCGTGCCCGGCGGCAGGGCGACCGCGCAAAAGGTCGCCGCCGTGATGGGGCAGGCGCCCGGAAAGCTCGAGGAGATGACCGCCGTCGTCGCCTGCCACGGCAGCTACGACAACACGCGGGACAAATACAACTATGAGGGCGTCAAGACCTGCGCGGCGTCGGTGATGCTGCACGCGGGCCGCGCGGAGTGCCCGTACGGCTGCGTCGGCTACGGCGACTGCGTGCAGGCGTGCAAATTCGGCGCCATCTCAGTGCACAACGGTGTCGCGCAAGTGGATCTCGCAAAGTGCACGGGCTGCGGCGCGTGCGCCGCAAAATGTCCGAAGCAGATCATCAAGCTGATCCCAAAAAAGTCCCGCTCGGTGGTGCTTTGCTCCAACCATGACGGCGGCGCCGCGACCCGGAAGGTCTGCGTCGCGGGCTGTCTCGCCTGCCGCAAATGCGAAAAGGCCTGCCCGACGGGCGCCATCACGGTGGAGAACAACTGCGCGAAGATCGACTTCTCCAAGTGTACGCATTGCGGCGAGTGTATGCGCGCTTGTCCCGTGCACGCGCCGGTGATCGAATGATGCGCAGAATAGCGGGCAGCGACCGCGCGCGCTTCCTCGATATGCAGCGTGCTTTTTACAACTCGCCCGCTGTGCTCGCGCCCATCCCGGAAGCTTTTTATGCCCGGAATTTTGATGAGATGATGCGCTCGGATGTTTATCTTGAGGGCTATATCCTTACATCAGGCGGCGACGACGCCGGCTATGCGCTCGTCTCCAAATCCTTTTCGCCGGAGGTCGGCGGCCCCGTCGCCTGGATCGAGGAGCTGTATGTGCTCCCCGCTTTTCAGGGGAAGGGGCTCGGCAGCGCGTTCCTGCGGGAATTCGAGCGTCACAGCGGCGGGAAATACGCCCGCATACGGCTGGAGGTCGAGAAGGAAAACGAGGGAGCGGTGCGGCTGTATACGCGGCTGGGGTTTCGCTGGCTACAGTATGACCAGATGATCAAGGATTTTATCTGATCCGCCCGGCATATCATTTAAGCACACCCCCCGGAGATGTTTCCCGCGGATAAGAAGGTTTTAAAGGCGGCAGTCATGATCGTTCTCATGGCTGCCGCCCTTCTCTTTTGGGGAGGCCGCGGTTGCCGCAGCAGTTCATTGCAGCTATAATAGCTGTGGAACGGGTTGCTTACATAATAGGAGGTAATATCGGTGAAAAACCTTTTTGATGAATTTCCGTTTCTCAGAGATGACTGTATTATAATCAAAAAAATGGTTGAAGAAGATGTGGACGCTCTTATGGAAATTACGGACAATCCTAATATCTATAAATACATACCTCCATTTCTATATAAAAAAAGTCGAGGTAATCTGCTTGCGGCAATCAGAAATTTGGGTGCAAGGGATTTTAATAGTAAGAAAATGATTATTGCCGGAATTTATCTGTGCGCCGAACCTGACAGACTTACCGGCCTTGCCGAAATGTTTGATTATAAGAAAAGATCAGGTCAAATGACGATAGGCTATCGATTAAACGAATTGTATTGGCACAGAGGAATAGCGACTGAAGCGGTAAAACTTATGACAAATTATCTATGTAACGACATGGGTATTCAGACGCTGCAAGCGTTTGTTATGCCCGAAAATGTATTTTCTGAAAAAGCTCTGCTCAAAAACGGCTTTACAAAAGAAAATCATACTGTCCAAGAGAAAAACTGGGGCGGAAAAGATATAGTTGATTTGAATGTATTTACCTATAGTCGTAAATAACTTTCGAAAGGGATTACAAGTGAATAGCGAACTGAAAACACAAAGAAAGAAGTTTCTTTTCTTATCAAAGAATTAGGACTTTGCGGGGACGATAGAATTCATGATCTCGCCTGCGGATATGGCCGGCATTTTCTTGAAGTTGTACATTTTGAGCATAACCGCAGTAAAGGCGGCGCTGCTTCTGAGCAGCGCCGCCTTTTAAGCATCCGTACAGGAGGGCAACCGGGGCGCGGGCTCCCGTCTATGCGCGCGGCTTCGGCGGCAGCAGATGCACGAGATGCGCGACGCCGGGGATGGATTCCCCCTGCTGAAAGGAGGTCGTGCTCATGAGCGCGCCCGTCGCCATGAAAAGGATATCGCACAGCTCGCCGCGCTGCAGCGCGGGCAGAAGATACGCGCACAGCACGCTCGCTGAGCACCCGCAACCGGAGCCGCCGGCGTAGACGCCCTGCGTTTCGCGGTCGTAGATCATTTTCCCGCAGTCGAGATGGTTGCCGATATCGCAGCCCGCGCGCGCGCAAAGATCGAGAAAGACCGGGGAGCCGATCGCGCCGAGATCCCCCGTCACGATCGCGCCGTAATCGGCGGACGTCGTGCCGGTATCCTTGAAATAGCTCGTCAGCGTGTCGGCGGCGGCGGGCGCCATGGCGCAGCCCATGTTGTTGATGTCGCATACGCCGAGATCGCACACCGCGCCGAAGCAGATGTCCCCGACGCTCACGCGCGCGTCGTCGTGCGTGCCCACCAGCGCGCAGCCGGAGCCGGATACCGTCCACTGGGACGCGGGCGCGCGCTGCCCGCCGTATTCCAGCGGAAAACGGAACTGCCGCTCCGCCGCGCAGAAGTGGCTGGAGGTGATGGCCGCTGCGCGCCGCGCGTAGCCGCCGTCCACGCAAAGCGAGGCGAGCGCGAGCGATTCCGCCATCGTCGAGCACGCGCCGTACAATCCCGCAAAGGGGATGGACGAGCCGCGTGTCGCGTAGCCGGAGGCGATGCACTGGTTCAGCAAATCGCCGCCGAACATCAGCGAAATATCGCCGTTCTCAATGCCCGCCGCCGATTTCGCCAGCTGAAAGGCCCGCTTTTGCAGCTCGCTTTCCGCGCACTCCCAGCTGTCCTGCGAAAGCGTCGTGTCCTCGTCGTAGTGGGTGAAAAACTCGCCGAGCGGACCCGCCTTTTCCTTTTTGCCGACATACGCCGCGAAGCCCTCGAGCGACGGGCGGGACGGCAGCGCGATGGTGCGCGCTCCGATACGTTTGTTCATTTTGCTCTCCTTTGTCAGCGCAAAAGAAAATACAGGATGCCTGCGACGACCGACGCCGCCGTCCCGTAGACGATGACCGGCCCCGCGATGATGAACATCTTCGCGCCCGTGCCCAGCACGTAGCCCTCGCTTTTGAATTCCAGCGCCGGCGATACGACCGCGTTCGCGAAGCCCGTGATGGGCACGAGCGTGCCGGCGCCCGCGCAGCGCGACAGCTTGTCGTACACGCCGAGGCCGGTCGCGAGCGCGGACAGCGCGATGAGCGTCAGCGACGTGTACAGCGCGGCCGCGTCCTTGTCCACGCCCTCGATGCCGCCGTAGACGGTTATGAAAACCTGGCCGAGCGCACAGATCGCGCCGCCCACCGCAAAGGCGATCGCCCCGTCCTTCAGAAAGTTGGAGCGCGGCATATGCCGCCGGTAAAGCTCCTTGTATTGCTTTGGATCCTGTTCCATGCGTTTTACCCTCTTTGATCGAAAGTCAAATTAAGTATGCGCCGCGCGCGCTGAAATATGCGCCGCCGCGCAGGAGCGCCAGACCCCGTTGCATCTTTCCCGCTGCGGGGGTATGATGGGAAAGGACAGATGTCCGATGGATCGTACAAGGAGGACACGCTATGGCGGGCAGGGCCGATCAGAAGCTGAAGACGCTGTATATCCTTCGCTGCCTTGAGCAGAACACAGACGCGGAGCACGGCGTCGGCGTCGCGGAACTCATCGCGTATTTGCAGAACAACGGCATCAGCGCCGAGCGAAAATCCATCTACAGCGACATCGAGCTGCTGCGCTCGTTCGGCATGGACATCGAGGCTGTGCGCGGCAAGACCACGCAGTACCGGCTGCTATCAAGAAAATTTCAGCTGCCCGAGCTGAAGCTGCTCGTCGACGTCGTGGGGGCGTCGCGCTTCATCACCCGTAAAAAGAGTCTGGAGCTTATAGAGAAGCTCGAATCGCTCACGAGCGTATACGAGGCGCGCGCGCTGCGCCGCAGCGTTTTTGTGGACAAGCGGGTGAAATCCATGAATGAGAGCATCTATTACAGCGTGGACACCATCCACACGGCGGTCGCGCAGGATAAAAAGCTCTCCTTTCGGTATTTTTCCTACAACAGGGAAAAGCAGCGGGAGCTCCGACGCGGCGGCGCGGCGTATGTCGTCAGCCCGGCGGCGCTGACGTATGCGGACGAGAATTACTATTTGTATGCCTACGACGATACGCGCGGAGAAATGCGCATCTACCGCGTCGACCGCATGGTTTCCACGACTCTGCTCGACACGCCGCGCGAGCACAACGCCGTTATTGACGAATTTGACCCCGCCGCTTATTCGGAGCGTATGTTTTCCATGTACGGCGGCGAAATGACGCGCGTGACGCTGCGCTTTGACGCGGCGCTCGCGACCGTCGCCGTAGACCGCTTCGGCGCGGATGCGGCGCTCGTGCCGGACGGCGACGGTTTTACTGTGACGACGGACGTCGTCGCGTCCCCCAATTTTTACGGCTGGGTGTTCGGCTTCGGGGGCGGCGTGCGCATCCTGTCGCCGGCGAACGTCCGCGGCGCGTACCTCTCTATGGCGCGGCGCGCGCTGGATGCGGAGGGCGCTGAAGGATAGGCGCGCGTGCCGTCCGCGCAATTTGTTGAAATCGCGCGGAATTTTTGTTATGATTACATCGCGTATACACGCGTTGGACAAAGGAGACAAAATGAGCAGAACGGAAAAATTCTCCTATGAGACGAGCGGTAACCGGCAGCCGGTGCGCGCGGACATCGTGCTGGATGCGACCGAGCGGCTCGAGGCGTTGACGCGGGAGCGGGCGCGCAGGGAGCAGGCCGAGGCGGCGCCGGCGCGGGCGCGGCGGGTATCGCCGCCGCAAAAAAACAAACAAGCGGAAGAAAAGACGGGAGAAAAAGCGGAAACTATGGCCAAAAAGAAAAAGAAGAAAAAGTCCTTTAAAATATTGCCCGTGCTCGCTGCGGTGCTGATCGTCGCGCTGCTGGCCGTCGGGCTCGTCGGCTTCGGGATCATCCCGGTGCGCATGGCAGGGAGCGGCAACACCTATGCGATCTCGGACGCGCAGACGCTCGTCAAATATCTGACCCATCCTTCCATGAAGGCGGGCGACACCGTCGTCGTCAGCGGAAATCTCGAAGTGGACGTCGACGAGCTGTTCGGCGGCTTCGCGGATATACCGCTGGTCAATTATGACTGCAGCGCGGGCGGCGTTACCTTTACGGGCGGCGCGGCGCTGCTCACGGGCGGCGAAGCGAAGACGACCATGAACGGCGTCAAATTCGTGGACTGCGACGTCTATATGGAAGCGCCGTCCACCGCCGTCACCTGGGTGGACTGCACGGATGACAGCCACATCAACGCGAAGTCGCTCAACGGCGCGTCGCACAAGCAGGACCTCGGCGTAAAGATCGTCGGCGCCCGATTCGAGGTACCCGTCACCTTTACGAACAAGAGCGCGTCGGCGCTTTCGAACGTCAATGTGACGCTCGCGTCGACGAACTTCGTGTTTCCGGACGGCGAGAGCTATAAGATCAAGTCGCTCGGCGCGGGCG
Source organism: Oscillospiraceae bacterium (assembly GCA_034927165.1). Lineage (GTDB taxonomy): Bacteria > Bacillota > Clostridia > Oscillospirales > Ruminococcaceae > JAYFNU01. Next base: position 9,073 of record JAYFQJ010000139.1, read on the forward strand.
AATCGGTCACCGAGACTATAGAGGTCGTCGCGGTTTACGGCGGCCGCGGCCGCGTGCTCGCCTATGCGGCGGACTCCTCCGGCGCGCTCGCCGTGACCGGCGCGAGCGATTATGTGAGCGTAATGGGTACCGGGCTTTACGCCGGCGATGTGCACACGCACACTGAAGCGACCGGCCGCGACGCGACGCTCGAGGGCAATGTGCGCGCGGGCTACGCCAACGGCATGAGCTTTATCGTCAGCTCGGAGCGCAACGCGGCCGCGCAGGTGCTTTCGCAAAGCGAGGTCGACGGTATCGTCGGCGAGAGCAATGCGTTTCTGCAGCTGGGCGGCTACGAGCTGTGCGAGGACAGCGAGCCGTTTGCCGATCTGCCCTCCTTCAAAAGCTACACCGAGAGCATGGACTTTCTCATCCTCGGCGCGGACGTCGTGCCGAACAACCACTATATCGTTCCGGACACCTCCGACCTCAACCAGAATTCAGAGCTGACGCCGTGGATGCTGCAGGACGCGATCGACGAGGTCGACCGCGCGGGCGGATTGTCGGTGCTGACTCACTTCTTTGACATCAACATCGAAACGAAGATCGGCATGGCAAAGTCCTTCACCGACCTCGACGGCATCGAGGTGATGACGCCGTATCACACGATGGATTCCACCGAGACGCGCGTGGCGATGAACGTGTGGAAGCTCTACGGGACCTTCGGCGCGGAGAAGACCTTCGCCCTCGCCGCGAGCAACAACGAGACCTCCGCGGAGGTCGGCAGCTATTTCATCAAGGGCGCGATGAGCGGCCTTACGGACGCGAGCGCCTATAAGATGATCGAGAGCGGAAACTACTTCTTCTCGAACTCGCCGGAGCTCAGCTTCACCATCGGCGGCGCGTCGATGGGCTCCGACTTTACGACCTCCGAGCAGGCGACGACGACCGCGACGATGTTCGCGTGCGACGACGTGCCGCTGACGAAGGTCGTGCTCACGCGCTATCATGTTACGCACAGCAAGAACGACATCGAATCGGAGGAGATGTTCTCCTACGATCTGACGGGGAAGGGCGTGTGTTCCTTCAGCGATTCTCTGGAGGTCACCGTCAGCCCGAACGAGTTCTATGTCTTTGAAGCGTACAGCGAGAGCGATAATCTCGGAAAGGACGTCGGCTTCGCCTCCTCCAACCCCATCTATTCCGTCGCGGGCAGCGACGCCGAGCAGAAGCTGTCGGGCAACGCGGTGGAGAGCATGAAGTATCTGCTGGGCGGCAGCGCGCAGCAGGCGGGCAACGGCGCGTGGTATCTGACGTCGCGCAGCTATCTGCCGTTCCTGATGGATGTATCATCCGCGGGCAACAGGGTCAGCGTCGTTTACCATAAGCTCGGCACCGACGCGGCGTGCGACTATCTGACGGTGCTTGTCACCGCCGACGACGGCACGCAGAGCAGCCAGCGCGTCTACCTCATCAACGCATAATCATCCGAAACAAAAAAGCGCCGTACGGCGCATTTTTTGTTGGCCGCGTCCGTCCGCGGGGGAGCGTTTGATATGCGCGGCAAAGTGTGCTACAATAACGAAACACGAGAAAACAAGCTATGGGGAACGCTATGTTTAAAGGCTATTTGCAGACATTCAAAAAATACCAGTTTCTTCTGGAAAATATGATCTCGCGGGACCTCAAGGTCAAATACAGCCGCTCGGTGCTGGGTCTTGCGTGGAGTATGCTCAACCCGATCCTGATGATGCTCATCCTGTACGCTGTCTTTTCCCGCATCATGCGCTTTGATATAGCGAATTTTCCGCTGTACATCATGACCGGGCAGACGATCTTCAGCTTTTTCAACGCGGCGACGACCAGCTGTACCTTCGCGATCGTCGAATCCGCGCCGCTCATCCAAAAGGTCTATGTGCCGAGATACATCTTCCCGCTGGAGCGGGTGCTGTTCGAGTTCGTCAATCTGCTGTTTTCGATGATCGCTCTGTTTATCATGGTCCTCATCTTCGGCGTCCCGCTGAGCTTTACCATGCTGCTCGCTATCGTTCCGCTGGTGATGCTGCTCGGCTTTACCATCGGCTTCGGTATGCTGCTGTCGTCGGTCTGCGTATTTTTCCATGACCTCAAATATCTGTACAGCGTGCTGATCACCGCGTGGATGTATCTGACGCCGATCATCTACCCTCTGGAATATCTCGGCGACGGTTTTATCCATACCGTCGTCATGATCAACCCGCTGACCTGGTACGTCACCTATTTCCGCTATGTCGTTATGTACAACACGCTCCCCACGCTGGAGATCAATCTGTTCTGCGCGGGATGGGCCGTCGTTTTTCTTGTTTTGGGCGCTGTGGTCATGAAAAAGACGCAGGACAAATTCATTCTGTATCTGTGAGGGGATAGCATGGACGATATCATGGTCTCGGTCAAGGACGTATCGATGCAGTTCAATATCAGCGCCGAGCGCATCGACAGCATCAAGGAATATTTTGTCAGGCTCACGAAGGGAAAGCTCTTTTTTGAATCCTTCTGGGCGCTGCAGAATGTTTCGGCGGATATCCGCCGCGGCGAGGTATTCGGCATCGTCGGCCTCAACGGCAGCGGAAAAAGCACGCTGCTCAAGCTCATCTCCGGCATTATGAAGCCTACGAAGGGCAGCGCGGAGATCTTCGGCACGCTGTCGCCGATGATCGAGCTCGGCGCCGGCTTTGATCCCGAGCTGACCGGCGCGGAAAACATCTATCTCCACGGCGCGATCCTCGGCTACTCCAGAAAGTTCATGCAGGGGGTATACGACGAGATCGTGGATTTCGCGGAGATCGGCGATTTTATCCATACGCCGGTCAAGAACTATTCCTCCGGCATGAAGGCCCGCATCGGCTTCGCCATAGCGACGGTCGTCAAGCCCCAGATCCTCATCGTCGACGAGGTGCTGGGCGTCGGCGACTATAAATTTCAGGAAAAATGCGAAAAGCGCATCGACGATCTGATGGCCGGCGACACGACGGTCATCTTTGTTTCCCATTCGCTCGATCAGGTGCGGCGCCTTTGCACGCGGGTGATGTGGCTGGAAAAGGGGCGCGTCGTGGAGATCGGCGACACAAAATCCGTCTGCGACCATTACGCGGCGCAGTAGAAAAAGGGGGCGTTGTTTTTGAATCTTCTGGGATCCATAAAAAAGAACAAAAAGGGTATGTCCATCATGCTCGTTTCGGCGCTGCTGAGCTGCACGGGACAGCTGCTGTGGAAGATCTCGTCCGGCGGGGCGGGCACCCGCGCGCTGCTGCTCCTGCTCGGCGGTTATGTCTGTTACGGCCTCGGGATGCTGTGTATGCTCATCGGCTATCGCTACGGAAAGCTGTCGGTGCTGCACCCGATGCTCAGCGCCGGCTATGTATTCAGTCTGATCCTCGGCGCAGCCGTGCTGCACGAGCCGGTGAGCGCGTTCAAGGTGCTCGGCGTTATCGCGGTGCTGTGCGGCGTTGTGCTCATAGGCGGAGGGGACGAAGATGCAGCTTAAATTTGTTTTAATCATTCTCGGAATGACCTGTATGGGCGCTTTCGCCGGCCTGTTCATCAAAAAGGCGTCCGGCGCGGACAATATCATCAAACAGGTATTCAACTGGAATTTCATCATCGGCGGCATTATCTATTCCGCGTCCTCGGTCGTCAACGTTTATGTCCTGAAATTTGTCGATTATTCCATTGTTTACCCCCTGACGTCGGTGACCTACATATTCACGATGCTTGTTTCCTATTTTTTCTTAAAGGAAAAGATCACGCCCCGCAAGATGGCGGGCGTCGGTCTTATATTGCTCGGCGCAGTGATGATTTCGCTGCTTTGAGCGCAGTAAAAACGGGGCTGTCGAAATTTTTTTCGTCAACCCTTTTCCGTTGCCGCTGTCCCCTGATCCGCTGCCGCGGATGTTCACTCCTTAAGCAGTCTGCAGATTTCCCCGCAGGCCGGGACCGCTGAATCGAGGTGTAACAAATGAAGATCGGCCGCTTTGCGGAACGGGCCTTCGGCGCGCTTTTTTTCTGTGCGTTCGCCGCCGCCTTTGTGCTGTGCCTTACCTACGGCAGCTGGCTGCTGGAGAAAAAACTGGATCCGGTGCTCGGGATTGCAAGCGGCGTCCTGTTCACGGCGATCGCTTACTTTGCGGTCAAAATGGCACGGCGCTTGTCTGTCCCAAACCCGCGGCGCGTGGAGGTCTTGCTGCTGATCCTTCTGTTCCTGATCTATATTCCGCTGCAGCTTTGGTTTGCACATGAATTCGAGTATGATCTGACCAACGGCTGGGATTTTGACATCGTGGTAAAATCGGCACAGAGCTACGCGCTGGAGGGCGCGACCGGCTGCGCCGCCTATTACTCCAGCTGGCCGAACAATGTGCCGATCATGGTCCTGCTCTGTCTGCTTTTTAAAGGCGCGCTGCGGCTGGGGATCACCGACTTGATGGCTGTCGGCGCGGTCGTCAATTGTGTGAGCATCGATGTCGCCCTGCTGCTCGTGTATTTTACCGCGCGAAAGCTGGCCGGTCGGCGCGCTGCGGCGCTGTGCCTTGCCGGCGGGATGCTGACGGCTGCGCTGCTCATCTACACCTCGCTGTTTTATACAGACACCCTGTCCCTGCCCTATCCGATCGCCGCACTGTACGCATGGATATGCTTTAAAGAAAAATACGCGGCGGGAAAAAAAGCGGGCGCGGCGCGCGCCCTGATCGCGGCCTCTCTCTGGATCGCAGCCGGATCGCTGCTGAAGATCACCGTTCTGATCGCGGCCGTCGCGATCGCGATCGACGCATTGCTGTGTTTTGGAGCCCGGCGGGGGGCTGTGACGGCTGCAGCCGTCGCAATTCTTTGCGCGGCGTTTTATTTTCCGCTGCGGGCGGCGGCATTTTCTCACCCTGCGGTGCCTGAAAAAGATGAGGCGGCCTATCTGCCGACGCTGCATTATGTCATGATGGGTCTGCACGGCAACGGTAATTACTATGATCCGGACTATGGGCTGACCTTCAGCGTCCCCGCGGACGAGCGCGACGCGCTCGTCAAGCAGGAGATCAAAAGCCGAGTGGAAGCGTACGGCTTCGGGGGAATCGCGGCACATCTCGCGGAAAAGATCGGCTTCACCTGGGGCGACAGTCTTTATACGGCGCCGTACAAGATCGGCCGCGACAGGCAGCCGACCTCGCAGCTCGACGTTCTGTTCTTGTATTACTCCCCTTATTATCGCTATACCTCCTATGTGTGCGAGGGACCGCATCTGCTGCTGCTGAGTATGTTGGCCGCGGCGGGCATCCTGTTTATGCGGGGCAAGCGGCGGGAGCTGCTGCCCTTCGCGCTCAGCGGCTATGGGCTGTTCTTCTTTTTGTTGTTTTGGGAAACGCGCGCACGCTATCTCGTCAACTTTCTCCCGATCTACCTGCTCGTCGGGATACTGACATTCTGGTATCTGACGGAGAAAAAAGACATTGCCAAGATAAAATGAAAGCGCATAGGAAAGGGGCTGCCGAATTGTCGGCAGCCCCTTTCCGCGTTTTCCGGCCTCCGCGAGAACAACAAGGGCGTTGTCAAACAAGCGTGACAGCGCGCTGAAATGGGAAAGGCAAGCATAAAAAAAGCCTCCGAAACGGAGGCGAAGCACAGGGCTTAGTCAAGGCCGCTCGCTTATAGGGGAAGCGTTTCCGCGCATGAGCTGAAAGGCCAGAACAAAGACGCCCGCGGCCATGAGGCAGTCGCCCACGCTCGCAAAGCCGCCGAGACCGGGGATATACAGAATATCGCCGAGAAAGCGCAGCCTCGTTCCGCTGTCCGCGATGCGGTAGGCGATCCGCTGCGCGGCGGGAATGCCGGAGAATCCGGAGAGCGTCAGGATCCGCTCGCCCACAGGCATATAGAAATCATTCGCTGCGATCACGGAAAAATTGGCGAGCGCACCCGCGCCGAACAGCGCGGAAAAGGATCGGTAACGACGATTGAGCACAACGAAAAAAAGGCACAGCAGATAGACGTTTGCGAGCAGCACATAATACCACGGCATACGCGGCAGCACGTCCGCGGCGCACAGGCCGTTTGACGCCGTCTCCAGCAGCAGCGCCGCGACAGGCAGCGAAAAACCGCGCGCGGCGCACGACTGTATGTTGCGCAGCCGTCCCCCCGTGAGCAGGGACGCGAGAACCGCGAGAAGGACCGCGAGCGTCAGCATTTCGTCTGCGCGGGCCGGATGCCCTCGAGCATCCCGTCGCCGTACAGCGAGAGCATCGCCTTCGCGACCTCCGGACAGAACTGACGCCCGGACTCCTCCGCGATGACGCTGATCGCCTTCTCCGTGGAGAAGCCCCTGCGGTAGGGCCGGTCGCTCGTCATGGCGTCAAAGGCATCCGCCACGGCGATGATAGAGGCCTCGAGCGGGATCTCCCGCCCGCGCTTCCCGTTCGGATAGCCCTTTCCGTCCCAGCGCTCGTGGTGACACAGAATGCTCTGCTTTATATCGCCGTAAAAATCGATCTCCTCGAGGATGTGGACGCTGATGAGGGGATGCTGCTGAACAAGCGCGCGCTCCGCGTCTGTGAGCGGGCCCCTTTTCTGCAGGACCTCGTCGTGAATGCCGATCTTGCCGATGTCGTGGAACAGCGCCGCCGTTTTCAGCGTTTCGATGCGCCCCCCGCGCAGATGCAGCCGGTGCGCGAGCAGCTCGCTGTATTTCTCCACGCGCTGGGAGTGTCCGACGGTATAGATGTCCTTCGCTTCAATGGCGGCGGACAGCGCCTGCACGATCTTGTACTGCTGGCGCTTTTCACCGACGTAGAGCTTGAAGGAGAAGCGCGCGAGCAGCAGCGGCAGCATAAAAAGAGCCGCGAGAAAAATGCCCTTGTCCATCTGCAAAAGCAGCGCAAGGAAATAGCCGAGCGGCGCCGCGCACAGGATGTTGGGGCCGAACTGGCCGAAGCCGACGAGCAGCGTGCTCGCGAGGCCCGCCCCGGCTTCAAAGTGCAGCAGGACCGCGATGAGCATCGTGTTGACGAGCATGGACAGGATGACATAGACGAAAATGCTGGGGATACAGCCCGGCAGGGAGATGTCCCCGGCGTGAAAGCCAAAAAGAAAACAGCACGCGCCGCCGCCGATGAGGATGGACAGCACGAGATTGCTCATATTGAAGGCGGTCTTGATGAAGGGCGTATTAAAGATGTGCGCGCAGACCCGTTCCCCGCCCGGCTGCCGCTCAATCATGACGACGAAGGGCGTGGTCACAAGATACAGCGCCGCCGCCGCGATGGGTCCCTCGAGAAGAAAGATGGTCAGGATGCTGATGAAGGACATATCGATCGCGCAGTCGTCGCGCACATACAGAGGCATCGATCGGCACAGGACGAGCAGAACGGCGAGCACAAGCGTCCTGTTCAGCCCCGCGGCGTCCAGACCACGGAAAAAGGAGATCGCGCAGAAAATGCCCGCGGCGGCGCCGACAACGGAGACGGCGCCCGCGTAGATCAGGGTGCTCCTTTTCAACAGAGTTCTCCTTTCCGTAGGATCGATCCCGTTTTTTGCCGAATGCTTTTACTTAGTTACTTCCAGGTAAAATAGGCGCCGCTGGAGAGAATGAGGGCGGCAAGGCCCACGAGCGCGGCAACGATCTTTTTCATCGAATACAGCCTCCTTAATTTAAGGCTGCGCCTTTTCGCTGTTGGGGCGCGCTGTATCCGCTTCGCTTGTAGCAAAAAACGGGATCGATTGGCAAATAACCGCTTGCGCGGATCATTCCGAGGAAGGCTTACAGGGGCAGCGACAGCCGCCGGTTGACCGCGTCGAGCGCCGCGCGCACCGCAGAAACGCCTCCGTCGTCCCGATCGATGCACGAGCCGACGAGCAGGTCCGTTTTGTCGTTCGCGCTGAAGCAGACGGAGCAGACGACGGCGTCGCCGCTGGGCAGCGGCGTCAAGCGCAACTCGTCAAAACGCACGCATGCGCGCGCGTCCAGATATTCATTGAGCGCGGCGGCCGTTGCCGTGCAGACAGCGCGGTAGCGACCCGGACGGTCGAGACTGCCCGCGGCGGTGCCGCTGTATTCGCGCGCGCCGTCCGTCAGCCGCACGCAGACGGCACAACCGGACTCCTCGCAGCGCACCTCGAGTCCCGCATATTTGAGCCGGCGCGGCGCGGCGGCTTTTTCCCCGTGCTCGGCCGGAATTTGTGCTATGCTGATGATCTTGTGGTCGACATCGACCGAAAAACGGGCGGCCAGCGCCGATTGAATATCGCGCACGGTCTGCTTGGGCGCGCGCGAGGTGTCCGCCAGAATGTGAATGTCGCACAGCGCGCCCTCGTCATCCTGACGCAGCTGAGCGCTCATAACGCCCGGCAGCTTACAGACCAGATCTTGCATTTTTTCAATTTCCGTCTTTTTTGCCGCCATTGGGAACCACCTCGCAAAAGTAATAGTATCATTATATATCTTGTCGATGGGAAGCGCAATCGCTTCTGTTTCTTGTGGAAAATATTTCCTTTAAAAAATGCCCCCATTTTGGGGCATTTTGATCAATGAACTATTTTGTTATAACTTCGAGCGTATCCCGCGCGATCATAATTTCCTCGTTGGTCGGCAGTACCATGGCCTTGACCCTGCTGTCCGGGGTTGAGAAAACGCACTCCTTGCGCGAAGCTTTTTCGTTGAGTGCTTTGTCGATCTTCAGGCCGAGGAACTCCATATCCTCGCAGACCCACGCGCGCACCTTCTCGTCGTTTTCGCCGATCCCGCCGGTAAAGATGATTGCGTCCACGCCGCCCATCTCCGCCGCATAGCCGCCGATGAAGCGCTTGATCTGATGAACGAGAATATCCAGCGCCAGCTGCGCGCGCTCGTTGCCGCCGTTCGCTGCGGCGTGCAGGTCGCGGCAGTCGCTCGAGACGCCGCTCACCCCAAGGAAGCCCGACTTTTTGTTGAGCAGCTCGCTGATCTCGTCGGGCGTCTTGTGTTCCTTATTCGCGATAAAGGTCGCGACGGACGGATCGATGCCGCCGCTGCGCGTGCCCATGATGAAGCCGTCAAGCGGCGTGAGACCCATCGAGGTGTCAAAGCATTCGCCGTCCTTGATGGCGCACAGGGAGCTTCCGTTGCCGAGGTGGCAGGTGATGATCCGCGTTCCCTTCGGGTCAAGGCTGTTGAGCTGGAAATAGCGCTTGCTCACAAAGCGGTGGCTCGTCCCGTGGAAGCCGTAACGGCGCACCGAGTATTTTTCGTAGTACTCATACGGAATGGGGAAGATGTAGGACTTTTTCGGCATGGTCTGGTGGAAGGAGGTATCGAACACGGCGACCATCGGAATATCTGCGCCAAAAACCTCTTTGCAAGCGCGCATGGCGATGGCCTGCGGCGGATTGTGCAGGGGGCCGAGCTCCTTCAGCGACAGAACGGTGTCGATGACCTCATCGGTGACAAGCGTCGGCACTTTGAATATCTCGCTGCCGTGCAGCACGCGGTGGCCGACCGCCGCAATGTCCTTGAGCGAGTCGATGACCTTTCCCTCGCCTGTCGTCATCATCTCGACGACGGCCATAAAGGCCTCCTTGTGCGTGGGGAATGCCGTCTTTTTCTCGAGCGTAACGCCACCCGTGACCTTGTGGGTGATAACGCCGTCGATGCCGATGCGTTCACAGTTTCCCTTCGCGATGCAGCTCTCGTCCGCCATATCGAGAAGCTGGTATTTGAGGCTGCTACTGCCCGCGTTGATGACCAAAACTTTCATTTGTGCATATCCTTTCAATTGTTTTCCGGCTTTACAGAATGCATTTATAACTGTATTATTATAACAACTGACAAAATACTTTTCAATACGACAAGGGCGTGTAGGTCAATGAACGTGTGCGGCATCGTCGCCGAATACAACCCGTTCCACAACGGGCACCAATATCAGATAGAGCAGATCAAAAAAAACGGGGCGACGCACGTCGTCGCCGTGCTGTCCGGCAGCTTCGTGCAGCGCGCGGAGCCGGCGATCGTCTCAAAATTTGAGCGGGCGCGGCTCGCCGTGCTCGGCGGCGCCGACCTGGTCGTCGAGCTGCCCGTTCAATACGCGACCGCCTCCGCGGAGCGATTTGCGCACGCGGCGGTCTTTCTTCTGCGAGCGCTGGGCTGTGTCGACACGATCTCCTTCGGCTCGGAGTGCGGCGATCTCGCGCTGCTGCAGCGCGCGGCGGACGCCATCGCCGACGCAGATGTGGTGCGGCTGACAAGAGAATTCTGTGAAACAGGTATGCCGTACCCTGCGGCGCGGGAAAAGGTCGTGGAAAAGCTATACGGGGAGGAAGTGAGCGCCGTGCTGCGCTCGCCGAACAATCTGCTCGGCGTCGAATACCTGAAGGCGCTGCGCCTTGAAAAAAGCAGGATCACACCGACGACTATTCTCCGGGAAGGCGCGGCGCACGACAAGGACGAGACGGACGGCCTGTTCGCGAGCGCAAAATTTCTGCGCGAACAGGTGCGCGCGGGGGCCGACATTATCAACTATGTTCCCTTTGAGACGAAATGTGCGCTCGAAAAGGCAAACGCGGACGGAAAGCTCAGCGGCGGGCTGGAGGCGCTCGCGCAGGCGATCCTGTTTCAGTTGCGCACCATGACGGCCGAGGAGCTGCGCGCGCTGCCCGACTGTACGGACGGTTTGGGCGACCGGCTGTACACGGCGACGCAGCAGTACGGCGAGCTTCCTGCGGTGCTGGAGGCGGCCAAGACGAAGCGCTACACCATGTCCCGCGTGCGCCGGGCCGCGCTGTGCGCGCTGCTCGGCATCCGCCCGGCGGACTACTTTGATCCGCCCTATATCCGGCTGCTCGCGATCGGGCGCTATGGAGAGGAGCTGCTCGCGCGCATCGGGAAGACAAAGAAGCTGCCGATGTCGGCGAGCCTGCTGAGCCTGCTGCGCGACGGGCAGAGACTGCAGCGCGCGGGCAAGGGAAATGAATCCGACATGACGAGGGAAGTGGAGGAGATCGTCCGCGACGGGCGCGAGATGGAGCGCTGCGCGCGCCTTGAGGCGCACGCGACGGATATCTTCAACCTGTCGCTGGAAAAGCCGGCGGTGCGCGGCCGCGATTTTTCCACGCCTCTGTACAGGGTGAAGTGATGGGTGCGGAGATGACCACAAACACGCAGGCGCAGACCGAACGCGCGGGCGGGGATTTTGCGCGGACGTTGCGCCCCGGCGATGTCGTCGCGCTCACGGGCGGACTCGGCGCGGGGAAGACGGCGTTCGTCCGCGGCGCGCTGCGTGCGCTCGGTTGGACTGGCCCCGTCGCAAGCCCCACATTTGCCATCGTCAATGAGTATGCTGTGAACATCGGCCGCGTCGCACACTTCGATATGTACCGCATCGATACGGAGGATGCGCTGTGGTCGACCGGATTTTACGATTATCTCGACGGCCGCACGGTCCTTTTTATCGAGTGGAGCGAGAATATCGCCTTTGCCCTCGATTTTCCCCACCGACACGTGGATTTCACGGGCGACGGCGAGGCGCCCCGGCACATTGTTTTTTCGGAGGTGACGGCATGACCGTTTTTGCGATCGATTCCTCGTCCGGGGCGGCGAGCGCAGCGCTGCTTTGCGGCGGCGAGCTGCGCGCGGAGAGCTACGCCGACGTCGGTCTCACTCATTCCGAGACGCTGCTTTCGCTGTGCGACGAGGTGTTTCACCGCGCGGGCTGTACGCCCGAACAGATCGATCTGTTCGCCGTCACGGCGGGCCCCGGTTCCTTTACGGGTCTTCGCATCGGCATGGGGATCATAAAGGGAATGGCGTTCGCCGCGGGCAAGCCCTGCGTCGCCGTGCCGACGCTCGAGGCGGTCGCGTGGAGCGCCTGCCCGACGGATCGGCTCGTCGTGCCGGTGTGCGACGCGCGGCGCGGGCGCGTTTACTGCGCGGCGTTTCGCTGTGCGGACGAGCCGGAGCGGGTGCGTGAGGACTGCGTGATGACCTATGCGGAGCTCGCGCGGGAATTTTCGGGCGAGCGGATATTATTTGCGGGCGACGCTGCGCAGTTGTGCTATAATGAGCTTAAGGATACGCTGCAATGCGCAGTGCCGCCCCGCCCCCGCGCGCTGCCGCGCGCGGGGTTAGCCGCGGTAGCGGCGGTACGGCTTGCCGGACACGGGGCGGCGGTCGACGCGGGCGCGCTGCGGCCGACCTATTTGCAGACGAGCCAAGCGGAAAGAATGCTGGCGGAGAAGAGGAGACAACTATGATAGCGGTAGCGAGCGATCACGGCGGATTTGAACTGAAACAGGAGATCATGCGCCATCTCGACGAGCGGGGCATCGACTACAGGGACTTCGGCACGTTTGACTGCGCGTCGTGTGATTATCCGGATTATGCGAAGCTCGCGTGCGACGCAGTCGTCGCGGGAGAGTGCGAAAAGGCTCTGCTTTTCTGCGGCACCGGCATCGGCATCTCTATGGCGGCGAACAAGATAAAGGGCATCCGCGCGTGTGCGTGCTCGGAGCACTTTTCAGCGAAATACAGCCGCTTGCACAACGATGCGAACGCGCTGTGTCTGGGCGGGCGCGTGGTCGGTCCCGGCACGGCGGCGGAGCTCGTCGATCTGTTTCTCGATACAGAATTTGAAGGCGGGCGCCACCAGCGCCGCGTAGATAAGATCACCGCGCTCGAGCGCGCGTAACGGAGGGACCCCATGAGCGCGGAAATCAAAAACCACCCCGGGAGCCGCTGGAAAAGGGCGCTGCGCGCTTTTCCGGCGACTGCGCTGTTGCTTGCGGCGGTCGGCGGTCTCGGCTGGCTCATCTGGCTGTTCCGCACGACGGCGTTTCTGCCGCAGTGGCTGGCGATCACGCTGTGCGTTCTGTGCGCGGCGGCGATGATCTTCTCCGTTGCGTTTTACAAGTGCTATTTGTCCTCCCGGAAATGATGGGCGTACGACGGCGGACAAAAAGAGCGGCGGGACAATCCCGCCGCTCTTTTTATATAGCTTACTTAAAGAATACTTCCGCTTTTTTCGTGACGGCGTCGGTCGACAGCTCGAATATGTCGAGCAGATCCTTCCAGCTGCCGGACTCGCCGAAGCGATCCTCGATGCCGAGCTTTTTGAACTTAAAGTCGCCGTTGCCGATGAGCACCTCGCTCACCGCCGTACCGAGCCCGCCGATGACGCTGTGCTCCTCGAGCGTGAGCACCTTTTTGCAGCTGCGCGCATACTTGAGGATCGTCTCGCTGTCGATGGGCTTGATGGTGTGGATATTTACCACGGAGATGTCAAGACCCTTCTGCGCGAGCGCCGCAGCCGTCTCGAGCGCGATGTGCAGCATAAATCCGCAGGTAAAGATCACGCCGTCCCTTCCCTCGCGCAGCACGTTTGCTTTGCCGACTTCAAAGGGCGCGTCGGGCAGCACGGGCGCAGGCGCGCGGGACATACGAATGTAAACGGGGCCGTCGATGGCCGCCGCCGCGCGGATCGCTTTGCGCGTCTCCGTCGCGTCGCCCGGCACGAGCACCGTCATCCCGGGAATGCCGCGCATGAGCGCGATATCCTCAAAGGACTGGTGGGACGAGCCATCCTCGCCGACCGTGATGCCCGCGTGGGTACACGCGATCTTGACGTTGAAATGCGGATAGCCGATGGCGTTGCGGATGATCTCGTAACAGCGGCCGGTTCCGAAGATGGCGAAGCTGCTGAAAAACGGGATAAATCCCATCGTCGACAGGCCGGCGCTGATGCCGGCCATATCGCATTCGGCGATACCGCAGTCAAAAAAGCGGTCGGGGAATTCCTTTTTAAAGGTGAGAGTCATGGTCGCAGTGGATACGTCGGCGTCGAGCACGACGATCTTTTCATTCTCCCGCCCAAGCTCGGCGAGCGTTTCGCCGTAGGCGATGCGGGTCGCGATTGCTTCACTCATAGCTGCGCCTCCAGTTCCGCGACGGCCTGCGCGCGCTGCTCCTCATTGGGAGCCTTGCCGTGCCAGCCGACCTGATTTTCCATGAAAGATACGCCCTTGCCCTTGACGGTGTGCGCGAGGATGCACTTGGGCTTTCCGGGGGTCGTCTTGGTTTCGAGCGCTCTGATGACCGCTTCGATATCGTTTCCGTCCGGCAGCTCGAGCACGTCGAAGCCGAACGCCGTGAATTTGGCGTTGATGTTGCCAAGGCTCATAACTTCATCGTTGCGCCCGTCGATCTGCATACCGTTGTTGTCGACGATCAGCGTGAGGTTGTCCAGCTTATAATGGGCGCACGCCATCGACGCTTCCCAAATCATGCCCTCGTCGATCTCGCCGTCGCCGCACAGCACATAGACCCTGATATCGCTCTTGCGCAGCTTTGCGCCCAGCGCCATGCCCGCGCCGATGGAGAGGCCCTGGCCGAGGCTGCCCGTCGCGGCGTCTACGCCGGGGATGTGACCGGGCACCGGATGTCCCTGCAGCATACCGCCCGCCTTGCGCAGAGACATCAGCTCCTCGCGCGGGAAAAATCCCCGGTCGCACAGCGTCGCGTAATACGCCGGCGCGCAGTGTCCCTTGCTGAGGACAAAGCGGTCGCGGTCGGGGTCGTCGGGACGCTTCGGGTCGACGCGCAGCTGCGTATTGAACAGCGCGACGAAGATCTCGGTCGCCGAAAGGCTTCCGCCCGGATGCCCGCTGTGGGCGTTTGCGATCATATTGACGACATCAATACGAACTTTGGTGCACTTGCGCTTTAGCTCAGAAATATCCATAAATAACCTCCGTTACTCATTATCGCATATGCTAATATATTAACATCAAAGGGGCTGCTTGTCGAGAGAAACATTTGCGCGCACCGATCGCGCGGCCGCGCATACAATGGAACCGGAGGTGAGTGCTATGAAATGGTATATCGTCCTTTTTCTTGCGATCGTTCTGGAGGCGGTCGTCGCGTATCTGAAAACGATCGTCGTCGACCGGAAGATCCAGTGGCAGACGGTGCTTGCGATCCTGCTGGGCGTCACCGCCGCGCTGGTGTACAAGATCGATCTGTTCGTGCTCTCCGAGGCCACGACGCTGCAGACGATCCTGGGTGAGATCCTGTCCGGCATCCTCATCAGCCGCGGCTCCGACTACATCGTCGCGTTCATTGAGCTGATCGACAACGGCGCGGCCACGATCGCCAAAAGAGAGTAAACGGCAAAAAACAGGCGTCGACTGCCGACGCCTGTTTTTTATTGTCATCAATAATAGCCCTTGTATTTCGCCTCTTCAAGCGGCGCTTCCTCGTTGGCCTCATTCTCAAGCTGCTGCGCCGCGCGCTTTGCCTGCACGCTGCCCGCATAGCTCGCTGCGTGCTCGCCGGCGAGCCGCCCCGTTTCGATCACCTGCGCGAGCGACGCGCCGAAGCCGGGAAATTCCTCGTCGAAATAGACGCCGTTGATAAGCTCGCCCGCCGCGTACATCCCCTCTATGGCGTCGCCGTCCGCCTGCACGACCGCGCAGCTGATATTGGTCAGCAGGCCGCCCGTCGTCCCGTAAACGGTCGGCAGATAGGGGACCGCGTAAAACGGCCCGGTTTCAATGGCCTTCAGATAGCTCGCGCTTTTCCCAAACTGGGTATCCTCGCCCGCCGCGCACAGCTTGTTGTAGCTGTCGACCGTGGAAACAAGTGCCGGCGCGCCGAGCGCCGAGGCGAGCGCCTCAAGCGTATCCGCCTCATACACATAGCCGTTCGCGGCGGCGCTCTTCACCTTGCCCGTCGCGCTCTTTGCGTCGAAAACGGCGTAAGCATAGCCGCCGCCCGCTTCAAACAGTCTGCCGCTGACCGTGAAGTCCCGCGCGTCCTCGTTGCAGAAGCGCGCGCCCTTGGGCGTCACGAGCAGACCGCAGCTCCCGTCGGTGTCTGCGTAATAATCCTTGAGCGTTGCGATAGGCGCGCCGTCGATCACCGCGCCGCCCACGCTTTTCGCGAGCCCCACGCCGTCTCCGGTGCTGCCGAGCGCCGTCATGGAGACTGCTTTTTCCGTGTCCGCGCCCGCAAGAGAGAAAAACAGCTCGGCGTCGCGGTCATAGCCGCCCGTCGCGAGAACGGTCGCGTCCGCGTGCACGTTGACGATGCTGCCGCCCGTCTCCCGCGCGCGCGCGCCCGTCACGGTGAAGGCCGCTGTTGACAGCAGCTCGACCGCCTGTGTTTCATACAAAATCGTCACGCCGTAGGCGTTCGCCGCACGCAGCAGCGGCTCTATGAGATAGCCGCCGCCCGCCGAGCCGTCACTGCTTGTGACGAGATGCACACGCGTCGGCTCCTGCCCGGGATAGGTCGCCAGCAGCTTCTGAGAGAAGCGCACGCCGAGCTTTGTGAGCAGGTCAAGGTTGGCGGCCGTGTGCTGCGCGAGATCGAGCACGCGGGTGCTGTCCGCATCGTCGTAGGCGTAGCTGAATAAAAAGCTGCCGAGGCTCGAGCTGGAATCGACGATCAGCGCGTCCTTTTGGACGGATGTCCCCGCCGCCATGATCTTGCCGTCGCTGCGCGCGGTGGAGCCGCCCGCAACGCCCATTTTTTCCAGCACGATGACCTTGGCGCCGCGCTCCGCCGCGGCGATGGCTGTGGTCAGTCCCGCGCCGCCCGCGCCGATAACGAGGACGTCGCAGTCGTATTCCTTTTCCAGCACCTCGTTAAAATTGACGCGCTCCGCAAGCGCCTGTGCATCCATGCCCAGCGCCTTGACGGCCTTGGTCGCCGCTTCAACGGCGGCGGCGCTCGTCTGTGTCGCGCCGGAAACGACGTCGGGCGCGAGGCTTTGCCGCTCGTTCATGTCTGCGAGCAGCCGGTCGAGCGCGAGCGAGCCGATGCCTGCGGTCTCAACGGATTTCTTTACGGTCAGCACAAAATTGTCGCCGTCGCGCTCAGCGCGCAGCACGAGCGTTCCGTTATACCCCTCCGCCGAGCCGGTGGCGCTGCCCGTGAGCGCGCAGCCGCACAGCGCGGCGAGCAGAATGAGACAAACAAAACAAGTTCCTATTTTCAAGCTGTTCTTCAACGACGAGATCTCCTTTGAAACCGCTCTTTCCACAGGGGAATTTATGTGTTACTATTATAACAGATTTTAACACACTTAACTATATAGGGGATTGACAGATTTGGCAAGAGCTGAAGGAAAAAACCGTGTGCGAAAGCCGTGCGCATTTCTTTACGGACTCGCGACATTTTGCACCCGCATATGGTTCACCCTGTTTTACGGACTGCGCATCGACCGCAGCGGCGTCCGGGACGTCAAGGGCCCGCTGCTGCTGCTTTGCAACCACGAGAGCAACTATGATTTTTTGCTGTGCGCGATCGGCTGCCGCCCGAGAAGATTCAACTTCATGGTCACCACCTATTTTTATCACAGCACCCTGCTCGCGCGCACGCTGCGGCTGATGGGCTGCATCCCCAAAAAGCAGTTCGTGCCGGACGCGGGCGCCATCAAGAGCGTACTCGAGGTCGTTCACCGCGGCGGCGACGTCTGCATCTTTCCGGAGGGGCAGGTCTGCTACTCCGGCGCGACGAACGCCATCGATCCGTCCATCGCGAAGCTCGTCAAAAAGCTCGGTGTGACGACGGCCGTCGCGTCGGTGCGCGGCAACTATCTGAGCTTTCCCAAATGGGCCTGCGGAAAGAAGTTCCCCGCCCGCGTCGAGTGGAGCGCGCGGGTGCTGTTCACGCCCGAGCAGCTCGCGCGCGCCGACGTGGACGAGGTCGGCAGGGCGGTGCTTGCGGCGCTGCGCTACGACGATTACGAATGGCAGCGCGAGCGGATGATCCCTTCGCGCCGGCCGCGCACGGCGCAGGGACTCGAGACGGTGCTCTACCGCTGCCCGAAGTGCGGCCGTGACCGCGCCATGTGCGCGCAGGGGGACCGGCTCGTGTGCGAAAAGTGCGGTTATACCGTCGCGCTCGACCGCTGCGGTTTCTTTGTGCGGCCGGACGGGGAAGCGCCTGTCTTCGACAGCGTCAGCGCATGGTTCCGCTATGAGCAGCGCGCGCTCGAAGACGAGATCGACGCGGGCGGGCTCCCTTTTTCCTCCCCCTGCATCCTGCACAAAACGGTGGAGGGGCGCCACGGCTATACCCGCTGCGGCGAGGGCGAGATGACGCTGGACGCCGCGGGCATTCATTTTAAAGGAACGAAGGACGGCGCGCCGTTTGAGGCGGGCGCGCTGTATGAGCACCAGACCACGCTCACCCACAACGCGGGTCTGCGCGGGATCGATGTGCCCGGCGCGGGAGAAAACTATCTGCTTTCACCGCTCGACGGGCGCGAGATGTTCCGCTTCATCGAGGGCTACACGATCCTGCACAGAAAAAGAGCGGGGCAGTGAGCCGCGCTCCTCAGCGAGTCCCCGGCAGCACCCCGCCGAGACGTATGCTTCAGGGTATCGCCGTTGTAAACGGCGATACCCTGATTTCGTGTTATGCTCACATTCTCAGTCAAAGAAAAACAAATCTTCAAACTTTCGGTCTAATGCAATACAGAGAACAAGGGCAAGCTTCGCAGTCGGATTGAATTGCCCTGTTTCAATAGAACTGATTGTATTTCGGGAGACACCGACCATTTCTGCCAACTGTGATTGAGACAGCTTTTTTGCAGAGCGTACCTCTCTCAATCTGTTCTTTAGAATCAGCTTATCTTCCATTGGCTCACCCGACCAGTCTGATAGCAAACAACACTGTAAAGAAAATGAACATTGCGGAATAAAGAATCGACAGTGCCAATTCATGCTTTTTGTGCAGCTTAATGTATTTTACTATAAACATTGTACCTAAAATGCTGAAATAAATCATCCAGCTTTCATAGCTGATCGAGTCTGTAAAAATCACCTGCAATACAGCGATCAAACAGCATACCGTCATGCTGATTTTAGCTGCCAGTTTTCCTGCCGCCGCCATTACAGAAAGCTCCAATTCGTCTGCACCCTTGTTTTCGCTTCTGCTCTTTTCAAGTATATCTTCTTTTTCCATTATAAAACCTCCTGACAAGTTTTATTGTCATAATTATAGTATTGCAAAGTTTACTTGTCAACATATTTTGCGAGGTTTTATTGGGAAAAGGCAGATCCTATTCCAAGTCTTCCAAAGATTATATAAACGATCTGTTCCGCCGCTCTTATGCCGCAATGAACTGCTGCCGCAGCCTCACCGTGACAAAATGCGTCCCGGTCGCACGATCTTGTCGGGGACTCCAACTCTTATCGAATGTAAAAGGCGGCGGTCATGAGAGCCATGAACGCCGCCTTTGAAAACTTCGCCGGCGCGATCCTCCGCCGCCGCGCCCTCTCAGATGATCATCCCGACAAACAGCGCCTTGCGCACCTTTTCATAGATCGCCGCAAAATCTTCGTACGGCAGCGGGTTACGGCCGAGACCCAGCTCGACTGTGAAGCCCGGCCGGTCGTAGCGCTGTATGAACCAGTCCTTCAAGCCGGCGCCGACCGCGACGGGCTCCGGCTCGGCGAGCGCATACCCCGACAGCGAGGCGAGCGTGCGCGCGATGTACTCCCCGCCCGCCGGACACCGCTCGCCGTAGCGCCAGTAGATCTCCTCCCCCTGCGAATGCAGCGCGTACAGGACGCGGGGCCGGTATTTCGCGCATGCGCCGCGCACGGCGCGCGTCTCCGGCTCGGAGAAGGGGAACGGTCCGCCGTAGCGCGTCGGCGCCGGACGGCGAACCCCGAGACCTGCGGCGGCGCGGTGCGCTTTTGCGAAGCCCGCGGAAAAATTACGGTTGAGATCGACGCCCCGGGCGTTTGCCTGCCAGAAGCGGTAATCTGCGTCGCAAAAACGCCCGGCGTGCCGCCCGCCGTCCGCGAGCGCGGCCGTGCCCCGCCGCCGCAGCTCATAGCCGTCGGGGTTGAGCAGCGGGATAAAAACAGCGCCGCGCAGACGCAGCGTATCGCTGAGCGTGACGCCGGCGACCGCGCCGTCCGCTTCAAATATCTCCGCCGTCTGCCGCGCGAGCTTCAGCGCGCACAGCACCGACGGCCACTCCATGCCGTGCGTGCCGCCCACGAAGAGCGCCGGATTGTGCATCGCGCCGACCTCGAGCGCCCACAGCGGCCGGCCGCACACCGAGCTGCCGATGGTCGTCAGATGCATGAAGGGGTAGTCCCGCGCAAGCGCGCGCAGCGCGCAGCCGATATCCTCGGCGCCCGCACGCGCCGGATCCTTGAAAATTTCTTCCATAGCTCTTTCCTTCCCTTCCTTTATAAAATTCTATGTGCGCCCGCTGAAAAAAATGAAGTACTGCCGCGCCGTTTATGTTATACTTTAAAAGAAACAGACGGGGGCGAATATGGAATTTCAAGAGACACAGGAGCGCAGCGAGATCGTCTTTGACGGGCGCATCCTCCGCGTGCGCAGGGACACGGCGCTGCTGCACAACGGCAAGCGCGCGCTGCGCGAGGTGGTGGAGCATCCGGGCGGCGTCTGCATCGCCGCGGTGGATAAAGAAAAGAACGTGTGGCTGGTGGATCAGTTCCGCTATCCGTTCATGCAGACTGTCACCGAGCTGCCCGCGGGCAAGCTCGAGCGCGGCGAGGCGCCCGATCCCGCCGCCGCCCGGGAGCTGCGCGAGGAGACGGGCTTCACCGCCGACAGCATCGAGCGCGTCGGCGCGATCTACCCCTCTCCGGGCTTTTCCGACGAGGTTCTGCATATGTATATCGCAACGGGCCTCCACGCCGGCGCGATGCAGCTCGATGAGGACGAGTTCCTGCGCTGCTACAGCCAGCCGCTGGACGAGGCGGTCGCGCGGGTGCTCTCGGGCGAGATCCGGGACGCGAAGACCGTCGCGCTGCTGCTGCTGTGCGACAAAAGATTCAACGGCCGCTGAGCGGCGTCATTCTGAATTGAGAGGCGAATGCAATGATCTGTCTGCTGATCGTTATCCTGCTGATCCTGCTGTATCTGTTTTTGATCTTCCCGGCGCGGGTGTCCGCAGAGGATCGCGCGCGCTTTTCGCACCGCAATTATGCGCACCGCGGCCTGTATGACAACGCGTCTGAGCGCCCGGAAAACACGCTGCCGGCCTTCGAAGCGGCCATGCGCGGCGGCTACGGCTGCGAGCTGGACGTGCAGTTCACGTCGGACAAAAAGCTCATCGTCTTCCACGACAACGACTACAAGCGCTCGAGCGGCGTCGACAAAAAGGTCTGGGAGGTCTCCTACGACACGGCGAAGCAGATCCCGCTGTTCAGCAGCGGGGAGACGGTCCCGCTGTTCAGCGAGGTGCTCGCGACCGTCGCGGGGCGCGGTCCGCTCATCGTCGAGGTGAAGGCGGAGGGCATCGACTGCGGCTGGTATTACGAGGTCTGCGCAGAAACGCTGCGGCAGCTGCGCGCATACAAGGGCGACTGGTGCGTCGAGAGCTTCCATCCGGCGGCCGTGCGCTGGTTCAAAAAGAACGCGCCGGACGTCGTGCGCGGCCAGCTCGTCAACGGCTGGCGCGTCTGGAAGGGCTCCATCAATACGCTCGCCGCTTTTCTCATCGACAAGCTGTGCTCCAACGTGCTCACGCGCCCGCATTTCATCGCCTACCGCGAGCAGGACATCGGCCTGCCGCTGCGCATCGCCCAAAAGCTCGGCGCGCTGAGCGTCGCGTGGACCTGCCGCACGCCGGAGCGGCAAGCGGAGCTCGAAAAGACGCAGGACGCCGTCATCTTCGAGCATTACGAGCCGGCGGCGAGATTTTGAAGAAAAACCGGGCGCCCTGTCGTTTTATCAACATAACGATCGAAACGGGCGCCCGATTGACATCTTTTTTAGAACGTGTTATGTTTAACCAGACTCCGCGGTGCGGCAAATCCGCGGACTGAAACAGGAGGAATACCATATATGTTCGGAAGAAGACCGGAGGGGCGTGCGGTCGGCAAGCATGTTGATCCCATCACCCGCGTTGTACCCTACATAATGACGGAGCGCGTGGACTCCATGTGCTTTTGTACGCAGTTCGCCGACAGCGAGATCATCGACGATTACATCCACCGCAAGCACCGCGAGGGGCAGAACATCTCCAAGATGGCGCTGTTCATCGCCGCCTATGTGCGCGCGGTGTCCCAGTACCCCGAGATCAACCGCTTCGTCGTCGGACGCACGCAGTACGCCCGCAAGGAGCTTTGCGTCTCCTTCGCGATGCTCAAGATCAACAGCATGACCGATTTTCTCGAGACGACCGTAAAGATCTACTTTGATCCTGCCGATACCATCTACGACGTGTCGCGCAAGGTAGAGGAGACCATCGAACGCAACCGCCAGCTGTCGACCAACAACAAGACAGACAAGGTCGCGCACGCGCTCATCGGCGTCCCCGGTCTGCTGAGCGTCGGCGTCGGCATTCTTAAATTCATGGATCGTCTGGGTCTGATGCCCCACGCCATCATCGACGCGTCCCCCTTCCACACGAGTATGTTCATCACCAACATGGCCTCCATCGGCATGAACCATCTGCACCATCACCTGTACAATTTCGGCACGACGACGGTCTTTATCGGCATGGGCAACAAGGTCAACCAGGTCGCCGTCAACAGCGAGGGAAAGATCCGTGTAAAGCGGATGTACCCGCTGGCGGTGACGACCGATGAGCGCGTGTGCGCGGGCGCGGTCTACTCGATGGCCTTCAAGGTCATCGACAAGGTGCTGAAAAATCCGGAGCTGCTCGAGACGCCCCCGGAGACCGTCCGGTACGACTGCGGCGTGGAGTATCACTGCAAGGAAGACCGCATTCACTGAGCTGCAACAAACCGCGTATCCGCCGCCACTATACAGACAGCGGATTCATATCCTACGAAGACGGGGGTTGCACTGCAACCCCTATTTTTTTACAGCAGGAGCTGCCATGACACAGATCATCAGCGCACAAAAAGTACATAAGATCTACCGGATCGGCGAGACGAGCGTACACGCGCTCGCGGGGGTCACCTTCACGGTGGGCGCCGGCGAGTTCGTAGCGATCACCGGCGCGAGCGGCTCGGGCAAGTCCACGCTGCTCAATATGCTCGCCGGGCTCGAGCCGGTGTCCGCCGGCGCCATCACCATAGCGGGCGAGCGCATCGACGAGATGGATGAAGGCGAGCTTGTCAACTTCCGGCGGGACAACGTCGGCTTCGTCTTTCAGTCCTTCAACCTCATCCCGACGATGACGGCGGCGGAGAACGTGGCGCTGCCGCTGTCCTTTCGCGGCGTGTCGCGCGCGGCGCGGGACGAGGCGGCGCGGCGGATGCTCGATATTGTCGGCCTGTCCTCCCACGCCGACCACCGGCCGATGCAGATGTCGGGCGGGCAGCAGCAGCGCGTGGGCATCGCGCGCGCGCTCGTCGTCGACCCGAAGATCATCTTTGCCGACGAGCCGACAGGCAACCTCGACAGCCGCAACGGCGCGGAGATCATGGACCTGCTGCGCAGCATCGTCGACAAAAACGGCCAGACCGTCGTCATGGTGACGCACGACCTGCCGCTTTCTCAGCGCACCGACCGCATCATCTTTTTGAGCGACGGGCGCATCACAAAAGAAGAGATCACAGAATACGGCAAAAACAGGGGGATTGCATTGAAATGAAAAAACTGCTGAGCACACTGGGCGTCATTCTTTTGCTCCTATGCGCGTTCGCGCCCGCGGCGGGGGCGACGAGCGGGATTACCACAGGGAATTTCATACTCACAACGGATAGTTCCGTAACAAATTCGCTTACCGGAACACCTTCGGTTAATGCAGGGAGTTACTTCAGCGGAACTGCCGTATTTAAGAATATTACCGGTCAAACTTTTATAATTAAATCTGTCGAAATGAAAACAAACACAGATTTGAGTGTTTATCCCTTTGAGGTTTCAAGCCTTAATTACCTCAAGGATTTTTTTGATCCGGCAACTGGAACATATTCCACCAGCATCTCCCAGAATCAAGTTTTTACCTATGAAATGAATAGTCTTCGCTGCCGCGGCGATGCAGAGCAAGGATACTACAATATAAATTTCATTATAAAGTACAGCGACGGAAGTAATGACTATGAGGAAACCGTTACGCTTCCCGTCCTCGTCAAGACCGCCTCCGCCTCGGGCGGCGGCGGGACGACGCCGAAGGTCATCGTCACGGCCTCCTCGACCAATCCGTCGCAGGTGGTCGCCGGCGAGGACTTCACCCTCAACGTGACCTTCCAGAACACCTCCGGCGACGCAACGGCCAGCAACATAAAGGCCGCCATCAGCTCGGACGGCACCTTTAACCCCGTCTCCGGCTCCTCGACGCTGTACATTGACGCGCTCGGTCCCAAGGCCACGGCGACAAAATCCATCAAGCTGCACGCAAAGGCGGACGCGGCTCCGGGCTCCTACAGCGCGACCTTCGCGCTGTCCTACGACGCGGGTCTCAAGGACCCCGTCTCCGACACCGAGGTCATCTCCATCCCGGTAAAGCAGGTGCCGAAGGTACAGGTCTCCAAGATCCAGACCTCCTCGAGCGACCTGTTCGTCGGGCAGGATCTCAACGTCATGGCGAGCGTCAACAACACCGGGAAATCCACCCTCTACAATGTCAACGCCGCATTTACCGACAAATCCGGCACCTTTGCGGACGGCGAGCAGTATCTCGGCAACATCCAGTCGGGCGCGTCCGGCTCCGTCGACGTCTACCTCAGCGCGCTCGCAGAGGGCACGGGCGACATCACCATGCTCGTCACCTATGAGGACGAAACGGGCGAAAAATTCACCTACAGCGATACGACGACCGCGTTCGCGAGCGAGCGCACGGTCGACCCCGTCGTCGATCCCTCCACCGACCCGACGCAGCAGTCGGGCGGCGGTGCGACGCTCTGGATCCTCCTCGCCGTCGCGCTGCTTGCGGTCGCCGCGCTCGTCTTCTTCCTCAACCGCCGCAAAAAGAAAAAGCTCCAGGCGCAGAAAAAGCGCGATCGCCTGGAGGCGGAGCGCCTTGACCGCGAGCTGCAGGACGAGGAAGCCCGCGTATGAACTGGTTTGAGCTGCTGCGGTTCAGCTTCGGCAACCTCGTGCGCCGCAAGCTGCGCACCGCGCTGACCGTGCTCGGCGTCATGATCGGAACGGCGTCCATCGTCGTGATGATGTCGCTGGGCATCGGTCTCAACTACTCTTATATGCAGCAGATCCAATCGAGCTCGACGCTGACGATGATCACCGTCTACGACTACAGTATGTGGGACAGCAGCGCAAAATCCGACACGGCGCTGACCGCCGATACGATCGAGAGCTTCGCCGCGCTCGAGCACGTCGTGTGCACCTCGCCGCAGTACAGCTTCAGCGTGCTGCTGAAATCCGGAAAGTATGAGACGCAGACGCAGGTAAACGCCGTCTCGCATGATCTGCTCGAGCGCTTCGGCATCCCGCTGCGCAGCGGTTCGCTGCCGCTCGCGGGCGACCCCATCAGCTTTATCGTCGGCAAGCAGGTCGGCTACAATTTCTACGACTCCAACAGCAACGGCGGCTACATGGGCGGCTACTACAGTGAGGACGGCACCGTCACGCCGCCGAACGTCGACGTCGCGAGCGACCCCATCTACATCATTTACGACGTCAACGCCTACTACAATGCGCAGAACGGCAGCGGCGCAGCGCCGAAAAAATATCAGATGACGGTCGCAGCCGTCGCCGGATCCGCCGACGACAGCCAGTACGGCTACTCCCAGTTCGATTACAACATCTACTGCGATTATGACGCCGTCAGCGAGCTGTTCACCAAAATGTTCAAAAAGAACGCGTGGCCCAACCAGTCGACCGACAAAAACGGAAAGCCCGTCACCCCCATGCGCTTTGAGCAGGCCTACGTCGTCGTGGACGACATCGACAACGTGACAGCGGTGCAAAAGCAGCTCACCGATATGGGCTATCAGGCACAAAGCGAGGTGGATTATCTCAAATCCATGCAGGAGCAGTCGCGGACGATCCAGTACATCCTCGCGGGCATCGGCAGCGTCTCGCTCATCGTCGCCGCCATCGGTATCACCAACACCATGCTCATGAGCATCTTCGAGCGCACGAAGGAGATCGGCATCTTCAAGGTGCTGGGCTGCTCGCTGCGCAACATCCGCACCATGTTTCTCATGGAGGCGGGGCTCATCGGCTTCGGCGGCGGCGCGCTCGGCGTCGCGCTGAGCTATCTGCTGTCGACGGCGGTCAATATGCTCATCGGCGGGGGACAGAGTATCTCCATCATCCCCGCGTGGCTCGCGCTCGTCGGCATGGGCTTCGCGGTCGTCGTCGGCATGGTCGCCGGCATCTCCCCCGCGTCGCGCGCGATGAAGCTTTCCCCCCTCGAGGCGATCCGTACGCTCTGACCCTCTGAATATGCTATAATTGGTGCAGGCTCTGCAAGCCTGCGCCAATTTTTGTTTATTTTTGTTTCAATATAACAATCTGTATATTTTGTCGGGGGCTTTATGACGGACGCTGCATTTTCCGCGCACGACGAGACCGCCGTCGGCGCACAATACGAAAAACTGCCCGGCGCGCTGCTGCCGTGGTACGGCGCGAACGCGCGGGCGCTGCCGTGGCGGGAAAACACCGAGCCCTACCGCGTGTGGCTGTCGGAGATCATGCTGCAGCAGACGCGGGTGGAGGCGGCGACGGCATATTATCTGCGCTTCCTTGCGGCGCTGCCGACGATACGCGCGCTCGCGCAGGCTCCCGAGCAGCAGCTGCTCAAGCTGTGGGAGGGGCTCGGCTACTATACCCGCGCGCGCAACCTGCAAAAGGCGGCGCGGATCATCACGGAACAGTATGGCGGGGATTTTCCGATCGGCTTTGAGGACATCCGCGCGCTGCCGGGCGTCGGCGAATACACCGCCGGCGCCGTCGCGTCCATCTGCTTCGAGCAGCCGACGCCCGCAGTCGACGGCAACGTGCTGCGCATTTTGGCGCGCATCACCGAGGACACCACGCCCGTGGACGGGGACGCGGTGAAGCGGCGCGCCGCCGCGCGGCTGAAGGCGGTGTATCCTGAAAGGGGACGGCGCGGCGCCTTTACGCAGGCGCTCATGGAGCTTGGCGCGACGGTCTGCACGCCGCAGAGTCCCCGCTGCGCGGTCTGTCCCGCGGCGGACTTCTGCTTTGCCGCAAAAAGCGGCACGCAGACGCTGCTGCCCGTGCGCCCGAAAAAGAAGCCGCGCCGCGCGGAGGACAGAACGGTCCTTCTGCTGCGGTGCGGAGACTGCCTCGCGTTGACGCGGCGGCCGGACAGCGGTCTGCTGCGCGGCTTGTGGCAGCTGCCCGACGCCGTCGGCGTGCTTGATGCGGACGCCGCACTGCAAGCGGCGGCGGCGTGGGGCGTGCGGCCGCTGTCGATCGCGGCGCTGCCCCCGCGGCGGCACCTGTTCACGCACGTCGAGTGGGATATGCGCGGTTATCTCGTCTCCTGCGGCGCGCGGGACGACCGCTTTGTCTGGGAAACGCCGGCGGATATCCGCGCGCGCTATGCACTGCCGACGGCCTACCGCGTTTTTCTGTCAGACTGCCTGTAAAGGAGATGAGATCGTGCACGGTCTATACCGAAAATCATTTTCCGCGTCGCTGACGCTGCCTGTCTGGACCTTCTCGCATTTCTGCGTCGATTTCTGCTGCTTTTATATCCTTTACGGCTCCTTTATCCCCTCCTTTCAGACGCAGACTGCGGCTGTCGGCATTCTGCTGTACAACAGCGTCGCCTTCGGTCTGCAGCCGCTGACCGGCGCTTACGCCGACGCGCATCACGACGGCCCCGTCGGCGCGGCGGGCTGTGCGCTGGTGCTGGCGGCCCTGCTGCTGCGCCGCTTTGTCTGGGCGGCCCTGCTGCTGTGCGCGCTAGGCAACGCGTGCTTCCATGTCGCGGGCGGCATCGACGCGCTGACGCGCGCCGGCGGAAAGCTGTACCGGAGCGGCGTCTTTGTCAGCGCCGGCGCGCTGGGCGTCTGCTTCGGCGCGCTCGCCCCCGGTCGCTTGTCCGCATGGCTTCCGGCGGCCACGCTGCTGTTGTGCGCCGGACTTATCCTCGGCTTCTGCGGCGGCGCGCCGCATACGGTCCCGGCGACAGG